>PBXZ01000077.1:0-18993 GCA_002729415.1 Candidatus Poribacteria bacterium | reverse complement strand
ACAATCAATGTTGATGATGATCGATGCGTTTTTACCTGAAGGTGTTACCCAGCTTGCTGTTGATAGCATTTTTATGATGCCTCAACTTGGTGTCTTATCACAGGTTAATAAGGAAGCTGCAACCCAAGTATTCAATCGCGATTGTTTGATTCATCTTGGTACTTGTATCGCCCCGGCAGGACAGGCTAAAAAAGGTAGTTCCTGCTTGGAAATATCGGTAAATATGCCCTCTGGAATAGTAGAAGACACAATTCCAGTCGGTGAGCTGAAATTGTATCAAATAGGGATGGATGAGGTTGTGCAGGTTAAAATTCAACCCAACCGCCATTTTGATGCAGGCGCAGGGAATGGACAAGCCGTTGAGACAGAGGTACGAGGTGGTGTGGTTGGACTGGTCATTGACACGCGTGGTCGTCCCTTAGAAATGTCTGCAGATACGGCGCAATCTGTTGAGGATTTAAAAACATGGTTACAGACACTAGATGTTTATCCTTTGTAGGTGCCTTACAGCTTTCTATCATTCTCCGACAAATTTAGTTTATTCATTTCTAAGTGATTGATTATTCCAATTTTAATGCTGCCGTTTTCAGTGTCAATTTTGTCGTCTAATCAACTCCCCCATCTATGCAAGTTTGATCATGATATCTTTCAAGGCAAAAACAAGTGGATAACAAGGCTCTTTATTTTTTTAATGTATCATTCTTGTGGTGTCTGTTTGGTTGATTTTCTTAGATAGAGCTGGAAGATTCTAATGACGGTTATTAAAGGTGTAGCTAAATATAAGGTATCTGTGGGACATTAGAGTTTGTATTCATAGGGATTTACGGAATATAGGTAGTAGTAATTTTATGTTTAGCTTTTTTAAATCTAAAATGCTTTCTTCTTTGTGTTAACTTATATGTGGAATCATTATAGAGCTCTCGGAGGTTTTGCCCCATAGTATCGAAAGTCCATTTTAAAATGATACTTGAAAATTTTGTTTTAGATTATTGAAATTGGATCTTTTTTGAGGAGGATTTTGAAAATGAAGGTTTTGGTTCTTTCTGGTAGTAATCACCAATTTGAAAGTAGTGCAACTGTTATTAATGATTTCTTGTTGTCGCGAGATGATATGTCGGTTACATTGACCAGTGACAAAAATATCTTGGCTTCTGCAGAATTGGATCAGTTTGATGTTTGTGTCTTTGGGACTGGATTTACACGCACTGTTCGTCAAGAAGATGGGACCCTAACCCGCCAATCTGAGTTAACTTCCAAACAAGAAGATGGATTCTTCCGTTATATACACAATGGAAAGGGATTAGTCGGTGTGCATGGTACTGCCTGGTGGATTGGAGGGCGAGCTGTTGACTTGATTGGAGGTCATTCTAACTGGCATCCTCCCGGAGCTACATTTACTGTTAGGATTGAAGATACCGAACATTCGATTACTCAAGGTCTTAGTGATTTTGAAGTGGAGGATGAGATCTATATATCTGCTTATGATCCTTACATCCATATTCTTGCTTCTGCAGAATGGCATAACAGAAGCCATCCAATGGCGTGGGCAAAAAATTACGGGAAAGGGCGTGTTTTCTATACAACCTTAGGTCACAGTTCTGATACATTTGAACGTCCTGCCATGCAGCAACTCATTAGTCAAGGAGTTGCTTGGGCTGCTAGTGCCTAAGCAATTTCACTAGGTCAACTGTTATAACAAGTTCTAGTGTTGTACAGTTTGAGTTGCAACAGGGCCGTATATCTCTATCTCCAAAATTTCTGGGGGGATAAAATCGTAGTACTTTCTGGTGATTATATCCTGATTTATTTCGTTAACTACTTTGTCCATTGAGTCAAATTTGGTCCATGTTGGAAGGCGAAGCCGAACTTGTTCTGTTTTGACTGCAGGGAATTGGATTACTGTTTTTATCCCCTTAATGGTAAAAAAATCAATTAGTTTCCATTGTGTTCCCTGATAGATGTGAAGTTCGCAGCGTTTGCCCTTGAATTTTCCTTCTTGTAGTTCTCTACTGAGCAGAATGATTTTGCTCACGAGTTTTGGTTGTGGAAGTAAAACATAGGCTTCGGATGTTTGGTGCATTGTTGAGTAACTTGGTCTGATTTCTCCTCTTCCGCCTGTGTTCATGTTGCCATCAATCATAGAGGGATTGGTTGCTCGTGCTTCTTCGAGTAATGCATAGTTTTTACTCCATCCTTGTTGATTCATGAGATACGATAAATTGCATCCGAGTATAAGTGTGCTACCTCCGAGCAGGACGAAAAGGAAGATCACAGGTATCCTGCTTTTTGATTTAGCTTGTAGGCTAACATGTATTAAATTTCGCACACAGTATGGGCTTATTTCACTGTAATGAAGTTTTGTATAATACACTTTGTTTCCTTGCGTCAGTATGGTCCAGACTCGATTCAATTTGGTGAAAAATTTATGGTCTAATAAATCAATTTTAATTGTGTTTTGGTAAGCTTGGTTTATAAATTAATAGTAATTGGACTGTCATATCCTCGATGTCTTAAAATGGTTTAACACCCTCGTATTTATGAAATAAGATCTATGCATAGAAAGAGGCAGTTTTTTAGTGATGCTTACTGATTCATTCATATTAGCTTGGTCTCGAATTGTGGCTGGCAAATAGTGAAGATCAAAGCATTTCTTAGTTATTCAGGCCAACAGCATTGACTATATCAGAAAAAACAACGAATGTGAATGTCATTTATATTTTTATTGTATCCTTAATTATTCTATTATTTGGATTATTGGGTTCGTCCGTTGAGGCTTTTCCCGAGTTTGCGGATCTAGTTGATCAGAACTGTTTTTTTTGTCATCTAGACCCAAATGGTGGANGGACTCGGAATCCNGTTGGCCAGTTTTTTGACGAAAATAACTTTGAATTNCCTGAGGGTTTCGATCCTGAAACCTTTTTGGTTAAAGCAAATCTTCTNACTCAAGACCANTCCTTTTCTGGAGACATCCGCGTNGCCTACATTAAAGCATCTCANGTCACTCATCGTGATCAGGAAACGGCTGGTTGTGTCTCTTGCCATTCTTCTGTTGATACGTTTTTGTTGATGAAATCGGAAGTTGCTGTCCATGCTCGAGTATCGGATAAAGTTCAGGTTACTTTGTCTAGTAATCTTGGGAATCCTTTTGACGCTTTCGGACGAATTGAAATCATTTCGGATCGTCTTTGGATGAGAATTGGACAGTTTCAACTACCTTTTGCTCTTCATCAGGATGATCATAATATCCTAGTTAGGAATGGTTATAATTTAGGATCGAATAAACGCGATCTTGGTCTTGAGGTAATTGGGAACTACAAGAATCTGTTTTTCAATTCAGCTGTGTTCAACGGAAACCGTAACACACTGGCTGACCGAAATCAGCATAAAGGTTTCTTGACAACCATTGGAGGTAAATTTACTTTCATCCGAGTTGGTATTTCTCATTTGTTCGATAAGCTTGAAGAGCGAAGTGAAGCTGTATCTGCCGCTTTTTTAATAGCTAATATTCGTAAATTTTCAGTTGAGATTGAATGTGATTTTAAAGTCCAAAATGGATCTGGCAGTCTCGTGTCCACAGGCTACTATGTGGGAGCTAAATATCGTTTGACACCTAGACTTTCAGTCTCAGGNCGTTATGAATCATTCGATCCGAATGGGGGAGTAAAAGGGGATTTAGAGCAACGAATCACAACNTTNGCTCGGTACAGATTTGNCAAGAATGNATCATTTGAGATCTATTATTGGGGGAATATTGAGAATAAAAANAGGAATGATGACAAGAATTGGCAACTGAATGGCGAGGATCAGGTTATCTTAATGTCGAGTTTTTGGTTTTGAATTGGTTGGAGAAATAAGTTGACCGAAAAGCAAATGCTGAATTGGACAAGAATAAACATATTGTTAGTAATCACTATTATCTTAAATGGGTGTGTTGGTGGCTGCAAAAGTAAGAATTTAAAGTATGATCAAATTTCCCAAGAAACCGATGCAAGTTCTGAGAGCGGAACGGATGCCTACCAATTTTATGATGATGCATTGCGAACCTATGTGGATTCAAGTGGCTATGTCGATTACAGCAACCTCCGCCAAAACCCACTTAAGTTGAACACTTTTATAGATTTTCTTGCAAAGGTAAGTCCTGAGAATTATCCTGAGCTATTCCCAACTCAAAATGATAAAAAGGCCTATTGGATCAATGCTTATAATGCTTTAATGATGAAGTCTGTTATTGATAATCCTGGAATTACGAGTGTTAACCAGATAAGTTGGGGAAAGGGGATATTTTGGAGAATTAAATTTATAGTTGGAGGGAAAGAGTGTACTTTACACCGGATTGAAAATGGTATCTTACGTAAAAAGTACAAGGATCCACGAATCCACTTTGCTATAAATTGTGCGTCTAGTAGTTGTTCTCCGCTAAGCAATCGAATTCTGTCAGGCGATAGTTTGGATGAACAACTTGATTACAAATTACGCCAATTTATTCAGAATTCATCCAATGTTTATTTGAACCATGATAAGAAGGAGATAAAGTTGTCCAGAATTTTCAAATGGTATAAGAATGACTTTACTGCGAATGGAATGTCATTAAAAGAATATGTGCTACAATTTTTACTTGATATTCCTGATTGGAAAAGGAAAACTGTCCTTCAGGATTATAAATTAGGTTATTTTGAGTATGACTGGAGTCTCAATGAGAAGATGCTTGGTAAACCGTAAGATGTCTGCGATAAAGTGTTTGGTATCTCTATAAACTTGCGGTCATCTATATTTGCGTCAAAGACCATTTAAAAATATAGCAGCGTTTCTCAGTTAATTTATTACTAATTCTGTTTTTGATTTGTTGTTGGGTTTGCAAGAGCAATTGTTATTAGAAAGAGAGTCAAATGAAAATAACACGATTAGAACGTACCGTTGTCTGTGTACCTTTTTTATCTGGTATTCTACCCCCACCGGAATATGAGGAATTTAGCACCAGCTATCCGGCTCCACTTGGTCAAAGGAGACAGGACGTGTTGCGTATCCATACGGATGATGGGTTGACTGGGATTGGTATGAGTGGCCCGTATTATGGTGAGCGAGCTAACACTACACCTGACGTGATTGGTAAAGATCCGCTTGAGTTTGAACCTCGGAACTTGGGAGGTGGTGGATACAATATTGCTTTGCTAGACTTAATTGGTAAGGCTATTGGCTGGCCACTATGCCGTGTTTTTGGTGGGAAGTTCCAGGAACATGTACTAGTAGATTACTGGATAAGCCGAATGGGGCCAGAGGCGTCGGCTAATGCTGCTCGATGTGCTTCTTTGGAAGGATTTAAAGGTATCAAGATAAAATGCAAAATAGATGATGGCGATGTTGCAGATCGAGTGCATGCAATCAATGAAGCCGCTCCTTCTCTACGCATTGTTCTGGATCCAGGCCATCGCTTTTACACAGTTGAAAAGACACTTAGGTTGGCACGGCAGATCGAAAGGTACGATCTGGTTTTTGAGGACCCGATTCCCAAGGATGACATGGAGGATTATCGCAGATTGAAGGAAGAAACTGATATTATTATCGCAGCTCATTTTCAAAACTCAAGGCAAGTAATTGAGGCAGTACACACGCAATCTGTAGATGCGATTAATGTCGCTCCCTCAGATTGGGCATTCTTGGATATGGCTCGAATCGCAGCGGCTGGCGGTATTCCGGTGTGGCAAGCGTCCAATGTCGATTTGGGTGTTTTTGATGCCTTTCGACTTCATGCTTCCGCTGCTGTGACTAATTGTACACTGGGAAGTGATTTGTGTGGTAATTTCGTTCACGAGCACAGCTTGCTGGTTGAGCCTTTAGTGCAAGATGGGTATGCTGCAGTCACAGAAAAACCTGGGTTGGGTATCGAATTGGATGAAGATGCTGTGATGCGGTATGCTGTTGCTTAATTGGGGAGGTTGTGTCGCTAGTATTTCCTGATGACGTAGATTTTTATATCTTTAGGTGAATTTAGATTGTATGTTGCTAAGTGGCTAGAAAGGCAAATCAAAATCATCTTCCGTGGGCGCTTTAGGGATAGTGATGCGTTTACTAAGGCCTCCAAGCATCAAGTTAAACTGAATACCGGGAGCGGTTGTGAAGTTGACTGAAAGCGAAGCCTGACCTGAAAGGTTATATCTTAAACCGAACCCTGTTGGTCTTTTAATTTCGATCCCATTTGTTATAATTCTGTTTGAATAGTTTCCAAGAGCCCAAATTTTCTCGTTCAGCTGAAACTCCCCGCCAATTTGCCAAAACGAATTTAGGTCGCTAAAGAAATGGGATCCGATAACGGCATGCATGTGGAAATCGGACATCACTTGCTGTGTTATCGCCATATAAGGTATCACTCCGAGGAAAGGTGTGCCATCTGCTGGGGAAGTATCTGAAAACTTTTTGTCGATTGTGTGATCGATGGTATAACCTGCCTGAAATTCGGCACCAACAGAGACGGTTGGTAACCCATCTCCAGCATCAGGCTTGATATTATATTTCAGTCCGATTACTGTTTCGAAAACGGGTTGGTTGTAAACACGTCGGTCGCGGTGCATGTCACCGGTATTGTAAAAATCTTTTACTATTTTTTTTGTTTCTCCACTAGCGAGTGTTCCTCCTAGAATTAAATCTAGGTGATCCCCTATACCGTAAGTTAATCGAATTGGAACTAGTTTAACATTGGCCATAAGTTCTAAAATACGTAGTTCCTCAAAATTTCCTATAATAACATCTTGTTTTGTTTCAGAGATATTCTCTTTCTTATATTGGGTCACTTCGATAGACGTTATGTAGCCACCTTTTCCCAATGTATTAGCTGTTTGCATGGCACCAAGTTTGGTAGGGAACGGTTGTGCGTCAACAGCTTGTATGACAATCGCTATTGATATTAAGATAGTGGTAAATAAAGACTTTTTCATTGTTTTTTCTTTCGTACTAAATTATTCTCCAGTGTTTGGTAATGGCACGGCGACTTTTTCGCTTTCGTCTATTTCCCCATTTGAATTGGGGGTATCGTCAAACGCTGTCAAAAAGTATTGTCTTGGTACGAGATCTCGTGTTTCCGCGTCGAGGATAAAATCCTCTCCTTCTAGTATGACAGAATTGAATTTTTCATCTACCTTACGACGTGGTGTTGGGTTGCCTCCACCTTGTTTGGTGGAATAGACCCAGTATCCTGCTAGATCCAAATTTCTTTCCTTATCTGGGGGAGTCCAAGTTAGTGTGGCATTGTACCTGTTGCTAACGAGACTGCGCATTTGATATTGGGCCTTTACATTTGTTGGAGGGTCGGGTGGAACATCGGGTGCTTTTACTTTAATAGTAGCAACGCTTGCAACACCAAATTTGTCGTATGCAATAACGCGATAGGTCTTTTCTTCACCGTCCCGCTCAAAAGAAATATCTCTATAGAAACGGGTATCAGGATCAAGCTCTGGGATTTCGATAAAGACATTTCGAGTTGGTGTTGTATAGAATATCCGAAACTCCTTGAAATCCGAAGGAGGATTGTAATCTGGCCAGATGATTGTGACTATTAAATTTTCCTTTTTACCTAGAATTATGTTTGGAACTGGTGGAGGGTCACTTGGGGTTGTTCTTCGAGTGGTCCATATACGTGGCGGTTCGTCGTCTTGATTAGGAGGATCAGTTGGATTTGGTATTTCAATACCACGATCATCAATATATGAAATTCGGTATTCATAATAAAGTTGATCGCCTGTTATTGTACTTATCTGGTCGTTTTTGAGTTCGTGTTTATCAATATAAATGTTTTGACTGGCTGGAATTGAATCTAGTAATTTGTTGTTTTTATCAAACAAAGGGACAGGTTCAAAATTTGTATTTGAATCTTCAGTAAAGCGACGGTAGATTCGGTACCCCTTAATATCTTCGGCAATTCTGGAATTAAGTTCTCTCCAAGACACAGTTACCTGCCGATCGCCTGGGGTCAGAGTTAAACCAGGTGGGGATCCGGCAGTTCGTAGGTTCTGTGGATCCAGTGGATTTGCGTAATCTTCGTCACTAGCGCAGCCAAAGAAAACGAGTGCTATAAAGCCAACTATAACCAAAAAATATGAGGCGAAAAAAAATTTCATTATAGACATCTTTTTTTAAAATGGTCTTTGTAAAATGAATGCTGCTTTGTATTGATCTGGATCGTGTAGTGGAAGAATGCGAATAGCATTAGCAATTTTCTTGTTGGGGCTGGAAATAATTTTAGCTTGATCAAGTATTGATAAGAGTGTTGCTAGGCTGATTAACCCTATTCCTGTTCGTTTGATAACCAAACTAAGGTTGCGACGACTCTTGTATTTTTCTCTGTGAGATGCCATTTTTGAGCCCACTGAATAAAGGTATTGGTCATAGCTGTTCTGAGCAGATGTTCCCACTAATGCGCCCGCAAACTGTAATCCAAATCCTCCGATAAGCATAACTGGTGTTAAATGATTAGTCTTCTCAAGGGCATGAACTGTTGTCGTTTGGTAAAAAAAACAAAATAATACACAGCATATTGAAGCGCGAAGCCAGCTTCGATAACTTGATTTTTTAAGACTAGAACTCATGATTTCCTTAGTTATGTTATGAACTTATCAACTTGGAACGACTTGAAAATCTTCGCCACATATACATTGCAAAGGCGCCAAAGACACCACCTAAAGAATCTGCGATCCAATCTGCGATATCTGGTACGCGTGCCTTGACATACNATTGGTGCCATTCATCGCTTGCTGCATAGAGANTNACTACCAGAATTGTGACTAACCAAGGTAAATATGGTGGAACTTCCTGNTTGANACTTAAGAATGCNCGCATTACCCAAAAACTTAATCCTGAATAAGCAACGAAATGAAAGANTTTATCGATTCCTTCCAACCCAACATCCGGTGATGGGGGATTTGAAAGGGAGGACAGGAAAAAGATTAGTCCCATACACAATAAGGGAGGTAGCCAATAGTTCAGAAAGTATAGAGCAATCCGCATTAAGGGTATAGATTAGGTGCAATAGATCCAATCATCTATGGACTAAAGCATTATTCTACCTACCATAAGTGAGCTTTGTCAAGATTTGTGATATATCTGTTAGTGAACTGACGGATATATCGTGTTTGAAAGCAATTGATTATTTGGTTTAGATGGATTATGATCTTGCCATTTAATAATATGCGATGTTATATATTGAGTCTGGAAAAGGGATATATGGTATTATGTCGCTGTTTGATTGTCTGCCGAAGAAAATAGAAGACAAAACTTTAAACGCATTATGGAAAAGGATTAGTCAACGGAGATGGGTATGGCAGGGTTTAATGGTCTTGGATTACATCTTGGTAATATATCACGTTTATCAAATGCCAGAACACGGTCGATAAGCCCAGAAAATTTCACTGGTGAAAAGGGTAAAGGGGGTATGGCTATTCAAGGTACAGGCCAAGATTGTGCTAGAGATCTTGGCCAAGGCTGGAAAATTTCTCCCTCAATCCCGATTGAGCCAGGAGAAACTCGCCAATTGGCAAACATTGATGGGTCCGGTGCCATTCAACAGATTTGGATGACACCGACTGGACATTGGCGGTTTAGTATCTTAAGGGTTTACTGGGATGATTCGGAACTTCCTTCTATCGAGTGTCCGGTTGGTGATTTCTTTGCTTGTGGTTGGAATAAATATGCTCAGGTCAGCTCATTGCCGGTTTGTGTAAACCCAGGCAGTGCCTTTAATTGTTACTGGGAGATGCCATTTCGAAAAAAATGTCGCATTACTATGACTAATATTGGGTCTGAGACGATGAAACTTTACTATCAGATTAATTATACACTTACAGATGTGCTTGATGATGTGGCTTACTTTCATGCTCAGTTCCGACGAACAAATCCGCTTCCGTACAAAGATGTCTACACAATCGTGGATGGTGTAGAAGGTTGGGGGCAGTATGTTGGGACTTATATGGCATGGGGAGTGAACAACACTGGCTGGTGGGGGGAAGGCGAAGTTAAGTTTTATATGGACGGAGACACTGAATTTCCGACTATTTGTGGGACTGGTACTGAAGACTATTTTTGTGGATCCTACAATTTTGACGTTGATGGGTACCGTGAGTTCACAACACCATATGCTGGGTTGCCGCAGGTCATTCGTCCTGATGGCGTTTACCAATCTCAACAAAGGTTTGGCATGTACCGTTGGCACATTATGGATCCCATCCGGTTTGACCAAAATCTTCGTATTACGATTCAAGCACTTGGCTGGCGAAGTGGAGGACGTTATCTGCCTTTACAGGATGATATTTCTTCGGTTGCGTACTGGTATCAAACTTTGCCAAGTGCACCATTTCCAGAACTTCCAGACCGAGACCAATTGGAAGTCATTTAAGAATATCGTAAGTTTAGAAGTTTTGTTTCTAATTTCAACCGCTGTCAGTACTTCGCGACATGTGTTGGGGTTGAAATTATTTCTTCAAGTTTGCCCATGTTGTTACCAGTTTACCTTTGGCTTGAACACCAACTGCCTTAGTGGCAACTAGCTTGACTAAACCAGTTTTTTCCGCTTGCTTAGCAAAAACTATGGAATGAGGGAACCAGCCTCCCCAACCCTTGAACCCTTTTTGACTGGTAGGATTATTATCACCGTCACCAACACAAATACCCATACCGAATTCCATGCCATCTTTGAATTGTTTCATGCCGACGGGAGACATCTCCTTGGCAGTAAATCTGAATTCATAGTATGTCTTCTTTTGGTCTTCATCTCGGGCGATGGCAACATCTGCCTTTTGGAGTCCAGCGGTACCGCCAGCAGGTTTTTGGTTATCGATAATAATCCTGCCATCATTGCTACTTAAAGCTACATTGTAGAGAGATAATGGAAGTCCCTTAGTGCGTTTACCAGTTGGCTCAAAAGCAAGTTGGGCAGCATCACCATTCCAACCGCTATCATCGTTTTGGTGTTGGTCATCAATTACAATCAGACAAAGATAAATAGCCGTTGGATCCCAAGTCATCTTAAAGGCAACTGTATGATCAGAAGGTCCTATCCATTTCCCGCCAGCATATTCTTCAAATGATCTCTTTGGGCCAGAGCCATTTATTCCCGTCTCGTTTTGGACTCCTATAAAAGTAGGTACGTTAGCCCACTCCCCGATGTCGGCATCAATCTTCACTTTGATACCAGTCAAGGATTCATAAACATCGTAGGAGTCGAAGTGCCATTTTTTCGCCAAGGCTAGTGGGTCTTCCTTTGGTTTTGGCCCCGTAGGCGTTTTTGTTGGCTCTGAAGCTTCTGGGTCTTTCGGGGGGAGGGTAGACGTATCTTTGGGATCTGGTTCATTTGATTCGCTAACCTGTTTAATCTGGGAAGGGAATTCGTCTGCATTGCCGTCAGCAAGTTTGACCTGAGTCAGTTTAATTGTTGATTCCTTTTTATCCAGTATCTTGAAAGTTGCAGTTGCTAGAATTCCATCCTCCTTTTCGGAAAGTTTACCACGTGGTGCTGCGACCGCATAGCGAATAGTCCCGTCAGATACTTTGGGTGGGACTTCAAAAACATCGAATGGCAAATAGTCTCCAATTTTTATGCTGACGTATTCTAGAGCAGTTGTATCATAAGATAGAATGAACTGAAATCCCGCAATACCTTTGCCTTTGGCAATTTTAACCTCAACTGTCAACTGTTCCCCAATTGTTTGTGATTTTATTATTGCTGGTTGAACTGAAATCTCTGCGGTGGAGAAAGCGATTGACGGCATTACGAGAACAGGAACTATGGCATATATCACCATGATACAGAAATTTTGTTTGGAAATTCTTGCAGGCATATCTGCTTCCTGTATGATTCTGAACTTGTGATGGCTGAAATAATACCATGAACCCATGGGAAACGTCAAAAAGGGGCCAAATTTTCTGTTCCTTTGCTCTTGATGGTTTTACAAGTCGTTTTAGTTAGAGGACTGATATACCAAAAACGTGCCAAACCCTGTTCTGATGATTAATTTTGGAAGCAATAAAAAAGCACCAGTCGAAATACTCAACCAGTGCTTTTTCGGGTATTGAAACCTATTTTATTGCTTAAGGTCACCCCAGGTTGTTGACAATTTACCTTTAGCTTCAACAGATGTTGGTTTGCCTCCGGAAAGTACCAGTAACCCAGTTTTCTCCGATTGGTTACCAAAGACAATTGAATGCGGATACCATCCACCCCAACCTTTCTGACCTGCCTGACCACCTTCGTCGCCATCGTTAACACATATGCTGGCACCAGCCGATCTGCCTTGCACCATGGCACCATGCTGTGCAGCACTGAATCGGATTTCATAGTTTGTTTTGTTGCCATCACGGACGATGGCNACATCACCTGTTCCTAGTCCTNTTCCAGAAGGTTTTTGATTNTCNACAATAAGCTTACCTTCTTTACCTAAAGCAANATTGTAGAGGATTAAATTCNCTCTTCCACCTTTCGGCCGCGTTCCAGTCCCTTCAAGGGCTAGCTGAGCGGCATCGCCGTTCCATCCGTTGGGAGGGGCATTGTGATAGTCGTCTGTTACAGATATGCCTAAGTAAAGCGCATCTGCGTCCCAAGCCCACATAAAGGCAACTGTCTGGTCATCTGGACCGGTCCATTTGCCACCGTCCCATTCCTCAAACGACTTCTCTGGCCCAGGTGCATTTCGTCCAGTTATATTTTTGATGTCTTTCCAGACGGGGACACCAGCCCAATCGCCGAGCTTACCATCGATTTTTATGTTTACACCAGTTACAGCTTCATATTTATCATGTGTTTTACTGCGCCATTGTGCATCTGCAGGAATCGCGCTCAACAGAATTATCGCCATAGCAAACAACCCTAAAGAGATCGAAAGATACTTTTTCATTTCTTAATCCTTCATTTTGTTTTGTTAAGATGTTGAAAAAAATAGAGAGTTAATACTTTAAATCATCTAAGACCTAAATTTACTGATTTCGCTAAGTATACTGTGTTGTCGTGAGATTGGTCAAATGGTTTCTCATTAAAGGCAGTAATTACCCTGTGTGTTCAAAACAAAGGTTTTAAGATTTTGTTTTTGTTAGATTGATTGTTCTGAGATGTTGGTCAGGTGTCTATTTTCTGTCCAGCTTTACAAAATATTATTGGAAAGCAAATTGCAGCCTGGTTTTATAGGCATTGGTAATATCTGTATTGCTAAAGGCAGAAGCCAAGATGGAGGGTTGTTGCAAATTGATATTGAAGACCTGTTTTTAACGCTAGCAACCAGCATTTAGAANAAATCTGAATCATGAAAACTGATGNGAAAAANANGAGAAGGGAATTTTATGAAAGTATTGGTACGATGACAAGCCCAACTTTGAGATTTCCTATTGGGAATTCTGATACAGCTCAGCATATAGATTGTGTGACATATTGGNGAGTCTCAGTGCGAGACAGCGTCGAATCGATTAGTTGGCATTTTACACAATGCTTGATTTTATAAATAGTCCTTCTTTAACAGAAAGGCAATATTTCCCTAATCAGGCTAGCGGGTGTGGTTGACATTATGGGCATTGGTTTTTATCGAATGTGTGTCGGTCTAAGTTCCACGTGGGTATGCGCCTAACACTTTGAGAAACAGGCATTGGTCGGTTATTTCCTTAAGAGCGATTTGTACGTTTGAATCTTCTACATGTACATCAAGGTCAGCAAAAAAAACATATTCCCACGGTTTGTGTTGTGATGGAAATGAGTCTATTTTGCTCATATTGATTTGGTTCGATTCNAAANTGCTTAGGATTTGGCATAACGCACCTACNTCATCATTTATACCGAANAGAATCGATGTGCGATCGTTACCTGATTTTTGCGCAGATTGGTTTCCAATAACCAAGAATCTNGTGGTGTTGTTTGGATTATCCATGATAGAATCGGCAACAATAGGGATCTNATAAATTTCACTNGCCAGNCTACTGGCGATTGCAGCAGATTTGGGTTCTTTACTGGCAATCTCAGCGGCAACAGATGTGCTTGCAACCTCGACCTGTTGGATGTTAGGTAGGTTCTGATGCAGCCATTGTCTACACTGTGCAAAAGATTGGGGATGTGAATAGATTTTCGAAATATCCTTCGGGGCTGAGAGAGCGAGTAGATGNTGTCTAATTGGAAGTAGTCTCTCTGAACAGATATGGAGNGGGGAGTGCANAAACATTTCNAGGACATCGCGAACAGTACCGTAGGTGGAATTTTCGATGGCCACAGTACCATAGTCCACACGGCTTGATTCTACTTCAGCGAAAATATCTGTTTGTGGCACAATTGGGATGAACTCAACTGATGATCCAAAATGTTCAAGACTAGCTGTATGCCCGTGGCTGCCAAGGGGGCCNAGATAGGCAACCCGTATTTTTTTTTCCAGTGATCTACAAGCAGATATAATCTCAGNGAAGATCTTTTCCAGCTGCTTTTCTGGGAACTGATCGCAGTTTATCGATTTCAGTCGATCTATAATTTGCTTTTCGCGATGTGGNGCATAAATACTGGTTTTGCCGGTTTCCTCCTTCAATTTCCCAACTTTGATTGCTAACTTTGAACGTTCGTGCAATAGTGACAGTATTTGTTCATCNATTTCATCGATTTCAGTGCGCCAATCTATTAAATCCAATACCTTTNTCTCCGGATTATGTATAGAGAGAATGACTCTCTTTTTTTTTAATCTCTGAGGGATCTAATTGCTGCGATCATGTCTTCGTCTGATGGGTTNTCTTGTACGATTTCAGTGAATTGCCCAGCTTTTACCTTAAGTTCCTCCAGGAACTTTTGATCAGCTGGTCAGGGGTAGACNTAGTCTCCAAGCGTACCTTCAATTTTTGCACGCGCTTTATCGGTAATCCGTGCAAGCCATGGAATATTACCTATCACAATATCACGATGACGTGGTTTCCAGTCGAGTCCCATATTTTACCTCGCTATTGTCACCTACCCTGGGTAGGCTCTGTTTTCAAGTTCAGCAACGAATTTCTCTGCCATAATGCCCGCAGCTGCTCCTGCGCCGGCNGCTGTAATCGCTTGCCGAAATAGATGGTCATGAACATCGCCAGCGGCGAAAACGCCTCCAATGTTTGTTTGTTGCTTTTCATCAACAAGGATGTATCCTTGGTCGTTTAGATCAATAATTCCTTTGAATAATTCGGTATTTGGTATATGACCGACGAAAATGAATACTCCATCAATCGGAAATATTTCTTTGTCATTGGTTTTAATGTTTCTCAGTAGTGCTCCAGTTACTTTTTGCTCTTCACCTTGGATTTCGTCGACAACAGTATCCCAGATGAATTTAATTTTATCATTCTTAAAAGCCCGTTCCTGCATGATTTGGCTGGCACGTAGCTGGTCGCGACGATGAACGATGATAACCTCNGAAGCGTATTTTGTTAGGAAAATTCCTTCTTCCAGTGCTGCGTCACCNCCACCNACAACGATCAGTCTCTGATCTTGAAAGAAAAAACCGTCACAAGTAGCNCAATAAGAAACACCTCGTCCNCCATACTCTTTTTCACCAGGGATATCAAGAGTACGTGGTGAGGCTCCTGTNCATATTACGATTGATTTTGCCAAATATTGGTTGTCGTAAGTCTTAACAGAAAATGGATGGTTATTGAANTCGACTTCAGTAACATATTCAAATCGAGTTTCTGTNCCGAAATTTTCNGCTTGTTCCTTAAGTCCATTTACGAATTCACCTGCTTGATCACCAAAATACCCTGGGTAGTTTTCTAGATCAAGTGTAAGTGAAAGTTGACCACCAAGTGTGTCACCTACCAACAGTAGCGGTTCCAACATGGCTCGCGAAGTGTAAACTCCTGCGGCATAGCCTGCTGTGCCGCCACCCACTATAATTACATTCCGTTCTTCGATTGTGTCGCTATGCCCTGATATGTTATTGTCTCCTTCTTTTTCTAACAATCTGTCTAATTCTCCTGACCTGGCTAACTCAGCTAAATTATCATCATCACCTATATGCTGATCACCGATGAAAATTTGTGGTACGTCACGTCTGCCTGTGAGTTCTTCAATATGGTCGCGCATCTCGGGATTGCCATGGATATTTATTTCTTCGTACTCAATTTCCTTGCTTTCTAGAATCCGTTTTGCAACNTCACAATATGAACAAAAATCAGTTGTATAAACTTTAACCTGAGGCATCATTCCTTCCCTTCAGTTTTTTGGTGTGTACCCTTTCGATCTGGTGTGTTTATAAAGAATTTATCTTTTCCTGTCAAGTTTTTGAACTTCTTGATAATGTTTAGCGATATCTTGCTGCATATGTGTTCCCGCCGTTTCATGATGATCAGGTAGTTCATCAGCATTTGTTGAGGATTGTTCCNCTGCAGTTTGTGAACCCAGATCATGTTTAACTTGATAATGTAATTGAACAGTGGATCTGTATTCTTTGATTATACCGTTTTCAACTGTGGCTGTTTGACGAACGATTTCAATTCCGTTAATTGAAGGTAAGTGTTGTGTTGTTGCCCTCAGCGCGTGGCGTGCAGCNTCTTCCCAACTATGTTGTGACGTTCCTTCTACCTCGATAATGCGGATGTCTGAAACTGAATTCGAATCTGAGGATTCAGAAGAAGTCTGCGACTGATGCGGTNCCAAGTTTCTTTGACCAGAGATCATTTCTTGATGCAACTCGTCTATAAATGGCTTCGTAGCTGTATCGATTTTGCTAACTTTTTCTTCGCTAGGCATTGGGTTATTCCATCTTAAATTTTTGGGATCAGTCTCGGAATACCACCGAGAATGGGATAATCAGCATTGCAATGGTTGCAATGGATAAATTTATNTTCCCATCTAACTTCTTCTTTGCAATCGGGACAAACGATAATATCACGTAGGGTTTTCGTTGGCTGGCGTCGCTGTTTTGCTATNATTGTTTTTAAATTAGAAACTACTGTCTTTGGAATAAGGTCTTTGATNAAGGGTTGCCATTTCTTCAGCCATGGAGTNGATTGGATCTCTTTCAGCATGCTGTTAATAATCTCGGACGAGTTGAAATCCAATGTTGGTGTNTTTGAGTCTNGAAATTCATAATCAATTTTTTNNNNCCATTCATAATGCACTAAAAATATTGGGTGATATTTCTTGTGAAAACGTAAAAAGCCTTTATCTTTTGCTACNAGCGTATGGAATAGTTGGCCGAATTGATCTGGATCTATTTTCTTTTGAATTAACAGTTTACCATCGATTAGGTTAAAAATCCATAGGTGGTAGGGCCATCCGTAAAGACGTTCTGAAATCTCCGATGGTACCTCGATATAGCCGCGTGATGCAACCCGTTCTAGTTCGGAAATCATTAATTTGGGGTCTTCAACGTGTTCAAGTACATGTGAACANATCACATAGTCGAATGAACTATCGGCAAAAGGCAANTATTGTCCATCTGCCTCAATCATACTCCGGTCTGTGANAATCNCTCCGCCACGCTGGAGATCATCATCAATGAACTTATCACATAGAACGTCTGATCTTGNTTTTGGGTTGTGTCCACTACCGATTTCCAACACAAAATCAGTAGGTCGAATATTCATTTTTCAATGACCATACTGATATACAAGCTGGTTCTTGGAAAAAAGGTCGCCATTATTTTGCCTTTAAATCCAAAACCGACACAGAGTTTTTTGATACGTAGGCNTTGTTGCTGAAAAAANNTTTCCAGATCAATGGGACTAGCAATGTAAGTACTGTCGGCATCTCCTCCGATGATTTGATTTTCAAGATCTGGCTCGCGGTATAGAAAGTTCGGTAGTCGTCCAAAACGCTTTGTGAAATAGAGGNCTGTGTTTTTTAGTGCGTTTTTAAGAGCCTGTTGTTTTGTCTCTGCCCAAATTGGTCTTCCGTTTCCTCCGAAAATCATCTGTGTGAAGTCGAGAAGTGGCATGATAGGTGAACACAAGTTAGGTCCAGCAACCACAATCCTCCCNCCTTTTCGGGTAACGCGAATCATTTCGAGAAGAGTCGTCTCCACATCAGGTGTATGCTCAATTAACTCGTTCGAGCATACAACGCCAAATTGTCCAGATTCAAAATCAAGATTCAAAGCATCACCTACAAAATACTTTAGATTCTTGTTCTCCCATTTTTTTGTTTCTTCCAGAAAGAGTGGCGAAATATCGACGCCAACAACGTTTCTACCTCGATCATGTAGCATTTTGGATGAAATTCCGTTTCCACAACCCAGGTCAAGCGTATACTCATCCGATGGAGTGTACCAGTCGACGAGATCGACATAAGATTTTAGATAAACGTGGTTGTGCTGATTTAGTAAGCCNTTGTATGCTTCGGAGGTCTCATAGAATTTACGCATTCGGNTGCGAAGCGATTGGTCAGGTGAAATAGGAGTTTGAGCAGATTCCATAGCTNTCTTCATTATACTATTTTGGTGTGGGTCGGACAATAAAAAAAGTCATCGTTTTAAATGTTTAAACCTNATGCAAATGTAAGTTTGAATACACATTATCATTATGTATTTACTCTGTAAATACATAATCTAGAACGTTTTTCTATCGTACATCGATTATGGGAATGGTAAAAGCTCAAATCTGGGAACTAGGTTGAAATCAGGTTGACATGGTACTAGCCGTTAATTGATCTGATCACCAAAATGATTTGCAACAGCCACCAGATCAAGAATATCAACAATTCCATCTTTATTTACATCACCGCTCGGTGCGTTAACCCTTTCAAAGTGGATCGAGACAATCACTAAATCAAGGATATCAACGACGCCATCTTTATTTAGGTCCCATGGTAGATCATTATGTGACGTTTGCTGGTTGGCCGTCATTGCGCAACGGAACCCTATTGTGTCATCACTAAGACTAGGTAGCAAAGTGTACCTCATCGTGCTCCTCACCTTCAACGGAGGTTTCTTCCATGATCCACCACGCAAAACCCGCCCGAGGAAATTACTGGGGTTTTTGTTTTCTGGGTTTTTAACTGGGCTGTTTGCGTAGTAGTTCTCA
>PBXZ01000076.1:0-11837 GCA_002729415.1 Candidatus Poribacteria bacterium | reverse complement strand
GAGTTCGTTAAGTAAACCGTCGGGTAGCATTCCACCGTCTAAATCTGAGGCATAAACTGAATCCACAGTTATAACAGAATTTTTCTTAGACGTTTTTGGTTTAACAGGATCCTCGCTTCCACATCCAACCAAGGTATAGCATGTCACTACTAATGCCAACAGTGTCATCAGACTCCAAATTGATCTCTTTTTCACTTTACCCTCCAACTATTAATTTACGTGTTTTGGTTAGTTCATTACTTGGTGGTCAAGATACTGATTNGTTTTGTCTTGATGTTAGGNNCAATACAAACCTCANACCTGTCAATNCTATTGATTTNCAAGATGGAGTNCTAACGAAATAACCTAANCNCCACCNATCNTAACANTATTNTAACACGATTGACAATTTTAAGTCAANACTAAACTATCAATTACTGANACCACATCTACAACGTGAATTTGATTCATTGATTNTCTCGCAANGGTTGCACAGTTTGGCCCAATAGGACAGAAACGGTTTGGACTGCTAGCACCATATAGACCAATTGTCTGTGTGCCAACAGTAGCAGAAATGTGCATTGGGGCAGAATCGTTACCAATGAACAAATTACATCNTCGCAAAAGTTCAGCCAGTTGCTGAAGATTAGTTTCTCCCACGATGTTGAANGCTTTCTTCTTTATCCTATTTTCAATCTCGNAGTTAATGGGNAATTCTGATTTGACTCCAACCAAAAAAACCTGNGCTTGATGGTGAAAAATNAGCCAATCTATTAACTCCGCAAAACGTTTGGTTGGCCATCNTTTTGCNGCAATTGGNGATCCCGCATGAATGGCAACTCTCAGTNGGTTNNNGGGATCCTCTAATTTTTCCAGATAGTTGTCAGCCCATAATTTTGCGGTTTTTTTNGTATGGAAATCTGCNGTACAAACTGGAGTTGGGATCTGAACCGACCTCAGAAGATTGAGATTCCGAGCTGATTCGTGCAATTCCTTGTAACCATTTAAACCGATTTTATGCCCGATTTGCAGATACGCCCGATCAAGCCGATAGGGTATATTCACCCATAAAGCAAAGACCACTGTCACCCAATCTCCTCGTAAATCTATCAAAAAATCATACTGTTGTTCTTGCAAACGACAAAAGATTTTATAAGTTTGGCGCAGGTTGGTTGGGGCCATTCCACGCGAAAAGAAATGGGAATTATAGCCAATAACCTCATCTACATCAGGATGGTTTTGCAAGATCTCGTAATTCCAATTGCCAACGAGAGCATCAATTTGGGCTGAGGGGAAAGTGTGACGTAAATTGGAAAAAACGGGAATTGCGAGCAAGAGATCTCCTAAGTGATCCAATTTAATGACTAGAATTCGCTTAGGGGCAAAGCTAGGCGGAAGTGTCTCGGGATAGGTAGTCATTTGTACCAGAAAGGAGCTGATCATAGTTGAGAGTTCAACCAGTTTTGTAATCATGCCATGTTTTTAATAGATGCCCAGTGATTTATGGTCTGTTCAATTTGCTAGGTGGAAGTGGCTGATACTGGTAGAATTCCATGGTAAATGTGCCGCGCCCTTTGGTCATTGATCGCAGGTCGGTTGTATATTTAAATGTTTCGGAAAGCGATATGGTTGCAGAAATTATTTCCATTTGCCCTTCGTCTTCAGTTTGGCTGATTTGAGCCCGACGGGAATTGAGGTCGCTGATTACTTGGCCTGCATGTTCAACTGGTACTGTTACTTGTATTTGCATGACCGGTTCGAGTAATATTGGACTTGCTTTACGAACAGCATTATCGAACGCGACAGCAGTAGCTGCTTCAAAGGCAATTTCGGAAGAGTCTGTTTCGTGATAAGATCCGCCTAGTAGGGTGACTTTTACACCTTGAACTGGATAACCAGATAGAATGCCATTTAGCATCGAAATTTTCACCGCCTTTTCTATGGNTGGNACATAAANTGGTGGAATTTGTGTNTCATTACTGGCATCGANAAACTCGAATCCAACTATATCTGGNAGTGGTTCTACTCGTAGTATAACATCCCCGTAGATGCCTTGATCTTCAGTTTTGTGAATGTGTTTTCCTCTCCCTTCGGAAATGTCCCCTATTGTTTCACGATAGGCAACTTGCAAGTTGCCTACTCGAGCGCTGACACCAAACTCATGAAACATTCTGTCAGTCAGAATCTCAAGGTGAAGTTCCCCCATTCCAGAGATGACACGCTGTCCGGTTTCCTTGTCAATTTCCATAGTGAAGGTTGGATCCTCTTCCATCAAGATTTGNATGGTCGNNTCCAACTTNCTCTTGTCACTTTCAGATGTCGGTTCTATAGCGACTGAAATAACCGGTTNGGGAAAAACAATATTTTCAAGTAGTANNGGATGCTTCTGGCTAGCCAATGTATCNCCTGTTGTGGTATCTTTTAAGCCAACTAGTGCGACGATATCTCCTGGATATGCNTGATCACAATTCTCCTTTTTATTTGCATGAACCTGTAATATACGCATTACACGTTCCTTCTTATTTTTACTAACATTTAAAACAACCTGCCCTTTTTTGAGCACTCCAGAATATAGCCTGCAGTAAACAATCTTATCAACGTTAAGATCACTTGCAACTTTGAAAGCTAAGGCTGAAAATGGCTGGTCTTCTGTTGGTTCACGTTTTTCTACGTTCTCGGTATTAGGTACTATTCCTTCGATGGCAGGGACCTCTTTAGGAGAAGGCAAAAAGTCGACGATGGCATCAATTAAAGGGTGAACGCCTATATTCCTGAGCGACGCGCCACACATAATTGGGAAAAAAACATTTGCTAATGTGCCGGATCGGATTGCACTTTTAATTAGNTCTTCGCTAATGCTTTCATTTTCTAGGTACTTTTCNAGNAATTCATCNTTTTGGCTGGAAATTTCNTCAATCATAGCCTCACGTGNTAGNTCTGCTTCATCTTGCATNGCAGGTGGGATATCGCAAAATTCGNAGGTTTGTCCTTGGTCATTTGTGTTCCAATAAAGTGCTTTCATTTTGATTAGGTCTATAACCCCTTCAAAATCATCACTAGCCCCAATTGGGATTTGNATAGGTAACGGCAGCGTAGTCAACNGATCCGACATCATGTCTATCACTCGGAAGAAATTCGCGCCGAGACGGTCCATTTTATTGATGAAGGCAATTCGAGGGACTTCATAGCGGTCCGCCTGCCGCCAAACCGTTTCGGATTGAGGTTCTACGCCTCCGACTGCGCAAAAAAGAGCGATTGCTCCGTCAAGAACACGAAGCGATCGCTCAACTTCGACAGTGAAATCTACATGTCCAGGTGTGTCGATCAAATGAATTTCGTGATNTTGCCAGAAGCAGGTTGTTGCGGCAGCTGTGATGGTAATACCGTGGTCACGTTCCTGATCCATCCAGTCCATCTCGGTTGTGCCATCGTCAACAGAACCAATCTTATGTTTCCTTCCGGTATAGAATAGGATACGTTCGGTTGTGGTAGTTTTTCCAGCATCGATGTGTGCTGTAATCCCAATGTTTCTTATTTTATTAATCGGGGTTTTCATTTGGATTTACCTTGGATTATCAAGTATTGACATAAAAGTTTAGGCGTGCTATAATCTGAAAATCGTAAAATTTGTAGGAGTTCTCGATAATGAAGAAAATTGTAGTCTTTGTTTTCCTGACACTATTTACAACCGTGTTTTTTATCGGATGTTCGAAGCCGGTATTACCAATAGAGTTAAAGGAGAGCCACAAACGAATTGTCATCGCTCCTTTTGCAACTGAAGAGGATTCTGCTAACATGGAACGTCGTTTCCCATTGGATCTCGCTACTAGTTTAAGCATTGCTGAAAAGGAGCGAGAATGGATTTACGATCAATCGGATACGCTAAGTCCTGTCGGTGACTCACTCAAAAACCAAGGGCTTGAACCAAATGATATCTTTATGGATTCGGCACTGGCTGCTAAAATCGGAAAAGAACTTAATGCCGATCTAATTATTGTTGGTCACATTGCAAATCCAAGAATTAAAGAGTGGATGGACAACAATCCAGTTTTTGATATGAGTAATCAAGCCGGAATCTCTGGCACTACAAGGTTTNTCCTCGTTTATCAGCAGGCAACATTAAATNTTACAGTTAANGNTGTTGATACGCAAACAGGCAACGCGATCTGGTTAAACGGAGAAGATAAGGGTAAAGGGTTTACTGGGTATACAAAGTACATCCGAGAATTCCAAACCCAAGATCCTGCCAAAGAGTATAGCCGAGTTGCCGAGGAACAGATACGTGCAGATATTCGAAAGCATATGCTCAGCCAAATCGGCCACCAGCTTTTGCCGGAGAAAATTTCTGGGCGTCCTGTCCCTGATATTTTGGCGAAACCTGACCGTCCGCTTGTGAGAGCAGGTGGGAAACCAATTCTTTGGTAACCCAAATTGCCTTTACGTTACTAGCAAATGTTCTGAACACAGCAGGATTGACTTTCTAGCTGTGTTCNGAAGCGGATGTGCTTCCTTTACCGGTTGATCCGAACACTTCCCGATTGCATTGCCTTTTCTGCCTCTTCTACAGTTGCCCAGTTAAAATCCCCTGGAAAAGTGTGGGCGAGGGCTGAATATGCCCCAGCGAAATCGACGGCTTCTTGTGCGCTCTTTTCTTGAAGCAGGCTGTAGATCAATCCGGAAGAGAAACTATCGCCTCCCCCCACTCGGTCAACTAATTCCAANTCTTTATAAATCTGTGATAGGTAGAACTTTCGACCNTCAAAAAGCAGTGTACGCCAATCATTTAGCCAACCAGTTTTAGCATCACGAAGCGTCGTTCCAATTTTCTTTACGTTTGGGTAGGTTTCAGCGACGCGGAATACAACTTCTTTGTAACTTTCAGGGTCTAACTTAGCAAAGTCTTCTGTTGTGCCTTCTGCTTTGAAGCCAAGTGATTTTTCAAAATCCTCTTCGTTTCCAATTAAAACGGTAACAAATTTTACTAAGTCTTGGTTAACTGCTTGGGCTTCTTCTGGACTCCACAATTTCGATCGAAAATTCAAATCATAGCTGGTCTCAAGTTCCATTGATCGAGCTGTTTCTAACGCCTCTTTTGAAACAGCGGCAGCTGATTCTGAGAGAGCCGGCGTAATCCCACTTAGATGAAACCATTTCGCGCCATCAAATATGGAAGCCCAATTGACCTCTCCAGGTTGGATATTGGATATGGCAGTATATCCACGATCGTAGGTCACACTGCTAGCACGTGGACCCGCACCCAATTCCAAATGATAGAAACCGTTGCGTTCGTGACCAACACCATCGAAATCCGACCATATGATATGAGAGATATCTACGCCTAACTCACGACCTTTATTACGGATGAATCGTCCAGACCAATTGTCAACAAGTCGAGAAACCCATGCTGTTTTTAAGCCTATGTTTGCACTATTTACAGCAACATTCAACTCTGCACCACCAGCTGTTGCCAGCAAAGAGCTGGCGTTTTCTAAGCGCATGAAATCGGGGGAAGCCAAGCGAATCATTGCTTCTCCGAACGTCACCAGATCATACATTTATTGTTTGCCTTTCACCTTTTTGGATTACTATAACGCATAAGCAATCAGGGGGTCAAGACAAATGTTCCGTTGCTTAATTCAGGCGTACTCTGATATAATTTCAAACAGTTTTAGATAAGGAGGTCCTGAGGTATGTTTAAGTTCCTAGCAAAGTTTTTTGAAGGATGGATCGATATAGAAGGAGCATATAATCAGTGTGATAGAGCGGTGAGTCAACTNCAAGNATATAAGGANAACCCAGAAANGTTTACGGGTGANAANAAAGAACNATTTGATCTTGTAGTTAATAATGCTATTGTATCCGCCACCCAATTTGTGGATATGGAAATGGNAGGTGNACGTCATTGGCCTGGTATTTTNCGCGAAATGCATAAGTATTTNGCCACAATCTATTTTGAACANGGGCTTNTTGACAAAGCTGAGNNGCATTTTCTTAAGTTGAAGGANTATGGTNTAGAAGGCGNAAGGGATTACGATGAGATACACGAAAAATTTCGGCTTAAAGATGANCTCCAGAGTACTGNAAATAGCGAAATAGTTGAATCCAGCGGTAATGTGTCTGCATAAAAGAAATGCGATTCCTCAATCCGTCAGCCTTTTTTTTACTGGTATTGATTCCGATTGTGGTGCTGTTACATTTTTTGAAACTTCGACGGCGGCAACAAATTGTACCGAGTGTACAAATGTGGCTATCTGCGTTTGAGGAGACACAAACAAACGTTCCATTCCAAAAGCTTAAAACTTCCTTATTATTGCCNCTTCAAATTCTTTTCNTGTTGATGGTTGTTGGTAGCATNGCGCGTCCGGCGTTTTATCGGCCACTAGAAAATTNGGATCAGGCCATTCTCATANTTGAGACATCGGCAAGTATGAGTGCCAGAAACAATGGTAAAACATACTTCGATCAGGCGAAGTCGGAATCTTTGAGTTTGATTAGTCGACTCCCCTCCGATTGTCGAATAATGATTTTGGATACNTCCATNCCTCCAAATATTCGATCCTCATTCACTTCTGATAAAANAAAANTAAGGTCTGTAGTCAATCAGCTTTCGGTTCAGCATANGTCCAGCCNTTTAAAATCAGTGTTATCNGTTGCCAGCAGCTACCAAACTGCTGATACACAAATCTATGTTGTTTCAGATGATTTTGGTGGGCTAGCGAANCTTAAGCTTAAAAATCTTCAGATGATTCCGATTGGNAAACACCTCGATAACGTTGCGATTGTGAATTTTAATGTAACACGTAACTTGGAGCGTCCTTCCTTGATTATTATTTTTGTTGTTCTGCAGAACTTTTCTGACACGAGCGTAGATTTTAAGATTCGTCTGGAAATTGAAGGTAAATGGATTGATGATCAGCTTGTACGGATGCCTGCAGGCAAGGTGTCGGAAGAAATTGTGTTTACACTGGAAGATGCAGGCTTTGATGGTCATGTTGTGACAGTTCGATTTGATCTTGATGATGCGCTTTCAATAGATAATAGTGCCTCGGCAATATTACATCCGATTATTAAGCCACAGGTGGTTCTTGTAACTGATCGGAAACCACGCTTGTTAATTCAGATGTTGAGGACAAATCCAAATATTGAATTTAACCAAACGAACACGCAGAGTTATCATGGTTATGGTGATATTATTATTTTCGATCAGTTCATGCCACCGGTACTGCCAGTTGGAAATGTGATTTTCCTCGCTCTCCCAAATAATTTCCCGATGGCGGAATTCGTTGAAAGCGAAAGTTCAACACACGTTATTAATCAAGATAGAGCACATCCCATTTTGCGTGATATCCCTCAGCTCGACATAGAAATTCAGAAAATATTGATTGGTAAACTTCCTGTCTGGGGTACTCCACTGATTGAGACAGATCTTGGGCCATTGGTATGGTATGGGCAATGGAATGACCAAAAACTTGTCGTTTTCAATTTTGACCCATTCGACCTGCAACTATCATCATTTGCGATCTCGATTCCGGCAGCACCAATGCTAATTTCACAGTGTCTTGATTGGTTGGTTCCACCCAAGACCAAAATCTATCCTGATTTGGTCCGGACTGGAGAACCCGTGAAATTCTATTTGAATTTGGAAGGAGAAAAATCTATTTCAGTTCTATCACCCAATGGTACGAATGTAGATTTGAAAACAATGTCTGTCTACACCAATACTTCTCAGGTGGGCATTTATACTGTTTCTGTAGACGATCAATCTGTTGGTAGATTTGCGGTAAATTTGTTAAATGCATCAGAATCAAGCTTGATAAAGAAACAGCCTCCAAAGCAAAAAGTATTGGAGGAAAAAACAATACAAGAACAGATGGTGTATGTCGAAGTCTGGCGCGCCACCGCCCTTGTTTCATTGTTTCTGCTAGTTTTGGAATGGATTGTTTATTATATGGGGAAACAGAATTGACTGATCGTGGCAAGATTATCGGTGTAACTGGAGGGATCGCATGTGGCAAGTCAGCCGTATGCCAGTTTTTCGCTCAAAAAGGTGCGTTTATTATTGATCTTGATCAGGTTGGGCATCAACTTTTGCAGAGTACTAGTTCTGTCTTTGGTCAATTGCTATCAACGTTTGGCACAACAATTCTTGATGATGATGACAAGATTAGTCGTTCTAAATTAGGAGAGGTAGTTTTCACTGATCCTGAAGCACGTAAACAACTTGATGCCATCATGCATCCTGTTATTTTGCAGGAATCGAGGCATTCTGCTCACCAATTTGTTGAAAGGAATCCCGATCGAATTGCTATGATTGATTCACCTCTTTTAATCGAGGCTAATGGGTATGAAACGGTTGATTTGATTATTGTTGTGACAACTGATGCTCATACGCAGAAGCAAAGATTAATTAAACGTAGTCATGATCAGAAACGACCGATCAATTGTCACCAAGTTGAAGCTCGGATTAAGGCTCAGTTGCCCCTNTCTGAGAAGGTCAAATATGCTGATTTTGTGATTGACAATAGTGGNACCGTCGATAATTTGAANTCAAAAGTCGACGAANTATGGCGAATTCTAACTCGATANAGNGTAGATTTGAACAAGATTGANGTTACAATATCCANTGCNTGTNTGTTATAATTGNAGCNCTGTAGNTGACGTGATANGGAACATGAAGATAAACCAANATAATGATGACATCAGACCAAATNCGAGCTAGTTTTCTGGACTATTTTCACCATCGGGANCATGTTATTGTACCGAGTGGTTCACTNGTTCCAGNAGATGACCCAACCTTGCTTTTCACTAATGCGGGTATGAACCAGTTCAAAGACGTCTTTTTGGGACTTGGAGAAAGAAACTATAAACGTGCTGCTGATACCCAGAAATGTATCCGCGTGAGTGGGAAGCACAATGATCTTGAGGAGGTTGGCTATGATGGCCACCACCATACTTTTTTCGAAATGCTTGGAAATTGGTCCTTTGGTGATTATTACAAGCGTGANGCAATTAGTTTCGCTTGGGAATTGATTACTGAGGTTTGGAAAATACCTAAGGATAAACTGTGGGCCACCATTTATCTTGATGACGANGAAGCAGAGAAAATGTGGGTTGAATCAACTGNCCTNCCTGTTGATCGNGTNTTGCGGTTTGACGNAAAAGAAAATTTCTGGGAAATGGGAGAGACNGGTCCTTGNGGGCCGTGCTCTGAACTTTTTGTTGATCTTGGNCCNGAAGCCGANCCCGATTTTAAGGGNGAACCGAAAGACGGNGTCAACGTTTCCGATCGATTTAGGGAATTCTGGAATCTTGTTTTCATTCAGTACAATCGTGATGAGCANGGNCAATTACATCCTCTTCCCGAGACNCATGTCGACACAGGTATGGGNTTTGANCGGATTGTTGCTATCATGCAGGGNGTTGACTCCAACTACAAAACTGACATCTTCATGCCTCTTCTTGATGAAATTGCTAATTTGACTAACCAAGGATATTCTGATGATGGAGNTGGTGTNCCACATCGNGTCATNGCAGATCATATACGTTGCCTTACTTTTGCAATAGGTGATGGTGTTATGCCTTCAAACGAAGGGCGTGGATATGTGATGCGCCGAATTCTCCGCCGTGCCGTGCTTTATGGGAAGAAATTAGGTATGAGTTCTCCATTCATATTTAATTTGGTTGATACTGTTGTTGACCAACTTGGAAGGGTTTTTCCTGAGGTCCTACCACGTCAGGACTTTATTAAGGAGATTATAAAGGGCGAAGAGCATCGTTTTCACCANACGTTGGATCGCGGATTAGATATTTTGGATGGTTTACTCAATCANATTGATACTGAAGGGNAGTCAGTTTTACCAGGCAACCAGGCATTTGAACTNTACGATACGTTTGGNTTCCCTCTAGATTTGACACAAGTNTTGGCAAAGGAACGAGAGTTTTTCTGTGGATGAAGATGGATTTTCTGAAAGCATGGANAAACAACGGACCCGAAGCCGTGCAGCTTGGAAAACTGCAGGTGAGGCAGTATACGATAGCGAAATTCTCGGCGAAATTCTTAAAGAGTCAGGAAAAACGGAATTTCTTGGATATCAAACTACCCAGACGCAGGCTGAAATTACTGCTATTATTCATCAAGGGGAGTTGATATCNGCAATTACTAAAGGTGATGAAGNCAGTGTTGTTCTGAGTCGAACACCGTTTTACGGAGAATCCGGCGGGCAGGTTGGTGATACGGGTACCATTGAGGCAAAAAGCGGAAGGCTCGATGTTATCGACACTCAGAAACCAACTCCAGATTTGTTAGTTCATAAATGTAAGGTAATTGATGGTAGTATAACACCGCGTATTGTCGTTAATGCCCAAATCGACGGAGAACGCCGCCAGAAAATAGCAATTGGTCATACAACAACACACATCTTACATAATGCATTACGAACGGTTTTAGGTGATCACGTTAGTCAAGCAGGGTCTTTGGTTGAACCAGAGCGCCTTCGGTTTGATTTTACGCATTATGAAGCTGTTAGCNATAGTCAGATTCGTGAGATCGAAGCATTCGTTAACCAGAAAATTCGAGCCAATAATCAGGTTACCATAGCCGAGATGCCTCTACAGGAGGCCAAAGATCGTGGCGCTCTTGCTTTTTTTGGCGACAAGTATGGAGATGTTGTACGCATGGTAGAAATTGGTGATTATAGCGTTGAATTATGTGGTGGGACCCACATTGACACGACTGGTGAGATTGGTTTTGTGAAGATTACCAGTGAAAGTAGCATAGCAGCAGGTACGCGCCGGATTGAAGCTTTGACCGGCGAATCAGCCTATTTGTATCAGCGAGATGAAGGTGATTTGCTGAAAGATATCTCCGGGATGTTAAAGTTGCAGAAAGATCAAATCCTCGAACGTATTGGAAAGTTACTAGATACGAATCGTGATCTCGAACGACAGGTTAAAGAGTTGCAGTCTAAAATGACAATGAGTCAAACCGTAGACTTGGTAGATGACGTGATCTCGGTCAATGGTATCTCCGTCTTAGCGAAAGTTGTTGAAGACATTGACCGAGGTACACTTCGCAACATGGTTGATAGTTTTAAAAAACAGCTTAGTTCAGGAGTAGTTGTTATAGCATCGATCAATGAAAATGATGTTTCGTTCATTGCTGGAGTGACATCGGATCTAATTGACTCCCATGGGTTAAAAGCCGGTAACATCGTCAAAGAAGTGACTAAAATTGCAGGTGGAAGTGGAGGAGGACGACCAGATCTAGCGCAAGGAGGGTCCAAGGATCCAAGTCAAACAAAAACTGCTATCAATGCCGTTGCAGAAATTGTTGCAGCCCAAATTTAACGTGGAAGGGAGAAAATGTATACTCTATCACTTTTGTGGCAGATTCCATTAGGTGTCGCTTTATTAGCTTTGGCTTGGTTTTTTTTCTCGCTTGCTTTTCGACTTGGGTCAACCCTGAAAATGATCGAAATGATACTCGATAAACAACTAGGGCCACTTCTGGAGGATGTTAATCAGACAGTAGAAGACATAAACCAGAAACTGCCTAGTTTGCTTGAGCATGTTAACCAATTGGCGCTCTCAATTCGTGAACTTAGTGAAGAAGAAATTCAACCTACCCTGCACAATGTTCAGGAAACGACTGAGACTCTCAACCGTAACATAACCAAAATCGATGAATTGATTAGTATAATCAGCGAGTTTTCAAAACAGACAGTTGATCGCATGTCCCTTTACCGAGATCGTCTGTCTATGCCGTTTAGTGATTTGATCGGTTTTTGTGCTGCATTTAAAGCTGGATTCGAGAAGTTCACATCAAAAAACAATTAGGCTTCACTAACTAAATATACAAA
>PBXZ01000075.1:0-44093 GCA_002729415.1 Candidatus Poribacteria bacterium | reverse complement strand
GCATCAATAAAAGCGATAATTTCTATATCGTCCGGAAGCAATTCGATAACTGACATCAAGTTCTGTATTTTNTGCGATCTGGGAAGATTATTATCGATAATATTGGGTGCTAGCACGACTTGCACGTTGGTATATCCNTTTACCAATTCCAACAAAGGTTGATATGAACTATCATAGNCTGATTCGCCAACATAGTTTGTTACTAGGTANACTAGGTGTTCACCAGCATAATCTTGTTCAAGCACACGTTTAACATTTNCTGCTGTTCTAGAATCCCAGCCGTAGTGCGGTGCAATAANAGCAGCTTTGGGAAAAAANACGTGAGGTACTTTCCTCCTCTCACGACGAGCATAGAGGAAGGACCGAAGCNCNATTAATATCTCCATAATTAATAGAAAGTAACATGTGCCAATAAGATATCGCATTTGCGACCAGTTCCTTTTGGATTCCCNAGCGGNAACCAATCGTAACACAAACAAATGAACTTCGTCAATTCAAAACCAGCAGTGATATTCTTGGTGATACTACTGGAATAGCGTTGCACAAGACTTATGNAGGTAAGANCAAACTATTGTGTAGTATTCGTGTTCCTATAATNTAAGTGGATTACCCAAGTTNTGATGCTAATGTGTAGTTTAAAGATATCACTATTGTATGAAAGTGCTAGCANGGCTATCAATGAATTTGTCAATTGAGCCATCAAAAGCGAGTTTTCCTCGATTCAGAATTAGTACGCGATCTGCGTATCTTAACACCAAACCAGCATTATGGGAGGAGAAGATAAGGGTCTTATTATCGTTACTGATTTTGTGGCAAAGTATCTGCATTGTNGTGTTGAGGTAATCTGTATCTTGACCAGTAGTTGGCTCATCTAAAAGAAGGAGATCCGGGTTAAGCGACAAGTTGGCCGCAATGGCGACTCGTTGACGTTGACCACCAGAAAGGGCGTATGGGTGATCATTTTTATATGAGGACATCTTAAATATGTCGGCTATTTCGTTTGATCGTTTTTCCAGTAAANAGTGTTTTAATCCAAAGTTTAGAGGGCCAAATTTTATCTCATCTTCAACTGTCTGGGCTTGTAAAACCAAATCCGCATTTTGAAAGACGAAACCGATTTTGCCTTCCCCTTTTNGTTTGGACCTGCAATCATCTAAGGTGATTTCACCAGATGTCGGTCGTAATAATTTTGCCATCAACATCAGCAATGTTGTTTTTCCAGATCCGTTCGGTCCCATCAATGCGACAATTTCACCGTATCCTATTTGGAACGATATGTTTTCTAAGATTTCTGGATTTCCCTCATGGTTAAAGCTTGTATTTGTCATTTTGAGTAGTTTTTTTCGATTTTGGATATGAATGGCTGAACGTTTCCAAGCTTGTGTTTTTTTTGATTGGAGCTTCTGTGTTGATTTCTCTTCTGTTATCTGTCCATTCCTTAAAGACCAANTAAGGTTACAAAAAGCTGCAATTGTTTGTATTTGGTGTGTGGCAACAATTATTGTGATTTCAAACTTTTTATTCAATTCACTAATNATCCGTAAAACGTCTCTACTAGAATTGACATCGAGATAACTCGTTGGTTCATCAAGTAACAATATTTGTGGTTTCATCGCCGATAAACTGGCGAGTGCAATTAGCTGCTTCTCTCCACCTGAGAGAGTTGATGTCTCTCGTTGTCTAAATCCNCCTAAACCAACCAGATCTAAGGCTTCATCGATAGCTCGATCTATACAAGNCAATGNCATACCCATATTTTCCAACCCGAAGCCGATTTCGTCTTCAACAGTTGTACAGAAAAGCTGATTGTCTGGGTTTTGAAAAAGGAGACCAACTTTTCGCCCAATATCTGCCAAGGTTAAATCTGAAACANTAAAATCNTCGATTCTCACATTACCTTGGAATTTCCCTCTAGAGGAATGCGGAATTAACCCNTTAATGGTTTTAAGCAACGTTGATTTCCCAGAAGCCGTCTTCCCAGTTAGTAGGACAAAATCACCTTTCTCAACTGTAGTGTTAATACAGTTGAGCGTCGGTTCTGATCGACCTGGATAGGTGAAATTGAGATTGGTGATTTCGATTTGTGGCATGCTTTTTAACAGTTGAGGATAATTTCTTGCGGAGGATACCTTGAGGTAATAACATTCTACCAGAAAACGTTTTCATAGATCAAAGAATATATATAAAGCACATAGTAACCATAGTTAGTGGTACGCAAGGAAGAACTACTAACAACAGACAAATAAAAACAAATTTCGTCCGGACAAGTGTTAATGAAATCAGATTATTGTTCTAACATTATAGAAAGTACTTAAGTCTGGCTTCGAGGGGATGAACTTTAGTGTTCTGGCCTTGTAAAATCTGAAATATATTGGATTTATAGTANGTGTTTGTTATGTCGGAAATCATTATGATAGTTGATGTTCACTGTGTTACTATTTGGCGTTATCTTGATAGTACCTAAGGGAGTATTGGGTTCTACCAAGTAATGGCAACGTATCAGGCTATTATATGCGAGCGGATTTTTTACATTCAATTGTAATTGCAGTTGCACTGAAAATTTGACGATTGATGACCCGCTTGCCTGTAAGCACACTTGAAAAATTTTGCTCGCTGATCAAGTTNTTCATCTACACTTTTTCACTGAGATATTGCACTTAGAAGAATACTAAAGTGGATACGTTCAATGTAATTTATCGACGTAAGCAAGCTGGGATTTTAGTTAAAGCGAGAGTATCCCATGACTGAAAGACCTTAGNAAGGAAGATAGGTTCAGCATAAAATGATAATTACACTGTTGGTGATTATGTCATCTTCCATACAACCTGATATAAATGATGTGTCGCCAATGGTTCTGATTGATCGCGTATCTTTTGTTGGCAATCGTAGGATAGATNAACATACTCTGCAAAAGTTAATCTCTGTTAAAAAGGGGGATCGATACGACGAGGAGAAACTGAAGATTGGTTTAAATCGAATAATCGAANATTACTTGCAGGATGGATTAATATTTGCTGAGATTTCCCCTCGAATTGACTTAAAAGGGGAACACGCACAAATTTGTGTCAAGGTTCATGAAGGGGAGACGGTAGAGTTTGGAAATGTTTCTATTGAAGGAAACACGAAGTTTACCGACTCTTATTTACTTAGCTTAATTGGGTTACGTCAGGGGCAGCCTTTCAATATGCCATTGTTAGAGAAAGGAATTGAGAGAATAATCAACTTGTACAGCGAGCAAGGACATCCAATGGTCGAANTGAGGCTNGTCGACGTGATCGCGAATCCAGATAATGGNAAATTAGATCTACGGGTAGAAATTGACGAAAAAAACATAATCAAAATCGCGTCAGTTAATNTCAGCGGTTCTCGAAAAACCAGAGAAGAAATCGTTTTAAGGGAATTNCCAATTCNAGCTGGTGACATCTTTGACCAACGTAAAATTGATCAAAGCTTTCGTCAATTAATTAATCTAGGCTATTTCTATAAAATTAACCCGAACCTTCTGGAAATGGCAGATACTCCTAATCAAGTCAAAATACACGCACGAGTTACCGACGCTCGCACGGGGCGGATAAACGGCGTAATTGGTTATGCTCCTGCTACCTCCCAATCTGATGATATGCCAAGNTTAACCGGATTAATTGAAGCTAGTGAAACGAATTTATTTGGCACAGGAAGACANCTCAATTTTCGATGGAAATCCGGNTTGATAAAAACAGTTCTGATTTCATATACNGAACCATGGATGCTTGGAAAACCAATTTCGCTAGGAGGTAAATATGAGCANATNAAACGTCAAAATCAAACTAGTGTCAANATGTCAAAAGAAAAATCGGCGGATTTAACAATTAGTGCACGTTTCAACCCGATGTTGAAAGGCACATTGACAGCATCTTTGAAACGGATTGGCTTGTTAGAAATTGGCGCTTCAGAAGAATTGGATAGAATAAAATATGGAGTAGCTTTTAGTGTTATCCGCGACAGCCGGGACTTTTTCTTGTCTCCGACTAGGGGACGGAGAGACCATATTGCTTTTGAGATTTCACGCGGCGATTTCAAATTGCGGAAGCTATGGATTGATTTAGATCAATATGCCAAAACATGGAAGAATCAAGTTATCTTAGCAGGTGTACACATCGCTTCTGCTTGGGGCCAAGACATACCTTGGACCGAAATGTTCTCACTTGGAGGAGCAAACTCCCTGCGCGGTTACGATGAAGATTTCTTTTTCGGCCAACATCGTCTTTATTGTAATATTGAATACAGACTACTCGTAGGTCATATCTCACAAGTCTTTAGTTTTGTAGATATAGGTTCGGTGGCAAAGTCAAGCAAATCGATGATTTTCGAGCCGATTAAGGTTGGGTATGGCCTTGGGGCTAGGATTGAATCTAAGGGAGGGATACTACGAATTAATTATGCTCTGTCTCGGGAAAGTGCGCTTTCTCAGGGAAAGATACATGTTAACCTTGGAACTTCGTTCTGACTTTGGAATTCCATTATACTGAGGTATAGGCTTATCAGAAAGGTTAATTTTCTCTTGCATATTTGAGGTTATTGTGGTAGGCTTACGCTTGTTTTTTGGCCACTTAAGCGGCTTTAAAAAAACAAGCATGAGAGCTTTGATTTGGGTTTGCAGGTTGAACGGAGAGTGGGGGTAGGGTTTCCCGCTCTTTTCTCTTTTTAGAGGTAGTCTGTTTAGAAAATATGGATCAGTTTGGGACTTCAGTTTCGGATTTGGTGATACCATTACTTGAGGATCTTGGTTTTGAGTTAGTCGATGTTGAGTTAGATAANTCGGGAAGTGGNAAAACTGTCCGGTTGTTGATCCACANGTCGCAGGGAGTGACNTTAGATGACTGCCAGCAAGTGATANAAAGTACAAGNCCNATATTGGATGTATGTGGNTTAATCAAGCANAATTGGGACCTCGAAGTGGCATCCCCCGGTTTGGACCGNCCAATTGTNACCAAAGCAGATTTTCAGCGTAATCTTGGTCGAACAATTGAGATGAGGTTTCAGTCGAGCTNAGAAGGNAAAATTAAGAACGTGAACGGCNTTTTAAAAGANGTTGATTCAAANAAAATCACGCTNCAGCATTCGTCNGGCAAAGTTGTTCAAGTCAGCATNTCAAAAGTAGAACAAGCAACTGCTAAGCTAAATTGGNAGAAAAATCCTTAATGATATAATAGTGGAGAAAGAACAATGACAGGTGACCTCATCTCAACTGTTCGGCAAATGATGGATCAGACAGATCTTCCTCAAGAGATCTTTCTTGACGCTATTCAATCTGCACTGATGCAGGCTGCTAAGAGGCGTTATGGTTCAACTGAGGAAGTGTCAATTGAGCTTGATCCTGAAACTGGAGAAATTTGTTGCTATGTTCCCAAAAAAGTAGTTGATATCATGCATAGCTTTGCTAGAGAAATACCTATCGAAGAAGCANGGAAGATTGATCCAAATGTTAAAGTGAATGATACTATTCNAGTTGAAGCTNATACTGGGGATTTTGGTCGTATAGAAGCGCAAACGGCTAGACAAGTTCTTGTCCAAAAGATCAAAGAAGCCGAAAGAGAACAGGTTTATGAAGAATACAAAGAACGTGAAGGTGAAATTATTACAGGATATGTTCAACGTATTGATCGGAATGCCATCATTGTTGACTTAGATCGAACAGAAGGGATTTTAATTGACGGCGAGTTTAACCGTAACGCAGGATATAGGCGAGGTGATTCTTTAAAGTGCATCATTATGGGTGTAGAAAATGACGAGCGTGGATTGCAAATTCTCCTTTCTCGAAACCATAATGACTTGGTGATTCAGCTTTTTGAGATGGANGTCCCAGAGATAGAAGATGGTTTGGTTGAAATTCGGGCCATCGCTCGGGATCCAGGTGATAGATCAAAAGTTGCTGTCTACACAAATGATTCCAGTATTGATCCTGTTGGCACGTGTGTGGGGGTTAGAGGTTCGCGGGTAAGAACTATCGTCGATGAGCTTGATGGAGAGAAGATTGAGCTCATTCGTTGGCATGAAGATATTCAAACTTACATCAAAAACTCGCTTCAGCCTGCCAACGTATCGCACGTTAATATTAATGCAGAAGAACAATCTGCGGAAGTTATAGTTCCCGAAGATCAACTTTCCCTTGCCATTGGTAGGCGTGGGCAAAATATACGTCTTTCTAGTCGGCTCACTAATTGGAGATTGAATGTTACGGGTGAAGCTGAAGCAATGGAACAGATGAAGAAGGATGTGGCCCAAGTATTCAAGTCTGATTTGCCTGATGAAGATGAAGAATAAAGTAATGCTTCTATAATGTCTTTCCGAAAACACATTCGGGAACAAAACGGCAGGTATGAATTAAGCTATCAACAATGTGATTTCAATGAGAGATTTCGGCTGGTCTAGAAGAGTTTTGCCTATTCATTCCAAAGTTTATCAGGAATTGAGGAGATAGAGAACGATGAAAGAGAAATCAACAACCTCAAGACAAAAACAGAATAAAGCAGGAGGGGCAAATATCCGGGTTCATGAACTTGCTAAACAATACGATTTGACAAGTAGGGATTTAATTACGGAAATAGAAACATATGGAATTGTTGTAAAAACTCATATGAGTTCTTTGTCNCCAGAGGCTGTTGAACTTATCGAGGAACAAAGGAATCTGAAGTCGAAGTCAAAAGAAGCGAGTTTACCATTAGCCAAAGAGGAAACGAAGGAACCCGCAGCTAAGCCACAATCGAAAGTAAAAGCAGAGTCGAAGGCCGACCAACCTGAGCGCAAAATCAAGAGAGAAAAAAAGAAAAGTAAGCATAAAGTTGTTGAGGAAGAAGTTGTTTCAGTAGAGGGTATAGAAGCGAAAACGGTACCTGTCGACAATGTCACTCGTCAAATACAGGAAGGCGTAACTGTAGGCCAACTAGCATCACAACTAGGGGAATTGAAAAGCACAGAATTGATCATGAGTCTGATGAAAATTGGGGTGATGGCAAACGTGAATCAGAGCTTNGATTATGAAACTCTCGCTGGCATTGCCGACCAATTTGATTTTGAACCGATTCGCCAGTTAACACTTGAAGATAAGATTTCAGCTGAGATAGAGGAGGAAGATGATCCTGACGATCTGATGCCTCGTGCCCCGGTTGTTACTATTATGGGGCATGTAGATCATGGTAAAACATCTCTTCTTGATGCGATTCGTGATACCAATGTGATAGATACCGAAGCGGGAAATATTACACAGCACATTGGAGCATATTATGTTGAATCTGACAACGGGAATCTTGTTTTTCTCGACACTCCGGGCCATGCAGCATTCACTGCTATGCGTGCTCGTGGAGCACAAGTAACTGACATGGTTGTGCTTGTTGTTGCTGCTGATGATGGAGTAATGCCTCAAACAATTGAAGCAATTGACCATGCAAAGGCNNCAGGTGTTCCAATTATCGTAGCCGTCAATAAAATTGATGTTACTAATGCAAACCCTGATCGTGTCAAGCAGCAGTTGATGGGACATGAACTTTCACCAGAAGAATGGGGAGGTTCAACTGTCTTTGTTGAAATCTCTGCCTTAGAAGGCACTGGTGTTGAAGATCTTCTAGAAATGTTGTTGCTTGAGGCCGAGCTCCTTGAGTTACNCAGTAATCCGAANCGGCACGCCAGAGGCACAATCATTGAGGCCAAATTNGATCGTGGGAGAGGCGTTGCNGCCACTGTTCTANTCCAAGATGGCACATTGAAGATAGGTGACTCCTTTATTGCGGGCATATATAGTGGTAGNGTTCGTGCAATGATTAATGANCANAACAAACATCTTAAAGCNGTTGGCCCGTCTACTCCGGTTGAAGTACTAGGCTTNAGCGGCGTTCCGGAAGCGGGAGACCGATTTAATGTTGTGTCTTCGGAGGCNGATGCCAGGAAAATCAGTNCAAAGCGNCAGGGAGAGCATCGACAATCACAACTCAGCCCAAACAGCCAAGTTAGNCTTGACAGTTTGTTTGATAAGATCCGTACCGCAGAAATTAANGAACTAAATGTAATTATNAANGGNGATGCNCAAGGATCNGTTCAAGCNATCAGTGATGAACTACTGAANTTGGGTGCAGGTGAAGTCGAGGTCAATATAATACGCGCAGCGGTTGGTGGGATTACTGAAGCTGACATTCTGCTCGCAGTAGCCTCAAATGCAATTGTCGTTGGATTTAATGTTCGACCAACAACAGAAGCTATGAAGTTAAGCACACAAGAAAATACTGACGTTCGCACGTATTCCATCATCTATGAGTTAATCAGTGAGATTAGAGCGGCAATGGAAGGATTGCTNGACCCTGAAGTGAAAGANGTAGTTGTTGGTCGTGCTGTGGTTCGAGAGACCTTTAAAGTCCCACGTGCTGGTACAATCGCTGGAAGCTATGTGAGTTTCGGCTCTGTCAACTACAACTATCCCGTTCGTGTACTCAGAGATAGTGTCTTGATATACGAAGGGAAGATAGAATCCCTTCGAAGATTTAAGGATGATGTAAGCCAAGTTGCCATAAACTATGAGTGTGGTATCGGTATTAGCGACTTTGACGATGTCAGGGTTGATGATACACTGGAGTGTTACACGCTCGAAAGTGTGAATCGAACACTAAGTTCATAGAATTCTATGCATGTTGGGGTTTGTATTATCAACTTGCGTATTCTCGAAAGTCGATCGTTAAAGGATAAGCGACGTGCGATCAAAAGTGTTATCGACCGTGTGAAGAATCGTTTTAACGTCTCGATTGCGGAAGTTGGGCTGCAAAATGCTTATCAATCTGCAGTCATCAGCGTTGTATCTGTGTCTAGTGACCAACATCATTTAAATAAAGTTTTGTCCTATGTTGTAACGGTTGAGAAAATGCATTTGGTAGAATTTTTGGTTGATTATAAGATTGAATTGGCTTATTAAGTGCGGGGAAGGAAATGTCCGGACAAAGGCGTAGAGACCGCGTGGCATCCCAGATTCAGAGAGAATTAGGTGATGTTCTTCTGAATGATGTGAAAGATCCGCGTGTGAAATTTTGTAGCGTAACTCACGTTGAGATGTCCCTAGACCTAAGTTATGCTAATGTTAAGGTTAGTATCTTGGGAGATGATCAGCAGAAGAATGATGGACTTGCTGGTCTTAAGAGTGCNAGTGGTTTTCTTCGTCGTGAGATTAGCCATCGGCTTGGTCTCCGNACTGCATCTGAATTGAGATTTAAGCTAGACCAATCAGTTGAACAGTTGATGTATATTGANCAGTTACTTGAGGAAAATCGAGAATAAGGTTAGTATACTCCAGTCCATGGACATCTATCACAAGATCTTGGANCTAATTGATCAACACAGNAGCTTCGCNATTTCTGCGCATGTTAATCCGGATGGGGATTCAATCGGCTCACAGTTAGCGNTATATTCCTTCCTAGCTGACCTAGACAAACATGTGCGGATCTTTAACACCGANCCTGTACCTCCCAACTACCATTTNCTTCCTTTCTGCGACAAGGTTGAACAACCCTGTACTCTCGATGGTTACTCTCCCGAAGTATTGATTGTTCTCGATGCTAGTACACTCGTAAGAATAGGAAATCACCTGTCAAAAGCACTTATGCCGAAGCAAGTAACTATAAATATCGATCACCATGCTTCAGCTGATCGGTTTGGCGATTATAATCTGGTAGAGTCTGGTGCTTCATCAACTTGTGAGATAGTATATAAGCTCATACAATTAAGCGGTACAAAAGTTGGTTACAAACGAGCAATGGCATTATATACTGGTATTATGTTTGATACCGGTTGCTTCCGATATTCAAATTCAACATCACANGTGCACCATATCGCAGCCAATTTAATTGACCAGGGAATCGAAGTCGATAAAATCTATAGAGAGGTCTACGAAACTAATCCAGTTCGTCGNCTTCGGTTACTTACTAAGGCACTTGAGACTGTTGAACTTACCCCAGATGGCAAAATNGCATGGCTGGTAGTAAATCAAAAAATGCTTAATCATACGGGTACAACTCTGGNNGACGCAGANGGAATAATTAACCAGATTCGCTCAATTGATACAATTGAAGTTGCAATTATGGTGGTGTCAAATANGCGAGAACAGTCCAAGATTAGTATGCGNAGCAAAGATCATGTTGATGTNGGAAAGATATGTGCTGAGTTCGGTGGAGGNGGTCATGCTCGAGCTGCAGGCTGNCTAATAGATAAATCTTNTAAGATNGCTCTTGAAATGGTNATTGAGGTAACGAGAAANTATATTGCGTATGATGATTGANGGTGTTTTGAATTTAAATAANCCTCAGGGGATTACTTCNAGGCANGCTTTAGATCGAATTCGTAAGTTGTGGGGTGTTAAAAAAGCNGGGCATGGNGGNACACTTGATCCTGATGCAACTGGGGTTTTACCAATATGCTTAGGCAAAGCNACCAAATTATTCGACCCNTTACAGGAGGGAACTAAGAGTTACAGTGCAACGGTTACTCTNGGTATTACAACTGATACTTTTGATGCTAGCGGCCAAGTTTTGATGACTTCGCCCACAGAACATATTAGTGANGATCAAATAGATTTTGTGCTGAACAGCTTCGTGGGGNAAATAGATCAAACNGTNCCTATATTTTCTGCCGTTAAGTATCANGGNAAACCGTTATATAAGATCGCGCGTCAAGGGAAGCNGATTGAGAATTTACCTTCTAGGCAAGTGACCATTAAGTCGATCGAGATTACTTTAATGAATCTGCCTNAATTTGNATTTANGGTTGANTGCTCNAAGGGGACNTACATTCGGTCTTTAGTTAACGACGTTGGGGCACAACTGNAGTGTGGNGCTATTCTTTCACAACTNGTGCGTACACGATCAGGCATNTTNAGACTTGAAGATGCTTATGATTTAGATAGTTTNGAGGAAAGAAAGATTACGTCTAATGAGTCTGTTGTTCCCATGAATGTAGTGATCGAAGCGCTGAAACAGGTAGTATGACTTTCCCAGGGATTCATCTTTGAAAATNTTTGTCGATTTTCNATCCATTGCGNTAACAAAANCCNANGTTGCTGTTACTGTCGGTGTTTTTGATGGTGTACATATTGGNCATCAAACTGTNATTCAGCGGTTGATCTCCAAGGCAAAAAATNGTGATCTNTTGNCTGCTNTCTTAATTTTCGATCCCTCACCAGNTGAATACTTTCAATCAAGCCAACACAAATCGAGTTTAACAGACCGCAACCAAAAGATCACGATTTTTGAGCAACTTGGCCTTGACTTGATGGTGATGGNACCTTTTTCCTCCAGTATTGTTCGTCAGTCCGCTGATGAGTTTTTACAAGAAATTTTGATACGCCAACTGGGAGCGAAGGCAGTTATATCTGGATACGATTGGCAATTTGGTAAAGGACGTGCTGGTAACCCCAGGTTTCTAAAATCAGTTGGAGAACGCCATGGCGTTGATATCGAAATTGTAGCCCCAAGATACATTGACGGTAAACCTGTTCATAGTACGTGGATTCGCAAAGAGGTTGAGCAAGGCAATCTAAACCTAGTCGCTAATTTGCTCGGTAGGAAGTATGCAATTGCGGGCACTATTATCAAAGGAGATCAACGGGGCCGGAAAATTGGGTTTCCTACAGTCAATGTTAACACTGGAGAATTAGTATTGCCACCGAGTGGCGTGTACGCTATTCGTGCTAATTTTGGCGACAGATCTTTTGAAGGAGTCTTAAATATGGGCACACGGCCAAGTTTTGATGACCAAAAATTTCAGGTTGAAGCTCATCTCTTTGATTTCAATCAGATTGTTTATGGGCAGCAGATTGAGATGACATTGGTAAAGAAAATCCGAGAAGAGCGTAAATTTTCCGATCTGGACGGATTAACCAACCAAATTAAGGCAGATATTGATAGTGCAAGATCTGCTTTATTGAGGACAAAATTTTGAGGTAAATCCCTTTTACAGAAATTTAGTTGTAACATAGCATATTGAGAAAATTCGATTTGATTTACAATACTCAAATATTTATGTTATATTAACAGCGCAGTTGAACGTAATAATCTAACTCATGAAAGGATGCGGGAAAATTTTGAAGTCTAGTGCTAGTGTGAAAAAGGAGATTTTGGATCAGTACAAGAAACATGATAGTGATACCGGATCGCCAGAAGTTCAAATTGCGCTTTTGAATAGCCGAATTGTCAGATTAACAGAACATTTGCGTCACAATCAGAAAGATCATCACTCAAGGTATGGTTTGTTTAAACTAGTGGGCAAACAGCGCAGTTTGATGCGGTACTTGCATTCGAAAGATATTCAGAGATACCGTCAGATTATTGATCAGCTTGACCTTCGAGACACCATTGGGAGAAGAGGAACGACGTATAGTGATTAAGTAATGTGAAGAGGAGAGAGGAGAAGAAAACTTGAAAGTAGAAATGCAACTTGGCAACGAAAAGTTATCGATTGAAACAGGAAAGGTTGCTAAGCAATCAGATGGGGCTGCGTGGGTACAATATGGAGGAACAGTAGTTTTGGTAACTGTGGTTGCCTCAAAGCAAGCTACTAACCTTGACTTTTTTCCATTGACAGTGGATTATCGTGAAAGAGGATATGCGAATGGACGAATTCCTCCCGTTTATGGTCGCCGAGAACCACGCCCCGGCGATACTGAACAAGTAACAGCAAGGTTAATCGATCATTGTATCCGCCCCCTTTTTCCCAAAGGTTTTAAGAGTGAAATACAGGTTTTGTGTACGGTTCTTTCTTTTGATGGAGAGCATTTTGCTGGGGTACCATCATTAATTGGTGCGTCAGCAGCTTTGTCAGTTTCTGATATCCCGTTTAATGGGCCAGTTGGGGCCACCGTGATCGGCCGAATTAATGGTGAATTTGTCATCAACCCAACTGTTGAAGAGATGGAGATGTGTGAGTTTGAATTCTTTGTTGGCGGCAATGAAAAGGCCGTTATGTCAGTGGAAGGAAGTGCTCACGAAACTTCAGAAGACGAGGTGATTGATGCCATCTTTCACGCTCATGGAATGATTAAAGAGACTATTAAGTTACAAGGGGAATTAGTTGACGTTGTTGGACAACCGAAACGCGAATATATTGCAAAGGAGATTAATCAAGAGTTTTTAGGTCGAGTTCGAGCACTTGCTACTGACCAAATACGTCAATCTATTGGTATGGACGAGAAACAGGGTCGATCCGAGTTTCTTGAGAAAGTCCAAGAGGATGTGCTTGAAGAAATTCTTGCCGATGAGTCATTGGAAGAAGAAACCGAAATTCGTGCGGCCACAACGGACACAATTACGATTCTAAGTGATATTGAGAAAGAGGAAATGCGTCGTTCAATTCTTGAAGAAGGAAAACGCGTAGATGGGCGAGGTGTCAAAGAAGTCCGTCAAATAAGTGGGGAAGTTAGTGTTCTACCTCGAACACATGGATCAGCGCTGTTTTCACGTGGACAGACACAGGCGCTTTGCGCTGTAACGCTCGGCTCAAGTACTGATGAGGTCACTCGCAGAACTTTGGCGGGAGATCAAAGTCATGCATTTTTCCTACATTATAATTTCCCGCCTTATAGTGTTGGAGAAGTGAAGCGGATGATGGGACCTAGCCGACGTGATATTGGTCACGGCTCACTTGCTGAAAAGGCAGTGGCACCTGTAATACCGAGTCAGGAAGATTTCAATTATACAGTTCGTGTCGTATCAGAAATCCTGGAATCTAATGCTTCATCTTCTATGGCAACAGTTTGTGGGGCGACATTAGCCTTGATGGATGCCGGTGTACCAATTTCAAAGATGGTAGCTGGCGTTGGGGTCGGACTTATTAAGGAAGGGGATCAAGAAGTCATCCTAACTGATATGCTTGGTACTGAGGACTTTTTAGGCGATATGGATTTCAAGGTTGCGGGAACAGAAACAGGCTTAACTGCAATCCAAATGGATATTAAAATCGATGGTGTCACGCCAGATCTAATGAGAGAAGCGATTCATCAAGCAAAAGAAGCACGTATGCATGTGCTTTCCGAGATGCGTGAAGTTATTGCTGAGCCACGTGAGAATCTATCCGAATATGCACCTCGAATTTACACCATCCAGATACCAACAGCCAAAATTAAGGATCTAATTGGTCCGAGGGGTAGAGTTGTCCAAGGCATTCAGGAAGAAACTGGAGTTACGATAGCTATCAATGATGATGGTAAAGTGGAAATTGCCTCCACTGACAGAGAAGCAGCCAGTAGAGCTGAAGAATTGGTTACTGAGATTACTGCAGTACCTGAGGTTGACAAGGAATATGTTGGTAAAGTTGTGCGAACGACGAATTTTGGAGCGTTTATAAACATTTTACCTGGTTGCGATGGTCTAGTACACATTTCAAAAATGGGTGAAGGTTACGTTGCACGTGTTGAAGAAGTCATGGATATTGGAGATACGGTGACTGTTCGCGTTGCTGATGTCAATGATAACGGACAAGTAGATCTCATTATGGTCAATGTAGAACGAACAGAAGCTAATATCGCTAAAGCAGCAGAGGGCTATAGTGACGACTCTAGTTCTGATAGGAATCGCTCATCGCGTGATTCTCGTAACCAGAGAAACAGTGGTGGTAATAGACGCGGTGGTGGCGAAAGGCGTGGTGGTGGCGAAAGGCGTGGTGGTGGCGAAAGGCGTGGCGGTGATGAAAGGCGCGGTGGTGATGAAAGGCGCGGTGGATCAATGAGAATTCCTAAAGATAGGGACTAAATTTCTTTAGGATTCTCACAGTTTACAGTAATTAACTTTATACCGCTTTTATAACTTATAGAATGAGCGCACGTAATCTGCTTCGTCAATTGCCTTCAGTTGAGAGTTTGTCTTTGTTTGACCGTAAATGGGTGAATCCTATTTTAACGGTGATCCTTTTGTTGCAAATTTTCATTTTGGGTTTTTCTATTTGGAAAACAGATCAGATTACCCATTACGTATTGAATTTGCCAAGAACCATTAAAACATATTTATATAGAAACGATCTCCCGCACCATCGTCCAAGTCCGAAACCGCGCCCAAGCATTATGATGATAAATGTTAGAAGTGGAACCGTCGTCTTCCTGTCCTTCCCCCGACTAGATTATTCTTACTCCTAGCCCNTGTATGAGACTCTCTTTCTTTGCTTTTCTATGCTTCTTATATTGTGTATCGGGTTGTGGGTATGTTTCAACAACCGATTATCTTAACCANATTGATTCTNTTACCATTGCACCNGTAGTTATCGAAGATCCTGACTTTACTTATCAACGAAATTCTGGAAGGCTTTATAACGAAATCGTTCGTGAGTCGATAACCNCAAGTTTTGANAAGAAATGGCAGGATGGTAATGACTCTCAGCTANATATTGTGATAGTTGANTATGATCTCTTACCAATAANCTATGANGCAAATAATCGGCCGATTCAACTANGGATGAAGTTAACGATAGATTATACTTTTACTGATCGCATTCGNAACAAGGTAATAGATCGTCAAGACAATTACATCCAGATTTATGAATTTTATATTGTTCAGGGTAGAGGTGAACCACCNGAGACTATTGAAGAAGCCAGAGAGAGATTAATCCAAGAATTATCTGATGACTTCTACAGTATGCTCGCAGAACAATGGTAGTAAAGAATAATAAAATCATGAGACTTAGTGTAACTGGTTTCCTCCTATTATGTTCTCTCAATATTGCTTGCCAAGATTCATCAAAGANCTACATTGCCATAAGTACCCACAGCAAATGTATTTATGGAGTACTGGGAGCTGGATCCTTGAAAACAGCGCAACACTTTTTGGGCGAGATCTCTAAAAGNAGTAGGAGAAAAATTGTAATTAGCAAGTCGGTTACTACAGACGTTCCCCCAATTNATCTGCTACCAATTGATAACGCNATTTNATNCTGGNTAANATGTGTTGAACCACGAACCTATGTTGGGAATAAACTCTACAATGATGTTATCAACGCTCAACCAAAGCTTTTCCATCANCANGGCTTTATAANGCAAGCATATGTCGAATATAAATCTCCGAGCTTGGCGTCTTATCCACTCATTATGGTTGAGATTTTCGATATGGGNACGACAGAAAATGCTTTTGGAATTTATAGTTCTATTCGATATCCAGAGGATGAAATTGACGTAATTCATGGTACTCGTGTTTTGTTATCGGAAGAAAACATTATGTTTGCAAAAGGGAAATATTTTGTCCAAATTGAAGAATATGAGTTTTCCACTCGCATTAGGCAGGCTTCGACCACATTTGCTCGGATAATAATTGAAAGCATTAAAGCGCCTAGGGAACCAAATATCTTGAAATTATTGCCCGAGATGAATCGGGTACCAGACAGTGAAAGGATCTATATTTCGAGTGTGGGCTTTGCTAATAAATCTCCTCTATTTTCTGAACATGTGCTAGGAGATAAGGGTACAAAATCTGCTTCAGTTACACTATCAAAACCATCTTGGTTCTCTGGTTCGCCAGAGGTAATAATGGCTTTTTTGATATATTATGATGATAAATTAACGGTGGATTCTGTCTACGACCGTTTTCAACGTTATCTTGAGTTAAATGAATTTGATTTTCGGCTGATTGATGACGAAATGATCATTGAAAATACAGAACACAATTAGCAATTGATTAAACTTTATGAATTTGCTTTACTTAATTAAAATGACGGTAGGTTCTTGATGAAAGCGATTGTTGTTGGTGCGGGAGAGATTGGGCGCCACTTGGCGAAAGTTTTAGCCTCAGAAGGAAGAGACACAGTATTAATTGATCAATCTGAAGATGCGCGTCAGCATGTTCAAGAGAGCGCTGATATTATGACTCTGCGGGGATCTGGAACTAGCTCCATGCTGTTGAAAGAGGCAGGGATTTCCAATGCGGATTTATTTATAGCTGTGACAGATTCCGACGAAGTTAATATTATTGCTTGTGCCATAGCAAACCAAAACGGTGCTAAAACCAAAGTTGCTCGTGTTTCATCAACAGAGTTTTTTAATAATGAGGAGATTTTAAAACCATCCGATTTTGGTATAGATATACTTATTAATCCAGAGAAGCTGAGTGCTAATGAATTTGTACGCCTCTTAAGTTTTCCTGACACCCGTGAGTTTGTGGAGTTTGAAAACGGAAAAATTCAACTTGTTGCATTCAATGTTGATTCAAATAATCCTTTGGTTGGAAAATCAATGGGAAACTTGGTGGGTTATAGCTGGGCGTCTAAACTTCGCTTTACAGCAATTAAGCGTCCAGATGGAGAAACAGTTATTCCAACTGGACGCGATTCTATTCAAAAGGCAGACGAAGTTTTTGTCATTGGGAGTCGTGAGGCGATTAATGAAATGCTTGACTTTTGTAATGTCGCTTATNGGGTCAAACCGCATCGTGTTATTGTAGTAGGAGCAAATCGAGTCGGTATATATATTGCGCAATCGCTTGAAATTAATGGAATCAATACCAAATTAGTCGATAAAAATTTGGATAGAGCAGAAACCGCTTCAGGTATTTTAGGAAAATCTACTGTATTATGTGGTGACTACCTCGATCCACTTTTTTTAGACGAAATTGGTGTCAAAGATGTTGACGGGTTCATATCTGTTACAGGTCATGATGAGGACGATATCATGGCTTGTGTGACAGCTAAACAGAATGGAGCTAAGTATGTCTCTGCGCTCATTCAGCAACAGAAATACCTGCCTATATTGTCAGATATCCCNTTATTGGACGCTGTTGTTAGCCGCCACTTGGTTGCAGTTAGTGAAATCCTTCATCTTGTTAGACGTGGTCATATTATTTCCGCAGCATCTCTGCACGAAATTGAAGCTGAAGTCTTGGANATGATTGTTGATCCAGGAACAAAGATTGCGGAAAAAACAGTTAGTTCAATTCGATTTCCTGATCATGCTTTGATCGCTGCCATTTTGCGTAGAGGTATACACATAGTAGCAACAGGAGATTTAACCATCTTGCCTGGAGACCATGTCATCGTTTTTAGCTTACCCGATGCTATTTCAAAAGTTGAAGAGTTATTTTTGGAAAAATGAATCTGAAGCAGATCTTATTCATACTTAGTAATCTATTGCTTGCTGTTTCAATGNCACTGTTGGTGCCTNTGGCGATTGCCNTCTATTACAATACAGCTAGTAGTGGAGAAAAAGACTTAATGGCTTTTGTTAAAACGATTNTAATCACGNTCANTGCGGGTGGNATCTTGCATTNGNCGACTCGTGGCGCGAGCCGNGAATTGGGAAACAAAGAAGGTTTTGCAATTGTCACNTTCGGCTGGATATTAATTGCTCTTGCAGGCGCGTTGCCGTACTTTTTTTACCAAGACTTTCTTGGAAACGGAATAGATCAGCAAGTTTCAAGTTTCAGCCGATTCACGGACNGCTATTTTGAAGCAATGTCAGGTTTTTCAACTACTGGGGCGACAATCCTGACTGACATTGAGCATCTGCCACATGGAATTCTATTTTGGCGAAGTTTCACTCACTGGTTTGGTGGTATGGGGATTTTGGTTTTGGTTGTCGCGATTTTGCCCTTGCTTGGTGTTGGTGGTATGCAGTTGTATCGAGCCGAAGCACCAGGGCCACAAACCGATCGTATGACCCCAAGAATTCAAGAAACAGCAAAAGTTTTATGGTGGGTTTATGTTTTATTCACTCTGGTAGAAGTGGCTTTTCTGTGGATCGGAACAGTTTGGATTGTGCCTGAAAATGTGCGTGAAACTTTTGGCGAAGGTCTGTATAATGCTTTTTGTCATGCCTTTGGGACTATGGCTACTGGAGGCTTCTCGCCTAAAAATACCAGCATCGGTCACTACAATAGTCTCTATATTGATGTGGTTATTATGGTTTTCATGTTCATTGCTGGAACTAATTTTTCACATCATTATAAGGCTCTCAAGGGTGATTTCCGTAGCTACCTGAAAGATGAGGAATTTCGATTTTACTCCTTTGTGATTGGGTTGGCAGTGGTGATTTTAGTGCTTAATACCATGTGGCAACCTGTTGCCGTAGTTAACAATGTTACCCATTCGGTGAATCAAAATCAAATTGTACAAATAGGAAACGAGACCTATCCGGTTACCGATGGAAAGGTCCAATACCAAAACCAGATCTACTTCGTTCAAGATGATCTTGAACAGATAGTAATTAACGACACTATTTATGATATTCACCAAGCAATCCCAGCCTACAAGTCCATCGGTGAGGCATTTCGCTTCGTGGGATTCCAAGTTTTAGCCATCATTACTACTACGGGATATGGAACAGCAGACTTTGAACAATGGCCATTTATTTCGCAAGTGATCTTAGTTTTCCTGATGTTTTTTGGTGGCTGTGCGGGATCAACTGGCGGTGGAATGAAACAGGTTCGATTCTTACTTTTGATTAAACAAGGCTATCGTGAAATTAAGCATTTGATTATGCCTCATGCCGTCTTGCCCGTAAAGTTGAATGGGCAAGTTGTTCCTCCAGGGATTATGACTAATATTTTGGGATTTTTCTTCATCGGTGTGGGAGTATTCGTAATAGCGACGGTTACTATAACAGGATTAGGGTTAGATATAATAAGCGCGAGCACTGCGGTTGCGTCTGCACTGATGAATATTGGCCCAGGATTAGGGAGTGTTGGACCAATGAACAATTATGCACACATTGAGCCAATCGGCAAATGGGTTTTGTGTTTCTGCATGCTTTTAGGACGTTTAGAACTATACACTGTGTTAATATTGTTTGTCCCCCAGCTTTGGAAGAAGTAATGTCCCACAAATTCCGATATATTATTTATACGTTTTCTTTATTTCTTTGTTCGGCAGTTGTATGTATAGGGAAAAATGCCAATGTACAACAGGAATTATCAGGTTCCCGCGAGAATGCTATTGTTAAGGCTGTTGAGTACGCGAGTCCTGCTGTAGTCAATATTAGCACGACGCGAATTCAAGAGTATACAGTTAATCCATTTTTTCAAGATCTCTGGTCGCCATTCTTTGACATGCCGTTTCAGATACCTCAAAAGCGGGAACTTCATGGATTGGGATCAGGTATAATAATTAGTGGAGATGGATATATTCTTACCAACCAGCATGTCATCGAAGGTGCCGATTTTGTTGAAGTTATTCTGTTTGATGGAAAAGAGTTTGAAGCTCTGGTTGTTGGATTAGATCNGTCATCGGATCTTGCCGTTCTGAAGATTGAACCTTCTTCTCAACTACTCGAAATCCAATTCGGAGATTCAAGNGATTTGATGATTGGTGAATGGGCCNTTGCTATAGGGCATCCGTTCGCATCTGCTGTAGGNAACCCTAAGCCAACAGTAACTATCGGTGTTNTTAGCGCAACCAACNGAACTTTAAAAACGNAAAATAGGCTTTATCGCCATCTGATTCAAACGGACGCTTCGATTAATCCTGGTAACAGCGGCGGNGCACTGGTTAATCTTNATGGTCAACTGATTGGCGTCAATACAGCAATTTACTCNACAAGNGGCGGGTCTCAGGGNATTGGCTTCGCAATTCCCGCAAATGTCGCNCAAAAGGTCGTTAGCAGGATCATTGAGGATGGTGCAATTGTTCCGCCAGTAATTGGGCTAAACGTACAGAATTTAACGCAGGATCTAGCCGAAGCAGTAAATTTGTNNGAAACAACTGGGGTTCTTGTCTCACAAGTGAGNAATGGGAGTGTTGCTGCCCTATCNGGAATTAAACGTGGTGATGTTATCACAAAAATAAATAATCAAACANTAATGGATCAAGATGAATATCGTTCGATTACTCGGTTAATNAGTAAAAACGAGGAGATAACCTTNCANATATTTCGAGCTGGTATTCANCAACAGATCAAAATTACAATTAANGAATTGCAACGAAATTATGAAATTGATGGTTGGGAATTAGAGGTTAGACAGCANAATAGGGAGGACTTAAACCATTACGGCCATCGCGGTGTAATTGTGTTTAAGATCAAGAAAGNGAGTGANCTTGCTAGGAAAGGGCTTCGAAAAGGGGATTTGATCTATAAGGTCGGGAATATTATAATTGATTCACTAGAAGATTTTAAACAGATTGTTGTTCGATTACGNCGTAATCAGAGGTTCTCACTTTTTTTTGAGCGAGATCGTGAGGAATGGGCTATTCGCAACCTTGTCATTCAGTAAATAATTAATTATGTCATTGTAGGAANGTGAGTAGACATAAAAATGGGAAGAATAGAAAGAGCAGATAGCGAAGGGAACGATACGCAATCTAAAAGAATTGAGAAAGGACGGCGTGCTTTAAGCAGAAATCGAGTTCCATTGATAATCGGTGGCATCATTTCAACAGCTGTTTTGATTCTGATTGCTATGTTAATGCAATCAGATGATGACGACGCTGAGGTTGTCAATATGGACAGTCAGGAATTCAAAGACTTACGCGAGCAAGCACGAATCGACCACAGTGGAAAAAGGTATGAACAGGCTATTATAAAACTAAAAGGAGCTTTGAAAATGCGACCTCAAAATTCGGAAGTCTGGAATGACTTAGGAGCTACCTACTATGCACTAGGACTGGAGTTCGCAGGTAGCACTTGGCCATCTTGGGAACGTGATTTGACAGCTAATACGATTTCTGAAGGCAATCTGGAACTTGAAACAGCATTGCGTGAAGTTGAATCCGGGTACTTAGTTTTTATTTGTACTCATGAGATGGCTAAGCGAATTGAACAAAATGCAAAGCAAAAAGGTTCGCATGTCTCCAATANACATTGGNCTAACNANAGCAAAAAGGTTAATATTCTTGTTGGAAGAACAAAAGAGTTCTTCTTGAAAGCACGNGATTCATACGTTGCNGCGATCGATATCAANCCGGCTTATGATGCTCCCTATCAAAACCTAGGGGCTTTGTACATNAAAATTGGTCANTTGGATGTTGGNAAAGATAATCTCGAGAAGGCCTATAANNTNGANCCTCGCAANGATGAATTGAGGATGTACCTCCGTCAATTTAAATCAAAAGAGTTTNTCACAACGAGTAAAGTTCTNACNTTAGANGNANAGTNNGATTAGTCTNCCANGCTTCTGGNTNANNAGCTAACNNGTTGTNTTGNAATTTCANTANTATTTATGNATTTCANCATATCNGAAATNGTTAANAANACAGGTGGTCGTTTAGTTCNNGGAGANCANAACNCTATTATTAATNGTGTTTCNACCGATTCTAGGACNTTAGTTGNNGGAGATCTTTTTGTCGCAATAATCGGTNAAAANTTTGATGGNCANGANTTCNTTCACCAAGCNAAACAAAATGGAGCTATNGGTNCCGTTGTTTCAAAANCTNCTGAGATAAACNTTNCGGTTGTAATTGAGGTNCGAGATACACTNNTTGCCTATGGTAAGATTGCNAACCTNCATCGAAATCGATTTGATATTCCAATTGTAGCGATTACTGGTAGNAATGGAAAAACTACNACTAANGACATGGTTGCGGAGNTACTTGGNCAGCGATGCTCCGTTTTCAAATCNGAGAAAAATTTTAATAACCGCATTGGTATACCNAATCGGTTGCTACAATTGAGTNCTCAGNATGAAATTGGAGTGCTAGANATNGGATCAAATCAACCNGGTGAAATTAAACATTTGTCAAGCATTGTAAAGCCAAATGTTTCAGTAATTACAAATATTGGGTTTAGCCATTTGGAATTTCTTGGATCAATCGAAGGTGTTTTTAGGGAAAAAATTTCTATCCTTAAACACGCGGATTTGGCAATTTTAAACGCCGACGATAGTTACGCAGGAAGGCTCCGACGTGAGTCACCCGCTGAGGTAGTTACCTTTGGTTATAAAAACTCGGCGGATGTGTCTGCTCGCAATGTTTGTATTGACAATCATGGAAAGCCTAAGTTCCATTTGCAATTTGATAATCTGGATGTTGAAGAAATCCATTTACCTTGNGCTGGAGCACATAATATTTCAAATGCACTGGCNGCTGCTTGCGTTGGAAAATGGGCAGGTTTGTCCCACCAAGAAATTCGAATTGGCTTGGAGAACTTTTCTCCACCTGAAATGCGCCTTCAATGGATCNAACTGGATTACTTCAATGTAATTAACGATGCTTATAACTCTAATCCGAATTCAGCTCGGNTTGCNCTTGACATGTTGAGTGACACTTATACNAAAGGNAAGCGAATAGCGGTTTTGGGTGATATGTTGGAACTAGGAGCGCAGNCACCTCAACTCCATTTTGAAGTTGGACAANATATTCGTCCAAATGTACAGGCCTTGATTACAGTTGGGGATTGCAGNCACCAGATTTCGGATGGTCTACAACATAAAATGGCATCNATAGATCATTGCTACACTGCCGATGAAGCAGCTGACGTGCTACGTGGTGTTGTGGCTTCGGAGGATCTCGTTTTACTTAAGGGGTCACGTGATATAAAACTTGAAAGGGTATTAAGCGATTTTCTATGAAGTTAGGTTACACTCTTTGGAACGACTATCATTTTACCAACTACCCTGAGATCTTAGCAAATNTGCGCGAGATTGGGGTAGAGATTATTGTAATTGTCCCGCAATATTTGCTGGATCGTGATGACCGTGCACGACTTGTTGGTGTCTATTTACCAATCAAAAATCTTGTCAATGAAGTAAAACAAAGTGGCTTNGAATTGATGATAAAGCCACACTTCATACCTAGAGAATCTANNGGGAAGCAACCTCCCAATTGGCAGGGCTGGGTTGGTACAGTCGACATGAATTCATGGGGNCTGCTNATGGGTCGTATTAAACTTGAGCTTGAAAGTCTCACNAGGGATTATCGTCCACGCTACTTTTGTATTGGCAGTGATTTGNTCGGAACTCATGCGCAACGTGAGGAATGGGCTAAAATTATTGACGCNATGACGGGTTTTGAAGTATCTTTAGTGTATGCTAGCAATTTTTCTCAGCCATTGATTAAACGTTTCCGTTGGGCGCTCTTTTGGTCATCGCTCTTAGGTAGGCACAACCGTACATTAGACCTTGCTTTTCAGTCAGAACGTTTTGAAATCCCCGATGTGCAGCGTGCACAAGTTGCGCGATCTNTTTACCGAAGTGGCTTTCGCTTTCCGTTAGATGCCGTTGGGCTAAACTTATACTGGCCNCCTGAAGACAAAAAATATGAGGATTTATCAGAAAAATGGTTTCANTACGAAAGAAGTGGGTTCGAAATTAACTATGTCGAATCAGTTGAAATGTGGCGTGGAACGAACCCGCTATGGATTACTGAATGCGACTTGATTGGNCAACACAGATCAGATCTCGACTATTANCAAAAATGGTGGGAGACATGTTTGGACGTTTGGGGNAATATGTGTGAAGTATTAATATGTAAGGAAGACGAAACGCCACAATGGATTGAAACTGCACGTCAAAGTGCACTTATTAAGAGTAAAATTGNAGAGTGGAGGCAGAAAANGGATCNGATCGAGGATTTACCTCCATCTCTNACTACGTATAGGTCACACAGAACAAATCGAGAACAGGAAAATCTAGATTTAAAACAATCATCATTTTCCTTTAGGGAGGAGGACAACTAGTGCCAAGAGGAAAAATAAAATACTATAATGCAGAAAAAGGATTTGGGTTTATTGCCCAAGATGATGGCGAAGCAGATGTATTTATTCATAGTTCAGCAATTGATAGCCCCTATGATGATATACGGGTTGGACAAACTGTAAAATATAAGGTTACTGAGGGCAAGAAAGGCCTGGTTGGACAAGATGTCGAAATACTATTAACGGCACTTGAACGTAGGTGGCTGCGTCAAGGAAAGAATTTAATCCCACGTGAGAATAGTATTCCGAATTGGATGGATGCTGATGGCGAATCTGCCTTCGGTAATACGGGTGGTGTATCGCGTGAAGGCGATGATCATGCCTCGACTGATTCTAACCGAATGAATTTCGGACATTTATATATTGCAAAGCAGATCCGTCAGCAAACACCAATGTTCTTCGCTATGTTGGGCGGTATCGAGCGATCAGTCACAATTATCCGTGCTAACACAGATTCATTCTTTCTTCACGGCAAAGATGGAAAACAGGAAGTACCAAAAACTGAGGTTAAATACTGTTATAAAGCTGAAGATTTGGATGGAATCGAATCAATTTTGAATCATGATTCTAAATCGCAAAATGATGAAGATATAACAACTGAATCCCATGATGATCAGGATGATCAAGTAAAGATTGATGAAATCCGAGAGGCAAGATTAGGTAGATATCCAATTGAAGTTAAAATCGCTGAAGGAAACACTTTTCACGGCTTGGTAGATTGGGTGAGTAGTGATGAAGTTAAGATGATTTTAGAAAATAGCGCAAAGATCGTTATATTCCTGCATGTGATCTGCGACCTTAAGACATTTCCCATGCAAAAGGCGATGTGAAGATCAAATGAATCAGGATATAGTTGGCCAAAATGCGTTAGATGAATATCGGCAAATTATAAATGAGATTGATGTCGAAACGCAGAGATTGCAGACCCAAACCGGTGGTTTCCCCTGTCCCGTAAACTGTTATGATTGTTGCTACAACACTGCAACGATGAGGATTAGCGAAATTGAAGCCCGAGACCTAAAAACCGGGTTGCAAGAACTATCGGAAGAAATTCAGAATCATATCTTGGAAAAAGCCTCCAAATCCATTACCAAACTCGATGCAGCAGGATTCTATGAAGAGAACTCCGCAACGACTGCAGGTATGGATATGATTGAAGCATCAAAAGGATCTCCCGAAGGAGCATGCCCTATGCTTGTTAGCGGCGTATGCTCAGTCTACAACCACCGACCAATCATATGCAGAGTATGGGGTTATCCAATAAATAACAGGAACAAGATTGGTTGCTGCTGGAAAACGTTTATTGGTCGACGAAAAGAACATACGCCAATACAATATGACCACTATTGGGAAAAATGCCGGGATTTGAGCGAAGTAATCGGAAACGACTCTCGCGTGCCAAACTGCTATCTTGTTAAGCGCTTATTGAGTTAGTCAAATTCTCTATTACAATTTAAGCTGCAAAGAAATCAGCATTCTTCTCGGTAAAACTCTCCCATTCTTCTGGGACGTCATCCTCAGCATAAATTGCTTCGACGGGACACTCTGGCTCGCAAACTCCGCAGTCAATGCATTCTTCCGGGTCAATGTAAAGTTGTACCTCTTCCTCGAAGAATTCTTCGTTATCAGGAGTTGGGTGAATACAATCAACGGGACAGACGTCAACACAAGCCGTATCCTTCACATCNATGCACGGCTCGCAAATTACATAAGTCATACTAATCTNCTCCTAAAAGCTAGAATTACTTAAAAACGCACTCAACAGNTATTATATTCTACTTGGGCTAGCCTTGGAATTACAATGATCTCCCTCNAAAAAAACAGCGCCATCCCAAAGCNGAGTAATCATATCATATCCAATCGAACCATGTCAAATGGATATACAGAAAAAGGGGTTCTTTTAATTTGACACGTGTTGCCTATCCGAGACTAGAGATGGCACTACGTATGGATTTTCTCCAAATATCATNCGCCCNTTTGCCTTAACTGGGTGATTTTCCTCCCCATTAACNGAGATTAGCCAGAGTTGTCCATTATTTTCGTAGAGAATTTTCTCGCCATTAGGTAACCAGACAGGTTTTTCTCCTCCATGATCTGTGATCTGAGTTTCTTGTATTTTCTCTTCTGGTTTTAGTGTGGCAAGCCAAATTTGACGGTGACGACCTTCCTTTCGGCTGAAGGCCATAACATTGTGATTAGTTGGTGACCATCTCGGCTCAGCGTCATCGGTTAAGCCTACACATATAGAATCGATGCGGTTTTCAACACGGTCATATGCATAGATATTTCGGTCATCTCGCACTTGTGGGTTCTCGATTGTTCCCCGTGCGCTATACGTTAAGATTGTGTCTGTTGTATTCCAATTCGGTGTTGAAACTTCGATTGCTGTTGAGGGAATGACGAATTCGCTACCCGTTGAAATGTGTCTGACATAGAGTCTCTGCCTATCTGGACCACGACGTACAAATGCAACATAATTACCATCTGATGATATAGCTGGATCCTTAGCAAGCTCTTTACGACTCAACAAAATGTCAATTGTACCTTGATCATTAATAACTATGTTATTGTCCGGGTCAGTATAAAGAATCCGTCCATCCATTGAAACTGTCGGCTTTTTGCCAATACCAAGCGGTTCATTTGTTCCATCCGGCGCATAACCCCAGACTAAATTATCGTAATTATAAAAAATTAATGCATTATTAATGTAGTGAGCTGTCTCTTTCTGATCAAATGCTATGGCATCAACAGCAGCGCCTTTGGGGGTAGGATCGAATTCCTGTTGATCTTGCAATCGCCAGCCCTTATCAGTCACTTCAAAGATAAACCCAATACCTTGAGACCAATACCACCATTCCTCGATCTGTATACCTGCACGTGTAAACTGAAAAGCATCATCGGGTTTGCCATACTGCATCCGGATTGTATGACGATGACCATCATCAATTTCAGCTATATTGCCAAGTTGATCAATATAAATTGCGGATATGGTAATGTCAATTGAAGGCGTTATATAATTTGGAAAGACAGATATCATGTGCGGATTGCCCTGAACAGGACGATGAGTTCCATAAATCCCAACGCCATCTCGTAGATCTGCATNTTGGTTGTNGTTGAGATCAANAACGGCCATCACGTAATAGTCACCAGGTGGAACATAGATTCTATACNTACCATCCTCGTCAAAACTGACGGGATATGCGATAGGTTGATTNAAATCCTCATCCTGTGAAAATGAGATAACCCCAATCTTGAATTCCTGATTTGACCAAAGTATTTGCCCCTCAATACCNCTATCACCTTCTGTNGTTGGTGCAATCCATTCCAACCTNTGAACCGGTTCAAGTTGGCCNTCACTAGANTACGTTGCACTGACGGCTATTTCGATCGGTGCGTTCTTTCCTTCTTTGANTTTAATNAATGAAGGGGGNATGTTANTGATNTCATTGGTTCCAANNCCTCCAATTGCATCACCCACACTGTATTTNCCGTCACCATCACTATCAACATTAACCAAAAAATAGTAACTTCCGGNAGGTAGCNAAATTTCAAATTCCCCATTAAGATCCAGTCCAAATTGTTTAANCGGATTAATCATAGTTGCTTCTTCGTAGACCTGTACAATCGAGTTCTGTAAGGAGTGCCCNGNCCANATAACTCCCCCTGTGATCCCCGCCATNTCTGCATCGTTTGAAATCGATTTAACCAACTGGTTTATAGGAATAGTTTTACCATTTGCAAGTTGTTTTCCTGTGATAGCAATCCCTATTCCTTTGGNNATATTAGCTTTGCTAACTAAAACAGGGNGAGGGTAAGAGTCGGCTGAAAAATCTTGTATACCATACATACCAACTAANTCTCCNGGGTCAAAATTATTGCTATCATTACGGTCAGCAACNGCAAGAAAATAATATTTCCCGGGCTTCAGATTNAGGATAAAAGTCTGATCCTCTTCCATTTGACAAGCCGCCGCACGGTATTTCCANGACAAATCAGTGTAGGCAGAAATGNATACTTTTTCNCCCGGATTAAAGTCTNCCCAAATTATATGGCCTTGNACACCAGAAGTAATTTCCTCCANCTTATCCTTGAATNTAGTTAGATCACTCGCTTTATACTCAGCAGTTGACACAATTTTGTTAGCACCTTNAACCTCTTGCAATCGNGCCACAATAGGAACATTAATACCATTGATGGATTGGTGATTTTCGATAGAAATCAGTCGTTTTTCCTGTGTCGGATCGTTCCAGTCAATAACNCCGAAAACACCCATACCATCGCCAAAGTCAAATTTACCAGATTTATCTAGNTCTACAAACGCTACCAAGTAATAATNACCGGGTTCAACACGAATCTCAAACTTACCATTAATAAGTTNTGTTACGCCTGTATATGGTTCTTTGAGGGATTCATCCTTATAAACTTGAACNGTGGTTTTTGATATATCTTTACCTGACCAAAACACCTGTCCCTTAATCCTAGCTGTAGCATTTTCAACAAAGTTTNCTTCAATCTTGCTAAGTTCATTGGCTGTTAATTTCTGTTGTGCAATTAAGTGNCCACTGACTGTAATTACCAAAAAGACANATATAAGNCCTTTTACAATAACCGANTGATNANTTNTCATATTATTTATCAGTNGCCTGTTTTTGNTTCTGGTGNACTTTTTCATCTGATGTCTTTGATNGACTGGAAGTCTGTTCTTGCCCAACCNCATGTTGATAAGTATTATGCCAATTCGCTGGTGTGTTGGTAATTCTTTGTTCTTTATAGANTTTTTCCAAATCNGAGATCTGTNTNTCCTTCAATTCGGTTTCTAAACGGGCTTTTTCTATATCCTCAGCAAAAAGAAGAGATGNCANGTTCNTCATGATCTGCGCCCTCTGCCATTGCCAGCTTTAAATCTAACTCNGGATTCANTTCGTCAAGTTTTCGCTGATCTCCTGTAAACACAATCCGCAGGTCTAAGTCCGGATTATGCGCTATGGTCCTTGTTCGTGCATCATAGATTTTTGAGCGATATTTTGAGTGAGCGAGTATCTTTCCGGAACTTGGCTGCCCATCCTCATAACTATATATGATCAGTAACAACCACCGATTTGGATGTTTTTTTCGGATACCAGTTATGTCCAGTGTATTTTGCACAACTCTTTACCCTCTAATCTCAGACGTTTGATTTAATTCACTGAAAATTATTTACTACTTACTGGATGATAGCAGTTCTACCATCTAGTTTCAATCTAAATGCCGCAGAAATTGAGTCAAACGACTAAACTAATGGTTGTACATTTAATTAGATTTTTTTCGACAAAAAATGAAACTTCTTTTAGGTAATTAGCACTAAATTGTCACGATGGATTATTTCATCATAATGACGATAACCGAGAACTTTTTCAATCTCATGTGTATTTTTACCAATGATCTGCTGAGCCTCTTGGGTACTATAGTTAACCAAACCCCTTGCAAATTCCCTGTCATTCTGATCTCGACACGAAATAGTATCACCAAATTCGAACTTCCCAGTAATTTCTCTTACACCACATGGTAAGAGACTACCTCCATGATTTAACAAGGCATGATGGGCTCCTTCATCAACAAACACTTGACCTTTTGGTGGACGTGAGTAAGCAATCCAGCGTTGACGTGAGGATATTCGCTTTTGCGGTAAAAAAAGGCTCCCAATCGCTTCGCCATCCATAATCCGATTTAGAATATTCTTCTCAGATCCGTCGGCCAGCACCATCAATCCACCAGAACCGGTCACAATTTCGGCAGCTAGCAGTTTTGTTATCATTCCACCTGTGCCTTCATCAGTATTAGAATTCCCTGCTGATACACGGATTGTATCATCAATCTTGGGAACAACATTTATCAGTTTTGCATCTGTATCTGTGCGTGGGTCGGCAGTGTAAAAACCTTTCTGGTCAGAAAGAATAATCAGTAGATATGCGTCAATCAAATTGGTTACGTATGCAGCGAGAGTATCATTATCACCCACCTTAATTTCATCAACCGTAACAGTATCATTTTCATTAATTATTGGTATGGCCCCTAACCTAAGTAAGGTAAGGAGTGTATCACTTATATGGACATAACGTTGTCGATTGGTAAAATCTTCCTGTGTTAACAATGCCATAGCAGGAATTTGCCCATATTGTTGTAGTCGTGACTGATATGCTTGCATCAATTGAATTTGACCGACAGCAGCAGCAGCTTGTAATTCAGGTATCGTCCCAGGACGTTGGTTAAATCCAAGTTGTCGTGTACCCGCAACGATGGCACCAGAGGTAACAAGCACAACCTCAGAACCTCTATGTTTTAATTTTGTGAGATCATGGACAAGCTGATCGAGTCGTTCGCTAGAAAGTTCAGAATTTTCTGATAGCGTCGAACTGCCAACCTTCACTACCACACGTTTGACTGACGACATTAACTGTTGTCGATCAAATTCAGCCATTTGAGTTCTGGTTGAATGTAAATTCGAATTCATCAATCTGAACTGTATCCCCTTCTTGCACACCAGCTTTCATTAGAGCATTAATAGCTCCCATTTTCTTTAATTTCCGATAAAACATCACGATTGCTTGTTCATTCCCAAAATCTGTCATCAGAGCTGCTCGTCGTACTTCTTTTCCTTCTACAAAAAAGTGATTTTTCCTATGTGTTACTTTTATCTTTTCTTTTGGCCTCGATTCGTTTATCACCATCGGTTTTTGTTGAGAACTTTTCTTTTGAATCTCTTTATTGATATGATTTAACAATCGATACGTAGATGTCATTAGCAAGTTTACACCCTGTCCAGTTAAGGCAGATATTTCATAAACTTTCCGTTTGCTAAAATATCCCAAAACTTTCTGCAGATGATCTTGAGCCGCAGGTAGGTCTGTTTTATTTAAGGCAACCAATTGTGGAGTTCGGACTAATCGCTTATTATAGAGCGAAAGTTCTTTATTAATCTGCTCAAAGTCTTCGATCGGATCTCGCCCATCACCAGCTGAGACATCAATAACATGGATCAGTATTTTGGTCCGTTCAATGTGACGAAGGAAATCATGCCCAAGGCCAGAGCCAGCATGAGCNCCGTCAATTAAGCCGGGAATATCAGCTAAGAGAAAGTTTTTATCGTTAGCAATTCGNACCACTCCGAGGTTTGGTGTCAGCGTCGTAAATGGATAATCAGCAATTTTAGGNTTGGCCGCAGAAGTTCTTGAAAGAAGCGTTGACTTNCCAGCNTTCGGGAAACCGACTAGGCCNACATCAGCGATTAACTTGACTTCGAGANCGAGAGTTCGTTCTTCACCTGGTTCTCCNTTTTCAGCGACACGAGGTGTTTGAAAAGTTGAACTGCGAAAGTGAGNGTTACCCCGACCTCCAATTCCTCCTCGGGCTACAACGAAAGACTGACCAACTTTATCCAAGTCAGAAATNATCTCATCTGAATCGTGGACACGCACNACAGTACCTATGGGAACTCTAACAACCNGATCCTCCGCGCTCNCNCCATTCCTTAATTTCCCCATACCATGNTGACCNTTATCAGCTGTTTGATGNGGTNTATAACGAAGATCTATAAGCGTTGTCATTCCTTCGGTAGCTTNCAATACTACACTACCTCCANTNCCACCATCNCCNCCATTAGGCCCGCCTCGAGGAATATACTTTTCACGACGAAAACTAATGCTCCCATCNCCACCTCTCCCACCCTTTACGTAAATCTTGGCTTTATCTAAATTCATGGCTTACTCTCGGGATTAGATTTGGATGAATTATAAAGAAATTNGGCTGTCAGNCGATGAAAATCCACTTCAGATTACAAAAAAAGCCCCATTGAAAAGTGGGGCTTTTATACAATACAAATACAAATACAATTTCTNAGCGNTTAAATTTAGGCNTGCTTAGCAACTTTTCCTNTTTCAAATCGATAACTTCTCNAAATCAGGCCGTTGNGCGTATACACTCACCTNTTTACGATACTTATCCTTGCGCTCAAAACAAACGTAACCTTCAATTTTTGAAAAGATGGTGTGGTCNTTTCCNAGTCCCACATTANTCCCTGGATGAATTCTTGTTCCCCGCTGGCGAATAATAATGTTTCCAGCCANTACCTTAGAGCCTGAGTATTTTTTTACTCCAAGTCGCTTAGNANTACTGTCGCGGCCGTTTGAGGTGCTACCNCCCCCCTTTTTATGGGCCATTTACGTCTCCTTTGAAAAATTTNCTAACATAATGGNCCTAACTTTCGATGCCGGTCACTTTAATTCGGGTAAGGTTCTGCCTGTGNCCCCGCCTCCGACTGTAGCCTTTACGTCTCTTTGATTTAAAAACGAGAATCTTCTTGCCTTTCNTCTGCNTAACTACTTCACCAGTAANAGTTNCGTTCTCAAGATANGGTGNCCCAACTTGTACATCTCCTTCATTATCAGAGATANCCANGACATCAGAAAAATTGATNGTTTCACCGANAGACNCATCCAACTTCTCTANATCNATTAGCNTACCAACTTCNACCCGATGTTGCTTGCCACCTGAGNCGAANACTGCATACATTTAACTTTCCNCATGATTTATCTGAAATAAAACCTANCTGCGGATTATACCAAACAACCCCTTAATATGTCAAATTTAATCTAGGCGGATTTGTCGATCATNTTCATCAAGGATTTGATAATCTTCCAGATGAAGATCAANGTTACCCTCAATTCGAATATGAAGATCCATTTCTTGNTTGAGTTGCTGTATCAATTTTGATCGTCGATCGAGNAGGCGAGATACAACTAATTCATTGGCAATAACCTTAAATTTCCTCTTTTGAGATTTANGNGCAGCTTTTTTAATTGCCCGTAGAACATTAGTTACNACAGTATCAACTGAGAGGACAAAACCATGCCCATCACAGTATGGGCANATCTGAGTAAGAACACTTGNTATACTTGGACGTGTACGCTGACGGGTCATTTCCACCAGTCCGAGTTCAGAAATCCTGAGTATATTTGTCTTGGCGCGATCCCTTTTGATTTCCTGTTGNAATGCTTGATAAACTTTNCTNCGNTCTTCATGGCGATCCATATCAATGAAATCNATAACAACAATGCCACCAAGATCCCTTAAGCGCAACTGGCGTACAATCTCCTCAGCAGCTTCTAAGTTTGCTTTCAGTATGGTATTATCNGCATCGTTTTCCCCNGTAAATTTACCTGTGTTTACATCAATTGANACCATCGCCTCAGTTTGCTCGATTATGATATATGCTCCGCTGCGTAACCAAACTTTTTGCCCCAGCGCTTTTTTTAGTCCTGTCTCNATGCCGAATTTCTCCATCATCGAGATAGATTTCGNTTTGTAAAATTTCACGCGAGACTTAAATTCAGGCAGCAACTGGGTAAAATAATTAATGGCTGTTTCGTATTGTNGCTTCGAATCAATAATCAATTCGTNAACATCGCTATTAAANTAATCGCGTATAATTCGCTCAGTAAANCCAAGNTCCTTATGAATTAAACTTGGTGCTCTAACACGACTGGCCTTCTGGTTGATTTTTTNCCACGTATTCAGAAGATAGTTAATTTCAGCGGAGAGATTNTCCTNACTCTTGCCTTCAGCCGCTGTCCGGATAATGAATCCACCTTCAGTATCGGNTCTAAAGGACTGCACTAGATCTTTTAAACGCAGCCTTTCCTCTGCAGATTCAATTCGTCGTGAGATACCAACACTNGACGAAGTNGGGAGATAAACGACGTACTTCCCTGGAAGGGAAACAGTGCTTGTAATACGAGCNCCTTTTGTACCCATGGCTGCTTTGGCAACTTGCACGAGGATTTCTTGGCCAGTTTCAATGACATCTGTGATGGCGGGCTCAGTTTTCCTTCTTTGTCTGCGTGGTGGAGAGTCGTCTAAATCGGCATGTATCTTAGTCGAAGCATTATCGTCCTCGATATCTTCGAAACTGTACTCAATATCTGATGCATGTAGAAACCCATGCTTTTCAAGGCCAATCTCGACAAAGGCGATTTGCATGCCAGGTAGGACATTGTCAACACGTCCTTTATATATGTTGGCTAGAACCCGTTGTTCATTCTGACGTTCAATATAAATTTCGCTGAGCAGGCCATTTTCAAGAATAGCACATCTTGATTCATACTTATCTTCAGAAATAAGAATTTCTTTTTTCATTAGTTGCCTCCAATTGCTGATGTTTGTGGAGGCAAAGAATTCATGTTGTTAAGTCACTTTGAACAGGAAAATCATTATGGAAATCGCATTGAACTTTTTCCACAGTAGATGTTTCCCTTAAAATTTGCTCATCTATATTCATTTTACCTGCGCGGTGTCATTGTAACAACAGGCAAAATCATTTCACCCATTGATATTCCCCCATGCTGAAATCCTCCTCGAAATTGTCGTGTGTATTCATTAAACTGATTTGGGTACACAAAGTAGTGGTCTTCTTTAGCAAGAATATAGTTTTTGGNAGGAGTTTCTGCTGGTAATTTGTATTCATTTGGACGATCAATGTGAACTGCTTGATCAGCTCTTAATGTCGTCCCGAATTTAAATCGAAGACTTGTCGAGGTTTCACGATTGCCAAAGGCTCGGGAAGGACGGTTACACAAAGTTGAACCGTGATCAGAAGTCAAGACTACCATGGCATTTCGGTTAGCAATAATTTTGAGGATTTCAAACAATACAGAATGTGTAAACCACGATTTCACCAGAGATCGGAAAGCCGATTCATCTGGAGAAATCTGTTGTAAAATGTCTGATTGTGAGCGTTGATGTGTCAAAATATCAACAAAATTAACGACCAGTGTCGAGAGGCTGATCTGATCGAAAGCAGTGACTTGGCGCATGAACTCATTGCCACCTTTAACATCAAAAATCTTAAAATACCTTAATTGTGGTTTTAGTTGAATACCTTCTTGTTGCAGTTTTGATTGGAGTAGTTTTTTCTCATATCGATTTGTGCTTGTTTCATCTACATCTCCCTCTTGCCAGTACTCTGGATACTCCTGAGCAATTTCACTTGGAAACAACCCACTAAAGAGAGCGTTACGAGAATAGAGTGTAGCACTCGGTAAAATTGAATAATAATAATCTTGATTCATGTAGAAGAATTGCCTCAGTATTGGCTCAATTATTAGCCAGTGATCTAGGCGCATACAATCAACAACAATGTAATAAACTTGCCTTTTTTCGCGTAAATGAGGAATAACATATTTATTCAAAATGTCTACTGATAAGACTGGTCGGTCCTTGGCATTCACCCAACCAGCATAATTTTCTTCAATATATCTAGAAAAGAAAGTTTCACACTCTTTTTTCTGTTCTTTATGTGTTTCTTTAAAACCTGTTTCTCCTAGTTCATCAAATGCCACGTCCCAAGAAAGCAATTTTAAATATATGTCTATCCAAGTTTTCCAATCTGAATGGCCTTGGGTTAATTCCCTGATTTCGTTGAAGCTTTCTGTGTAGTTCCGTGGGATTTGCCCTTCAACGATGCTGTTTTGATCGAGAACCCTCTTCAAAGTTGACACAATTTGAGCGACCCCAACCGGTTTAACTAAGAAACTGTCAATCTGCTTTCCCAGCGCTTCCTCGATGAATAACTCGTCACTAATTTGAGTGACCATAATTATTGGTACACTCGAATCGACCTCTCGGATTTGATCGAGTGTCTCTATTCCATCCTGCCCCGGCATCATTTGGTCTAGGATTACCACATCATAGTGCGATTCTTTAATAATCGCAACTGCATCAGCACCATTTGAGACTGGGGTAACCGAGTAATGCCTGTTACGGAGGGAGCATATATGCGGTTCTAAAACGTCTATTTCATCATCGACCCACAAAATGCTATGTGTTGTGGCCTGCATTTTTGTTTACTTAATCCCTTCTTGAGTATCTTTAACATCTAATTTCTTTCGACTGGCAATGAAATATTAAATTGTGTCCCTCGTGGATTGCTGTTCACCAATTTAATTTTACCTTTATGGTATTCTTCAACAATTCGCTTTACAAGTGCTAATCCCATTCCCCAGCCGTGTTTTTTGGTCGTCATGCCTGGTTGAAAGATCTTTTTTTGATTTCCTCGGAGAATCCCTTTGCCATTATCATAGTATTCAATTATAATCTGATTTTTCTTTTGTTCATATCCAGACTTAACTTCAATGACACCTGTAGGCTTGTCCATTGCGTCAAGTGAATTCCGAATTAAATTCTCCAGCACCCATTGCAAGAGCTCCCGGTTTACAGTTACTTGGGGAATCTCGCCATGATTGACTATAATCTTAACTCGTGCTGAGTGACGCGGCAGACGCTTCTGAAAATATTCAACTGCCTCATCGATAATTTGGTTGACATCCGCCTTGTTTTTGCTTGGGTCAGATCCAATGCGACTAAACCGTTTCGTAATACTCTGAAGTCGATCAGTGTCTTTTCGCATAGCAGTGTGGATCTCGTTAGTTGCGGAGTCATCTTTTGCGACGTTTTGCTCCTCAAGCAACTCAATCCATCCGATAAGGGAAGAAATTGGCGTTCCAAGTTGATGAGCTGTTTCTTTCGCTAGCCCACACCAAATAGCCGTTTGCTCAAAAGCTTTAATCTGACGAAATGCCACAAACCCAAGAGCAAGAAAAACAGAGAAAACGGAGGTCAGGACAATCGGCATTATGATTAGACCATAGTACGGCGCCTTCTGGTAATAGAAGTAACCTGTTTCCCACAACGGCGTTGTTTGAATTGGCACGAAAAGATCTTGTGACGTAGAGTTACGAATTAATTGCTTTGCTTGTTGAACTTGATTGGGATTTGAGCCTTTACGCTGGATCAAGTCCCCCCAAATCTGCCATTTCTGGGGGGTTTTCCCCAAGTCAGTAAACACGAAAGGCAATTGATCTATAGCATTTACATCTGTCTCACCATGGTAGATGTAACCGTAAGTTTTCCTGTTTTCAANCATGTAACGAATTGTACTTACTTTGCCTTCATTTTTCATTCGGCTAAGGANGTCATNAACTTTCTTTTNTTCTGCCTTAGAAAANGGTACTTGCGGGGTCTCATTCAATTTCTNCTCAATAGCNGGGTNAATACCGCGTGCAGTTANGATTTGCTCACCCGTACTATCTGTGATNATGAATGATAAACGACTCAAGGGGAGAGATTGGACAATGAACTCATTAAGCCGATTTTGCAAGCTCACCTCTGTTAAACTTGGAATCGCTGCGGCTAAGTTAGCNAGCGGGGTAACCTGCTTTTCAAGATTCCAGTTCAGTTCGATGATTTGTCTTGTATAATAGACAAATGCGCACGATAGGCTGAAGATACCGACAACAAAGTAGGCGAGCAAAAAAGCCGATGCAACAGATCTTGTGGCGAGCTTCTCCNGTCCGAAAAGCATTATAGCTCCACACTCAAAAGCCCTACATAACTTCGGTATTATAACGNAAATAGAGCAGCGAAGTCAAAGAAATCCTAATCCAAGGATTTCCTTATTGACAGTGGTTTCAACGTGTGCTANATTATATGTTTGTGAGGAAGTTCAACGTTACTATGTACTGGAGCGATGAAAGGCTACATTACAAGCACTATGCTATGTATCGCAGCGTTTGAATATAGCTTGGTCGACTAGGAAATGCAAATGGTTAGATTCAGGGGAAGTTTTTTTTCGGTTGGGCTTTTTGTTGNTGTTTTTTTTGTGTCATCACTAGTTGTTTCAGATAGTAATGGTTTTCTTCCCGACAAAGCAGTTGATCGCATAGGATACGGTCGCATCCAACGAATAAATTATTCNCCGGATGCAAAACTAATAACCCTTACAACATCAGTTGGTGTGCGCATTATTGATGCCGCTAGTTTGAAGCAGGCAGGATTCATCCGGTTAGAAAATTTTGCCGTAGANTTGGGGTTTATGTCACATGAGCGGGTTGCGATTGCTACCACAAATGGTTTGANGATCTTTGATTTAAATAATCCTCGTTATTCAATTAACTCNCCATTNCAAGTCCAAAGAACACCAATTCAAACAGTTGCCATNAGCACTGATGAAGAATGGATGGCTGTTGGNACTATTNTTCAAGAAGGAAAGAAGAAAGAGCAAAGCGAGGTTTTTGTTTATGCTGTTGGTGAGGATGAAACAAGTTTGTCACAAATTTTCATACTTGAAGGTGAAGTTGTTGATGTGACATTCGACCCTGGGCCTTCGGGTATGGATCAACGTATTGCAGTTGCCTCTAAGACAGAGATTTTTATTTGGCGGAAGAGTTCAACAGAATCAATATTCCGTAACATTCAAAAAGGGATTCTACCTGTAGATCTTGTCATTAATAATATAACTTTCAATAGCGATGGAAACCACTTATTAATTGGTGCGTATAATATCCAAACCAATTCAAGTGAAATCTATCGTCAGGTTGTTGCAGACCCTAGACCTGAGTTTTTAACCCAGATTCCTAATGAAGAGATCTTCGACATTATTTTTCACCCAACTCAACGAAACCTTCTTGCAATTGCGACTGATCAGAAACTTCGAGTATGGGAAGTCTTCCAATCTGATGCAACTCGGAAAGGCAGCCCCCTGCTTAATCGGGACTTTAGTGCTGATAGTATTACACTGGCATTTCATCCCAAGAAAAAGGTTTTAGCAATTGGTGCGGATAATAATCCGCTTAACCAATCCTTTGTACTTTTCAAACTTGGATTGGCTGACATCGCAGTTCCAATTAACACCGAATTTACAGATTTTTATCCGCAGGTCTTCTCAATTCATTCCTCGTTCACAACCACCAATCGCCAATTATTGGTCAATTACAAATCAAAAAGGGCAGTGATTTGGGATTTGGAGGAGATGACAGAAAAGCGAAACTTACCTTTCCCCTCCAAAGTGAATGATATCAAGCTAAGTCCGTCTGCCGACGAAGTCGCTATTGCATTACAAAGCAATGAAATAATGGTGTTGGATATTACATCTGATCCTCCAAGTGATAGCGCGGCACAGTCAGGGTTGAGTCATCCTGAGACGACGATATCCAATGTGGTTGCCTACGACCCATCAGGACAATGGATCGGTTCCGTGGCGAAAGACGGTAGTGTTCGCGTGCGCCAAAAAGGAGCTCCTCAGTTTGAAAACGATCTTGATTTCAAAGGTATTCCTCTGATTGATATCAGTTTTAATTTCGATGGGACAGTAATAGCGTTACTTACAGCAAACAATACTGTCGCACTCTATCAGGTTTCCCTAGATCAAGGTATCCAAAAATTTACAGGTAAATCAGGAGATTCGGTTCTTAATATAGGTGCTGCAGGTGCAAAAGTAGCTTTCAGCCCAGTCAAGGATGATAACCGTTTTATTATTGGTCTGAAGAATGGATTCGTCCAGTTTTATGATATTTTGAAGGACCGTTCAATTCTTCAAACACATCAGCTTTCCGTAGACAAAAGCGTTGCGGGTGGTGAAGTTGCTGCCTTGGGCATTTCTCTTGATGGTCGTTTCGTGGCTGTTGGAATCGATAACTCAATTTTGATGTGGAGCCACGGTAACCCGGAAGAAGGAGTACAACAATTCAGCGGCCACACAGAAAAAGTGACAGGGCTAGTTTTCTCACGGCTCGATGACGGCACGAATCTGTTNGNTTCTTCATCGCTTGATGGAACANTATTGATCTGGGACATTGGAATCCTANTNAAGGANGAGAGAACAGGAGAATTAATTGATTTAATTGANCCNAATCGAACAACNGAGGTNGCTGTAACTGACCGAATTCGAGTTCGAGNCCCTACGTTTTCCCAACTCAATATGGAAACACTAACACCATTTAATTTTAGAGTTGAAGGAAAGTTGGAAAGTGGTTCTATTATTACCTATTCTCANAATGAGAAGCAGTACGCAGTNNNGGGNACNAACATGATCACCTTCAATCCAGGAAGTATCCTGCGTGAGAAGGAAACAATTACCATNCGTGTCAGTAGNGGAATTGAAGATGTAAATGGGAAATTTTTAGAAGCANCTGCCCTCGAATTTACNACAGGNTTAATTGTTTGGCCTGGTGATACCAACCGTGATGGTAATGTAAATGTTTTTGATATTCTGCCAGTTGGTCGATTTTGGGGACTTACTGGCGAACTTCGTCGAAAGGGAAATAGTAGCTGGCGATTGCAGCCTGCCATATCATGGTCAAACAAACAGGCAACCTATGCCGACGCAAATGGGGATGGTGTTATTAATCTCGATGATGTTTTTACCATTAATGATAATTGGAAGAAAATAGTAGATGGTAGTATTACGTTACCTGTGCCCAATTCTCCAATTCAGTCTCAATTTTCCGATTCTGAGATGATTGAGATTTATGAAAAAATGTATTTCGGCCTGAAAAACAGAAGTCGTGAAATTGGTGCTGGTAGTGAGCTCGCTGTAGCATTGAGAAAGATTATTGATCAATTGCGTATGCAGAGTCTCCCCACAGTTACGAAATTGCTCAATAATTATCCGAATCCTTTTAATCCAGAGACTTGGATTCCATTCCAACTCGCAGAACCTCAAGAAGTATCAATCGCGATCTACGATTTAAAAGGCCGAAAAGTGAGAGGGCTCGATCTTGGATATAAGAAAGCCGGGTATTATCTTAGCCGTGCTAACGCTGCCTACTGGGATGGTCGAAGCGATTGGGGTGAATTGATAGCAAGTGGAATCTATTTCTACCGGATTAAAGCCGGCAATTTTTCTGGACAAAAACGACTTATTATCTTGAAGTAAGCAAATAGTTTGGGAAAGTTTAATATGAAGTGTTTTTGGGTTATCTGCCTCCTTGTAATTATTTCTACCACGGGATGTGATATATCTCGTGATTTCGCCAGAGTAGAAGGCGATCAATTAACCAGTGTTACTATTGCTCTTGCACCTTCCTTTCAAACACCTGAGCTCAAAGTAGTAGTAGAGTTTCTCTATCTTGATGCCAGGGGAAAGCAGGTTCCATTTGATCCCCCAATCCGTGACCAATTTGTTCTGGTGCCTAAAGCTACAAAATTCTCTACGCTTCGTGTTCCAATAGGTGAAAATCGAATTATTGAAGTTCGAGGATATGAGTATGGTGACCTAGTATTAGAAGGACGCCAAGAGTTTCCTTATGTCGGGAATCAGCCGATTTCTGCCGATATTACGCTTGATCCGATTGGTGTTCCGTTATTAATCATTGATACCCCCAAACTAGTTTTCAGTCCTGGTGAAGAGGTTCCAGTTGAGATTAAAGTTAAGAATGTCGAGAATCTCTTTGGTGTCGTTGTGGAGTTGGATTATACGCGAAGCCGACTTTTTGCCTTGAATGTGGAGGCCAAATCACTCAATGCCGATGAGGATTCGCCTTTTTCGAAATCGCTCATGCCACTAGTTCATGATTTAAACTTGGACCCCGATCCTGGCCGGATGGCAATTGGCATGACGCTGACAAAAGGGCAGGACTCGGTTACAGTTGGTTCAAAACCTCAGACTTTGGCAGTAGCTACTTTCCGTGCAGTAAAACCTGGAGCAGCCGAAATCAAAGTTCGATTAATACGCGGGGTGAGTCCAAAACTAATGGATCCAGATGGGCAGGCTCTTCAAAATCTCGACCAAACACAGAAGTATCTCAATCCAACTGATGGTCGGACGCCACGCGGTGTAATAAAAATTGAGATTGAATAAAGCGGTTGCCATTCGACTGATTTTTTCAGGTATATGGTTAGTCTTGTTCATCGGTTGCCAAGAGGTGATGGTGAATGTTGGTAACGTCGGAACACGCGAGAATCCACTTGAAAAAACGGGGGTTCTAGAAAACAGTGAGATCTGGTCCGGGGTGATTCGCGTTACTGGTGATGTCACTGTTCCCGAGGGGTTATCGCTAACAATACGTCCTGGGGCAATCATTGGGTTTGATCCTGTTACTGGCAACCATCAACTTGCTATTTTCGGTTCCCTTTATGCAGAAGGCGAACAGGAACGTATGATTAGATTCGGTTCGCTTGGCACAGTAGCCGATCCTCCCGCTGCTGGAGATTGGGCTGGTATTTACATTAAATCAACTAGTCATAATTCGCGTGTTGTACACTGTCATATTCAGGATGCTGCCACCGCAGTCATTTGTGACTCAGACACCGCCCAATTGGAGTACTGCCTAATCACAGACAGTAAAAGTGCGATCCTGTGCCATTCTTCTCCACTAATTACTCAGAATGATATTAACAAAAACGGAACTGCAATTAAGTGTGTAGGTAGCGTCACACCTAAAATAATTCAAAATACGATTCAAGCAAATGAGTTTGGCATTATCTGTGATGATGGGGCCCGACCAAAAATTGAGAGGAATGAGTTAACGAATAATTACCAACATGCGATTGTTTGTTATTCGTCTGCTCAACCCGAGATTCTGACTAACAACATCACCAGAAACGGAGGATGGGCAGTTTATAGTGGTGGCCGGTTACGAGGGAATTTTATTTTGGGTAACAATAAGAGTGATGTAATTGAGAGAGGAACAGGGCGTGACAGCGAGCAATTTCATGGAGTAGATGAAGTATTAGAGCCTAGGTCTAACCGTGTATCTGATGCTGGTGTGCAGAGAGAATATAATCCATAGACGTTTCCCTACTAGAAAGATCGCCAACTCGAATTATCTGCATAATGTGGCAACGGGTAATCCTCTCCGTATCCAGAAAAGCCATAAACCTTAGATGATCCCCCTTTACCAGAGACATGACGGTGTCTTTTCATGGAGGATTCAAGGGAATTCTGCGGGTAAAACAAAAATATATGAACAGATCGCGGGGGTCAACATTTTCTTGGATTTCAGTCAATTTGGCTCAAAAGATTTAATGCTCTCTCGAGNATCTCTTTTTTCTTTTCNATCTGATCAANAGTTTTTGGATCGATATAAACTGAGAATCCATCCGACTCNTCTTTAATTTCCTCCTCCAATAGATCTANATTTAAATGAGCAACTACTTCGTAAGTTTGTATAGGATGAGCAATATTTTTAACCCTAATTTTGTTTAGCTTTNTNCATTTNATTTTTTCTCTTACCAATAAGTAAGTATCTTCAGATATCAATATCTGATTAGGCTCTGCATTAGTTTCCANTCTCGAAGCCANATTAACCCCNTTCCCTATGGTTGTATANTCAAGCCGATCNTGAGAACCAAAGTTTCCTACTGTACATGTATCTGTATGAANGCCAATTCGAATGTCCAATGGCTGAGAAATCCCCATATTTTCCCAAGANAATCTAACCGATCGCAAGGCTTTTACCATGGCTATCGCCATTTGAACACAAGCGATAGCATCCTCTTTGTGTCCAAGTGATTTCGGGTCCCAAAAAAAGACCATAATTGCATCACCAATATACTTATCAACTGTCCCACCATGGTCTATGGCAATATTGGTCATCTCCGTTAAATAGCTGGTCACCAGTTCCGTTAAGATTTCTGGTTCAAGCCTCTCCGTTAATTCACTGAACCCTTTGATATCTGAAAAGAA
>PBXZ01000074.1:0-12179 GCA_002729415.1 Candidatus Poribacteria bacterium | reverse complement strand
TGATGACTTCTGCTTTAAGGATGTGAAATCCATAACCAATAGCTCTTGGTTTGTTAGACCTTGCCATTCGAGCTATTATGCTGTTTTCAATTTAGTTGTCAAGATAAAAATTAACAGGAAAAATCGAAATCCATAACAGTTTTTTTTAAGCATTTCAAGAAAGAGCCAGAGCTTAAAGTCCTCTCGTCGAACATGTAAAATCTTGATTGCAATCTTTGACAGCAAAATAACAAAAAAACAGGATCTATTCCAGTTAAGCTGAAAACAATTTCCCGCAACTCCAAATTGGTTAATAATCTTGAAACTACGATAAAATATACTCGTTATTTATTTCAAATAACGAACTATTAAGTTACAACGAATAAAACGAAAGTTAAAATAGCAAAATTCGTTGTTACCTAAGGTTAAAGACCGCCTTGATAGTTTTTTAGGAAAGGAATTTAAAATAGTGTCATCATTTGAGCTGCAACAAGTCGATAGTTTATGGGAAGATCAAACTTATTCTTCAGACACAAGTTCTAGCCACATAGTAACGGAAAGCAGACGAAAACTAATAGAACTTTACAAAGATTGTTCCAAGAATTTCATTGAGCATACTGAGAACTTGATCAATAACGGTCAACTTTCAACTGCAGACGCGGTTGAATCGACACAAATGCATATTGGATCGAATCAGGAAGAAGTGAAGAGGTTCATCAAAATTGAGCAGTGGTTAGCAAACTTGTATGGCTGAAGCCCGAATTCCAGTCGATTAACCAGCGTTTATCGATTTGCACCAAGGAGACAAAAACTTCGGAGGGTATATTGGGCGTCGCACTTTTGGAAACGATAGCAAAACTACTGAAACGTCTTGGCAGATATAGAGTCATCTTCGATCGTGATGACAACGAACCCTATTTAGAACGCTATTATCTCTTTTTAAAAGATAGAAAATCCTTTGCTTTCAACGTTACTTTGCACCGAATTCTCAAATCTGATTTAGACGATTTACACGATCATCCATGGCCATGGGTTACATTCATACTACAAGGTGGATATTGGGAATATACTCGTGCGGGTAAACCGAAGTGGAAAGGAGTGGGTTGTGTAACTGTCCGATCAAGTAGATCGCTGCATAGACTTGAGTTGCGGAAAAACCAGTTTGGGGACGAAATTCCCTGTTGGACGTTATTCTGTATGGGGCCAAAACAAAAAGATTGGGGATTCTTGAAAAACGGGAAATGGGTGAACAATACTACTTATCTTCAAGAACGCAAACGGATGGTTGCTCAGACTTAGAACCCTAACATTACAAAGGAGAACTACCCATACTGAAAATAAATATCGGAACCTATATGGTCCGGCTTTTGACGATATACGCTTTCAGATGCGATAAAGCCTGACCACTATCAATTGCTCTTCTGACACTCTTAATAGCTAAATTTGGGTCAGGATAAAATCCCAATAGATAATCAATCATGGCCGTGTTAAATACCAATCGGTCATATACATGTCCTTTTTGACCAGATAAAGCTGACATGCCTGCAGCTGTGAAAGACTCGGGGCTGACCGTTTCTAAGCGTGGATTTTTCCGATAATTGAACCCGAGCTCCTGAGGGTCCACATCCAAAGCAAAATCTTCTCTTTGGTCATTAATGCGTCGGAACCCTTGGGAGTAGTTAATTGCTTGGCGATCCGATGTTGAAGGACTACTTAGACGTAAGGCATAGTGACTTGTTCCTTCCTCTCCCTTAATAGCAAGTCCAATTTGAAAGCCACGATCCCATATCAGTTGGAGCAATTTTTTTTCGTAGCCTAAATGATAGTAGCCAATAACCATGCAATTCATTTTTGAGGCTGAAAACAGTTGTTGTGCTTTTTCAGTGGCAGCCCAAGGTGGACGTTTTTTAATATGTTGCCTGAGCTGGCAGATGGCATAAGCACCAGGAGCATACTCTCGCTGACTGACATAAGCGAACCCAACCGTTGGATCTTCAATTAAGGTCGCGGCAGAATCGAGAGAGAGTCTGGTATTTGCATCGAGAACCCGAAGGATTTTTTCCTCTGTAACACCGTTTTTGGGTGGCATTTCATCAACTCCGTATAATACAGATGCGTGCCCCATAGCAGCTCTGACCGCAGCTACGAATAGTGTTGGCCTGAAGTATCTGGTTGCGCCATCGAAAGGTTCACCAAAATGAGTCAGCGAATCCACCGAAATCGGTTCTACCTGATCCGGAGCAAAAACGGCATCCAAGTACCCAAGCACCTCATCGTAAGATTCAAGGTTCATCCGTTGGCCAATAAGAACTGCAGCTTTTAATGCTTCTTTCACGTGATTGGTCAGGATAGCTTTACATACTTTTAATGTTTCGCCATAAGTCAAATGCTCCCTTTTTAAAATCCTTTTCAGTGCCCCAACAACAATATTTTCTTCAGGTGTTGAGGAGCAGTATGCCGTGTCCGGATACCTAAGGAATTCTATTTCCGGCGGCATGAATTTAGTTAAATCAGGCGCGTATTTGTCAAAGGCAGCAATTTCCGATTGGCTCCAACGGGTATCCGGGGGGAAATGCTTTCGGATTGTCATAGCCGCAAAAAACGCTCCCATTTGAGCATCAGAAACCATCTGATCTATTGACAATTCCCTTTTTGCTGATTTAAGAATTATCTCTAGTATGGTTTCCGGTTGAATCGGATCCGTTTCTTTCACACCCAAAGGTCTTGTTTGATGCGGCCCCGTGCAAACCCGTGCTTGAGCTTCTAAAACATCCGCGTTTGGCCCTAATGAGTTTCCAGACATACCTTATTTCATTTGAGTGGACTTACTACCTAAATAGAAGCTATAGGTTCTTCTTTAAGTTCTTCAAGATAAGTTTTGTATTGCCGTTTTTCTGCTTTGTTATGGGAAACAGTTAACCTCAATTTTCCCCGATCCAAATACCCAATACATGTAAACAGAACACGTGTGAACAGATTAGGGTAGTAGAACCCACAATTGTTGATTCGTCAGATCGGTGTTATAACTCATCCTTCCCAATCTTGCGTTGACACATTTATTATTTCCTCTACATCAATGAGTGTGACATGGAACATTTCCAATTGCAAGTTCAACTTACTTTAAACCGGTTTCTAGCATGAGCAACTACTCAAAGTTTCTAGAACTCAAAACAACATCTGGACCTGATTCATTTTCTGCCTCTGAAACGAAGGATTTTGGCATAGACATAAAGGCGGACTCGTGTTTTCTTGTAACCCATATGCTTTTGATCTATTCGTTATAGAATATTTCAACCAATCAGAACTTCCTGAACACGTAAAATATTAGCCACCTCAAACACTATATTAGCCAAAAAATATTCAGAAGCCTTTAATTTGCCTTCCGGATATGCGTTTCTTGGGAATGGATTCAAATCATAGAGCTTATACTTCGAGAATATCGCAGTTTTTCAACGTATGTTGCCACACTCACGTTTTCGACATATTTCGAATATAACGAGAAAATATATTTCGAAGCGAGAGAAATCCACCTTGTGAAGTAGAAGTATTTTTCACAACAATCTGAAAAGACTCAAAGAGGTAAAAGCTTATCCAAGTTTAAGTTAAACTTCTTTTTGGGAGAGAAAAAAGAAAATATTAGCGAAGTTTTTTCTAAGTTATTGTTTGAAGATGGTATCTACACAAGGATCCTCAACGAAAAAGGAACCTGGATGATTCATTTATAAGAGTGGCCTGTGGGAAAACGGAGGAGAATGACTATATTTACCAAAGTCTTTCGGAAATATCCCCCATCCCAAACACAAGTTCTACCCAACTAATCTTGAAATTCTGATTCTTAATTAAACTCAAAATTCAATCAGAATTCAGCTACTATTGCTACTTTTAACTAAGTTCAAAATCAGTTGATTGACCAACTATTATCAAGAAAAAGATTTGGTGGAGAGAAACCTAATTTCATCTTTCTTAAGAGGAGCTACTTTTCCCAATCAACATTTTCGGAAAATCTGAAAAATTGCTGTAAGAGCTCACATGTATGATGACTAAAAGCCCTGTCATATAATACAAGTAGAAGTTTAGAATTAGATCTATGGGCTTTGGACATCTCTCGTGGTCTGCGCTTGACATTTTCACCCTATTCCCGTACACTTGGTCATCCGTTCTAGTAGAAGGAATTCATCATGGTAAGAAGAAAAAACAAAAAAACGACAGAAAGATCGAACGTTGTTTCAGCAGGATTCGACAATTAGGGAGCGGTTCGCGAGTCCCAAATTGGGTGATGATCTGCAAGGTAAAATTCTCAGCAGTGGACTTNTGGTTGAAGAGCAGGAGTTTACGTCTATAGAGTTTAACCAAGTCTTGGTCAAGGAAAGATTAGCCAATTGTTTAATTGCAAATGCTAAGACTCTGACGACTAATGACGAACCTGATTTGACCATCACGGTCAGCGATTTTCAAGAGAGTATCTTTACTGTCACACCAAAGTTGGTAGAAGAGCTTCACGCAGCACTTGAAATGTGTGAAACACGAACACGTTCGATTGGTAAAGAATCTCTGGCCGAAATTGCTTCTGTTACAAAAACTCTTTTCGAAATTTCTAATCCAACAACGTTGGTTCGTCATCCATTAATTATTAACATTTCAATTCGTACTCTTGAGCGGTTACTTGACCAGCCTGAAAATTGGGCCTTGGAACATCGTTCGCAAATCCATAAACTGTTATCAGAACTTACCAACCTGATCGATAACTATTCAATTCAAGATTTTCACAACAGTTTCGAGGAAGAAAACTCATTTTCTGATAACGGGAAAAACGAATTAAGAGAAGAATTCGGGGATCTCCCAGCCAAAGTCCTGTATAAAAATTTTGGGCGATTAGATGTCCTGGAAAAAATTGAGGACAACAACACTTATACTTTGATAGAAAATCATAAGACATATTTTGAATATAAGCACATTGATCTACCATTATGTCTTACATTTACCCCTGACCGGGTAATGCTGGAATCCAAATCGATGGAAATACTTGATATTGCTATGGAGGAAATTGAGAATGTCTGCGGGCATTCATTGTTCTACCTAGCGAAAACAATAACATCATGAAAGTAAGAAGGAGGTGATGGTTATGGCTCGAAGTAAGAGTGGCAAGAAACGCAGACGCACTCAAATCCGCCATCAACAAAAACGTCGTCGCAAACCCAACAAAAGCTAACTATGTCGATAGTTGAATTTTAGATTTTATAATTAGAACTTTAATTATGGAAATTAAACTACCGTCTCGTTCGTGGGTGTTAGAAGTAAAAGCCACACTTGAGACTCTTATCCAACGTTACGGGAAGATGGGTGAAGCATACGATCCAGCTGATCGGCCAATTGCAGTGTTTGATTGGGATGATACTGTAATTTTCAATGACGCTGGTATGGGTGTGTTCTATTTTCAGATTGATGAACTTCAATTTAATTTTGAACTGGAAGAATTCTGGAACTTAATCCCACCTAACTATAACCGGGAGGTCTGCCGGGCCAACTATGAAAAAATTCGGAACTTGCCAATTAATGCAGCTAAGAAACTCCCGGCTTATCAACGTTATCGAAAATTCTTTACTCAAGCCTTTCATGATCTCTGGCAATCGGAAGGAACTGCTCATCTTGCCTTATTACAAGCACAACTTATGGTTGGATTTTCACCTGAAGAGATTGTTCTGATTGCTAAGAAAGCAATCGATTTGGAAATGTCGATGCCCTGCGGTCTTGTCTCTATCCAAGAATCGGAAGCAGATTCAAATCCGGTAACAGCTAGACATGGCATTCGAATCTACCAGGAGATTCGAGATTTAATCAATTTGATGCAGTTGCACGGATTTGATGTTTGGATTGTCACGGGCGCTTGTAAGTATATCGTTCAGCCATTTGCAGAGAAATGCGGTATTCCAAGTGATCGTGTAATTGGAATCGAAATGGCAGTCCAACATGGAAAGTTCACAGATCAACCGGTAGAGCCAGTGCCCTACGAAGATGGAAAGCCCAAGGCTATCAGAAGATATATTGGTAAGAAACCAGTTTTTGCAGCTGGCAACAGCCAAGGGGATATGGCAATGATGAGATACTGTGAGGATACGGCGTTACTGATTGACTGTGGTGATCCCTACCTTCAGCAAAAATCGGTTGAACTGGGATGGTTGGTTCAACCCCAATTCGAATTGGCTACTTGATCTGGCCAGTACCACGGACGATATACTTATAGCTGGTTAGTCCTTCTAATCCCATCGGACCTCGACAGTGCAGTTTTTGCGTGCTGACTCCTACTTCCGCACCTAACCCAAATTCATACCCATCAGTAAATCGCGTACTCGCGTTAACATAGACTGCCGCTGAATCAACCTCTTTCAAGAAACGTTGCGATGTAGTGTAATTATTGGTAATGATAGCATCTGAATGGTGAGACCCAAAAGTTTCGATATGATCAATAGCTCCGTCTAGATCCGTGACGACACGAATGGATAATATCGAATCCAGATATTCCGTACGCCAATCCTCATCAGAAGCGGGAATCAAGTCAGGACAGATTTTCCGAGCCTTGTCGCACCCTCGTAACTCAACCTTGGCATCCACGAACTTCCGGGCAACTGTTGGTAAGAACTCATCAGCGATGTTTTCATGAACCAGCATCGTCTCCATGGCGTTGCATACTGCTACATACTGTGTCTTAGCGTTCACAGTAATCTTCTCGGCCATTTCCAAATCAGCGTCCCGATCAACGTAAACATGACAGATACCATCAGCATGACCAACAACAGGAATTTCTGATGTCTTCATAATATAACGGATGAACTCCTGGCTGCCACGAGGTACAATCAGGTCAATCAGCTCATGCATTGAAATCATTTGGCGTACAGCTTCCCGATCAGTAATTTCCACAAATTGAATTGCCTCTTTTAACCCAAATTCTTCCGCCACCCGACGCAAAGTTTCAGCAATCAGCGTATTCGAATGAATTGCNTCAGAACCGCCTCTAAGAATCACACCATTTCCGGATTTCAAGCAAAGGGCTGATACTTCGACCGTAACATTGGGACGCGATTCGTAGATGACGCCAACCAGTCCAATCGGCACTCGCATAACGCCAATTTGTAGACCATTGGGGCGTTCCCATGTCCGTGTCACTTCACCTATTGGTTCTGGTAGACTTGCAACTTGACGCAAATTATCGGCCATGGTAGAGATTTTTTCCTCGTTCAGCGCAAGTCTCTTCATCAACGGTAGTGCTAAATCGGTCTTTCTGCCGTTTTCCAGATCCATCTGATTGACTTCGATGATTTGGTTCCGCTGTAGCCATATTTGGTCTGCCATAGCTAAGAGTGCGTTGTTTCGCACATCTGACGAGACCTGTGCTAACTGTCGCATTGCGGTTCTTGCTAATTCGGCTTTTTGCTTGATCATTAGACTTAATTCCACAGATTCATTTAAGTTTGCTTCACAAGATGTTGGTATCTACCAAACTCTAATGTAAGTTACAATATGTTAGTGGACAACTTAATACCTATACGCTTCCGGCTATTGAGCGAGTTACCATATGGTTCCAACCACGCAGTACAAGACGAACATCAGTGTGTCCATTTCCATCCTCAACTTTGTCATTACCTGCATAGAGCTGAACAAGCACTGTTTTTCGTGTTTTCAAGGATGTATTCGGCATAGATCCATGCAAGGTGCAATAGTGAAAAAAAACAACATCCCCCGGTTCTGCCTGCAAAACAGTCGCTTTTTCAATTGGATATCGTTTATGTATCTCAGCATTTTGCCCGCTTCCCATCATACCTTCACAACGTCCCAGCTCTCTGTGAGACCCCGGATACACGCGAAAACACCCCATTTCATCGGTTGCTTCTGAAACGTGGACNACACCGGCAATCATCGTATCATTGATAGTCGGAAAGTACTGCCAATCCTGATGCATTGGAAATGCNGATCCCTTCTCAGCAGGTTTCTGAAAAAGTTTTGTATGATGAAGTATGANGTCGGGACCAAGTATTGCATCAGCAATGTCAAGAAACTTTTTCTGTTGAACAGCATTCAACCATACCGAAGAATATGCCTGNACATTATGCGTATGAAAAACAACCGAATCTACCGGCTCCAAGTTGGCAGTCAACTGACTACCCCACCGCGCATTGACGTTTTCGTTACCGNTTAACAACTGGGCNACAATCCGATCAAAATCNGATTCCATGGATCCAATTTCATCTGGNGANTAAACNCTTTTNGCCAAATAATAACCNTTTTGGTCAAAGAATTCCTTGATCTCCNTTGTCANACTTCCNNTTTAAATTNTGCTTGNTGTTTGACCATAATCNCTTGCCTNAAACACCGGTAAATNTTAGTGGGAACTGTACTGNCTGANTTTTAAAATCTTAGCATGGACAATTTTGAAAGTCAACTTTGGCAAATTGGCANGTAACCCNTAGACCAATCGGTGAAAGTCTTGACAAAACTTTAGCNNAAATGATATCATTCTNGCTTGTCTTGTCCTTATCNTNTGCATGGNCAGGTTTAGCTTTGAATATATTATGGAGAATACATCTCAGGTAACCGGAAAGTAAAAAAATGCTTCAAACGAAAACTTTTTTNCCCAAGGAAGANGATTTCCAAGTAAGGTGGCATCTGGNTGACGCAGAAGGNNAGATTCTNGGNCGCTTAGCGTCACGAATTGCCACAATATTACGTGGGAAACACCATCCTAGTTTTACGCCACACTTCGATGGTGGATTTCGGGTCGCCGTCGTCAATGCCGAGAAAGTTCGCCTAACCGGCAGAAAAGAAGAACANAAAACGTACTTCCGACATAGTGGCTACCCCGGTGGTGAGACACTCACCCCATACAAAGAGCAGATGAAAAAGAAGCCGGAAGAAATTATTAGNTCCGCNGTACGAGGTATGCTTCCAAAAAACCGNCTGGGTAGCAAGTTGATNAAAGGACTAAAAGTTTATGCCGGACCGGACCACCCACACCAAGCACAGAACCCGGAAGTTCTGGAGNTCTAACACCTTATAATTCAAGTTTAGTAGGATAATTTATGGCAACAGAGCAATTTTGGGGTACAGGACGCAGAAAAACGTCTGTCGCCCGAGTACGGATCATACCAAACGGATCCGGAGAGTTTGTNGTCAACAANAAGCCGNTTGACGAATATTTTGATCGACCAGATCATGTTACACTGGCTAGAAGNCCACTCAATCTAGTGGAAAAGGCAAGNAGCTTTGATGTCTTCGTTAATGTTAGAGGCGGNGGAATTTCAGGGCAAGCGGGAGCTGTACTNCACGGNTTGTCACGCGCTATGGTGAAAGCAGACGAATCCTGTAAGTNGACAATAAAGCGAGCTGGCTTTCTGANACGTGATGACCGTATGGTGGAACGCAAGAAGTTTGGCCGAAAAGGCGCACGTGCCCGTTTCCAATTCTCCAAACGTTAGATCCTGACTTTAGCGATGTCAAATATAGCAATTCTTGGCACCCAGTGGGGTGATGAAAGCAAGGGGAAGATGACTGATTTCCTTGCTGAAAAAGTAGATATTGTCGCCAGNTANCAAGGTGGGGATAACGCTGGTCATACCATTGTTGTTGGACAAGAAAAATTCATCTTACACTTGATTCCTTCCGGGATTTTGTATCCCAATACGGTCAACATAATTGGTAATGGTGTTGTCGTCAATCTGGAAACGCTCTTCTCAGAAATCAACCATCTGCGTGAGCGGGGGGTTGAAGTTGGCGAGAACTTGAAGATTAGTTCTCGTGCTCACTTGATCCTGCCTTATCATAAGCTGATGGAATCTTGGAATGATCTTGGCAGCGGTGTGAAACTTGGCACAACTGCACGCGGAATCGGACCTACCTACTCAGATAAGATGAATCGCTATGCCGGTGTCAGGGTATCCGACCTTCTCGAATTTGATCTCTTTCGGAAGAAGATTGATTTTAATCTTGAAGCCAAAGACTATGCACTGAGCCAAGTTAGCCAAATTGATAAAAATGCCTTGTTGGAACAATACTACGAATATTCGCAGTTGTTGAAACCACATGTCATTGAAACTCCCGATTTTATGCATCGCGCCCTAAAAGCCGAAAAACAGATTCTCTTCGAAGGTGCCCAGGGCACTATGCTGGACATCGATTTCGGAACTTATCCTTACGTGACCTCTTCGAACACGACTGTTGGTGCCATTTGTACCGGTCTCGGTGTAGGAGTCAAAGCCATAGATGAGGTCTTAGGTGTTACTAAAGCCTATGTCACTCGTGTTGGTGCTGGACCGTTTCCGACAGAAATGCCAGCGGAAATTGATGAAGAAATTCGGGATATCGGTAAAGAATATGGCGCCACCACAGGTAGACCGCGTCGTTGCGGTTGGCTGGATCTTGTTGCATTGCAATACGCGGCCCGAATCAACGGTCTTACAGCTATCGTGCTGTCTAAGGTTGATGTCCTGGACCACCTCGACGAAATAAAAGTTTGTACCGGTTACCAGTACAATGGCAAAGAATTGGAAGGGTTTCCAACTAGCCTATCCACACTGGAAGCCTGCAGTCCGGTATACGAAACATTACCTGGTTGGAAAACACCAACAGTTGGGCTTCGTCAGGTAAAGGATCTTCCAGAAGATTTAAAAGACTATTGCGATTTCATCGCCCAATTCTTAGAAGTGCCAATTGCCATAGTTTCTGTTGGTCCTGAACGGGATCAAACATTGGTTTTAGATGAAACTTTCATCTAAATAATTTTGTATCAATTCATCAACCATTTGCGGTTGACATTTGTACCTTAAATAAGTAATATTTATAGGTTTTTAATCGTATGAGTCGTTAGCTCAGTTGGTAGAGCATCTGACTTTTAATCAGAGGGTCGCAGGTTCGATCCCTGCACGACTCAAATTTTAATGCCCTCTTCGTCTAGCCAGGTCAAGGACACCAGCCTTTCACGTTGGTAACGCGGGTTCAAATCCCGCAGAGGGTATGTTGACTGGTGGGGGTAGTAATTATCCCCGCCAGCAGCCTTTTTTTCTCTCTCCCTAATCCTAAAATTCACTTCCATTTTACGGTCAGGATAAGCTGTTATTCTTTCTATCAGTGCGTGTAGCGCCAATTTGCGAGAATCGTCCTGCTGTAATTCCCGTTTCAGGAGTTGTCTGAATTTGTCCAGGGCCAATGGCTCGGCATTTTTTCCCCTCTTCAATTCGGTTAACCGCTGATCCAGCTGCCGCCTCTTAATCTCTTCTTGTCCGTATTTTTCCTTTATAGCCTCAGCTGGTAACATATTGTCAGCTAACGCATTCAGCAGATTTTCCATTCGATCCCCGCTGGCTTGTATTTGTTTTTGCAAACCATCTATCTGCTGATCGGTTTCTTGTTGTTGCTTTTGATATTCCTGCCAACAATGTTGTAGATAGGTCTCTAACGGCCCATCCTGCAAAATGACTTCTTCTATCTGTTCCATCAACTGGTCTTCAAAGTGCTTCAAGTGGATCCAGATTTTGTTACTGCAACCTTGAGTCACTCGGTTACGTGTACCACAGATATAATGGAACTGTTTTTTCTTCAGATTACTATTGACCACAAAATGTGACTGGCAGACAGGACAGATGATTAAGCCCGTCAACAAATACTTGCTGGGTCGTTTGAGTCCTTTATTACGTGCCACCTGTTTTCTAGCTTGCACCTGCTTATAAATCTGATCGGCTTGCTCATAACTGATAATAGCGGGGAATGCGTCTTTGACCATAGTCCATTCTTCGAATGGCTTAAGTCTGCCTTTTTTGTCTAAGCGATCCCAAGTCAAACAACCAGAAAAGCGATACGGATTTTGGAACCAAGAACGGATAGTCGTTTTACCAAAGGGTTTGCCTTTTTGGCTGCGAAACCCCATCTCATTTAATTCAGCCGCAATCGTATTAGCCCCCACTCCATCAGCATACCGCTGAAATGCGTGCTCGATGGCTGGGACTGTATCAGGGTCCAATTCAAGCACAACCTTGGGTTGACTCTCGTTGCGATAGTTCTTGAGTGTAATCCGCTTTTTGCGATAGCCATAAGGGGCGAGACCGCCATTATTAAAGCCAGCTAATGCGTTCTGTTTTTGGTGGAAGCGTGTCTCTTCTGCCTTCTTGCTCCTAGCATGTTTGTTAAAGATATGGCCGATATCGTGCATCAACTCA
>PBXZ01000073.1:0-13293 GCA_002729415.1 Candidatus Poribacteria bacterium | reverse complement strand
TGTTGATTGATCGTTCTTTCAACTTCTTGTGTCTGTCGAAAGTCTTCTTGGTGAATTTGCCCGTCGCCTAGAAAAGAAGAGGTAGCAATCCTAATCATATTCTCTTCCATCCCAATCCATAGTGCATCAACAAAAATGAGTGCGGCTAGACCGATGCCGATAGCTGTTCCGGCAATGAAGGTGCGACGCGTGTTCCGGAACAGATTTCTCCATGCAAGCTTAATAAGTATCCACCACATAATAAATTAATTACCGCTGGCCAATCTAATGTGTTCTCATTGCTTTCGCTGGCGTGACGAAGGCAGCTTTTAGGGCAGGGAATAAGCTAACTGCCATCGCAGACACAACGATGGTAATAGCAGGGATATAAATACTGCGTGCGTTCACTTCCACATATAAGGCGGTTTGAAATTTCATGCCCCCATAACTTATTTCTGGAAAGGCAATACCGTTTATCGCCAATAAATAGTTAATTAACGTACTCAACGGAAACCCTAAGGCAAGTATCGTTCCGATCACAACGCTAACCAGAGCAATAATGTTAACTTCATAAAGTACCAACCAGAAAATTTGCCGAGGCTTTGTACCAACAGCTTTTAACATGCCATATTCTCGTGTACGCTCCAAGACCGACATCAATACTGCATTTAAAACACCTACTGCCACAACCAGTATGATTATGAAGAGTGCAATCCACATCCCCTGCTGGTCAACTTGCATTGCTTGGTAAAATGACTTGGCGAACTCCTGCCAGGGAGCTATAGCTAGTGAAAAATCACTCAATTTTACTTTAATCCTCTCCGTGACTTTACTGACTCTAGACAGATCAGACACGATGACAGCAATCTCATGAATTCTTCCTTCAAGCACAAACAATTCCTGTGCATCTTTGATGTGAAGGTAGCATGCCATCCGGTCGCGTAGCGGATCACCACTGTCAACGACACCCACAACGGTATATATATCATTAGCAATCGAGCCGTCTGCTCCCTGGGAGACAATCATAATCTCTCGATCAATGTCGGCTTTCAAAATTTCTGCTAGTCCTTTACCCAGAATTGCTTCCTTAGCAGGGATACTGGACAGACTCCTCCCGGAGATGATCTTCTTGTCAAACTGAGTTGCCATGACTTCACGGACAGCGTCGATACCTACGACTTCTATGGCTGTGCTCTTTTCGCCAATCGATCCGAGCCCTACCGAGTAAATACGAGGTGCCCAAGCTTCCACTTCCTTCACATTTTTTATGATCTGACCAACGGATTGATAATTGTTTATGGTTGCATAAAGTGATGGTTTATCAAGATAACCGTGATGGTGGATCTGAATATGTCCCAAACGGTTTCGAGTGAACATATTAATGACAAAAGAATAGCTGCCATCAGATAAACCAATAGAAAACGAGAGAAGAGTGAAACCAACAATCATTGCCAATGAAGTCAGTATAGTGCGTCTTTTTTGGCGGAGGGTATTGCGAAATGCAATCTTCAACATCATCACTAGGTGCCTTCTATCTTCTCTGGCGTAAGTTGCGAAGTGTAAATGTTTTTTTGTTCACCGGGAAATCGAAATCAGCTTTTAGGAATCTGACGGCTGTTTTGTACTTTGCTTTTTTCTGCGGAATCATTTCCATTACCGATGGTATCCTTCGATTTCCAAATTGCTTAATGTCTTTGAAGTTCAAGATACGCATCAGGCGATCTTTTTCGTCGTAGAATCTTTGCCACACAGGGATAAAATCGTCTTCTTCAACGGCTACGACGATCTTACCCCAAACAATCGGTGAATCTGATTTTGGTGTCAATTGAATGTATAGGAATGTGTCATGGTCAGTTTCGATCTTGGCTTCATCAGCAGAAAGGAATTGATAGTCGTAATCATCAATCATTGAAGATTCCTTCACCAGATCATCATTGGTGAAATCGGAACCCATCCAAGACCCCATCATCATGGATGGTGGAATCTTCATCACCTTGTTTGTCTTAGGTAAATAGTTCCACATCTCATTTTTAATACGCAAGGTAGCAATCCCTTTTTCCTTTTTAGGTGAGGTTATTAAAATAAACGTTTTGTCCATACCCTCCGCCCATACTTCCAAACCCAAAGTCCTCTCCCAGTGTGGCGTAGCAATTTGCATCTCCATTTTTGCATAACTGGTTTGGCCTCGATAGAGTTGATCAAAACGGTTAACAATGGCTTTAATGTCTTTGGTTTGATTCCTTTCAGTTCCTGTCTTAAGATCTGGAGTGCCTGTTTGGGCATTCAGAGAGAAGGGGAACATAAGCAGTAAAAAGAAACCTAAGGTTTTGATTGAAGGTCTAACGAGATTGCACATGGCTAAATTTGCTTCTTAGTAGGTATAATTCTTAACATACCTGTTCTATTTGGGAAACGCAAATTGCTAATCGCCTATAAACTTTGGCCGAAAAATGTTCGTTTCAGATTTATTGAGATCATTGTTACTATTATAGACTTGGTGCGAAGGTCTTTGTAAAACACCATTTTTGAAGGTGTATTTTCGATTTTCCCAGCATTCGATTCGTATTTTGTCAAATCCCTGATGAAACTCGATAACATGGTCTGGTGTGCCAAGTTTTTTATGCAGTTTCTCTACATCTTTTCGATCTTGTTCTTCCAGTAACTTGGTTAGAATAGCAATTCCTGTCAGAATAGAAGCAAGTATGATCTTGCCTTGAGTCTTCCGACTAACCGCGTGTGTCTGTAAAGGCGGGAGTAATATCATAGTAACTAACAGAGCAAAGATTATCACTTTTTTCATGCCTTTGTAGATTAACATGTCACTGGTAAACTTTCAAGGAACATGAGAAAGCTTGGTACTAAATTATACCTGATTATTAGATTCCTATAATCAGGTATGAATCTCGATTTTATTATAGTAAATTTATTTTTTGTAAAAGGAAAAATGAATGTCAGCTGTTCCAGAAACAACAATGTATGTAGGACAAAATTCCAATGGCTTCGAGGTCAAGGACGTAACACCTCTTGATGCTTTGCGGTCGGTAGCTTACCAGCTCGAACATAAACAGAGCGGAGCAAGATTGCTTCATCTTTACAACCAAGACGCAGAGAACCTGTTTTCGGTTAGTTTTCCCACACCACCGCCAGATGACACTGGAATTCCNCATATCCTCGAGCACGCAGTTCTGGCAGGTTCCGNCAAGTANCCGGTTAAAGAGCCATTCTTCGAAATGATAAAAATGAGTATGGCAACATNTATNAANGCTNNGACNGGTTCAGATTGNACNTNNTATCCNGTNGCNAGNAANGTTAAACAGGATCTCTTCAATTTGGCTGAGGTATATTTTGATGCAGTTTTTCATCCNTTATTAACTGAACAAACNTTTANGCGTGAAGGACATCATTTTGCCCCCTNGGATCCAGAAAACCCTACAGGCGACCTGACAATAACAGGTATTGTCTACAATGAAATGAAAGGANNNTTTTCNGATCCTGAATCNCGNCTTTATCGCTCGATATCACGCGAATTGCTTCCAGATACAATCTACGGGAAAGAATCNGGAGGCGACCCGGAAGCTATTCCTGACCTGACCTATGAANCCNTGAAGGAGTTCCATAGNACNTATTANCATCCNAGTAACAGCTANTTCTTTCTGTACGGGAATATACCTACCACGGAGTATTTGGCATTTTTATCTGATAAGCTCAATANTTTCAATCGTCTTGACGTTGACGCCAGTATCACACCTCANGTGCGATGGNATCAACCGAGATCCACAGTAGATACATATCCAATTGGTGNAGATGAACCGTCTACCGAAAAAACATATATGGTAATTAAATGGTTAATTGGCGACGCCACGGACGCAGAAGATGTCGCTTTGCTTTATATTCTCAGTCTCANNCTATTAGGTAATGAAGCAGCTCCCTTAAAAAAGGCGATTATAACCTCAAATTTAGGTGCAGACATTATTGCTTCAGGAGNAGGTGGGNTCGGTAGAGAAAGTACTTTTAGCGTTGGACTCAAGGGCAGTGAACCCNACCNCCTCGACGATTTTGTCCAGTTANTTACCGAAACATTATCCCAAATCGCTGAAAGTGAAATTGATCCAGAACGAGTTGAGGCTGCCTTTCAGCAATCTGCATACCACTACCTTGAAATTCAATCGATGTTCCCACTACACATGATGGATCNGGTAATCAGTTCATGGATCTATGATAAAAACCCGTTGATTTTCTTACGTATGAGCGAGCATTTGTCTAACTGTAAACGTCGCTACGAGTCCGATCCCCAACTTTTCAATGAACTGATACGTTCTAGGCTACTGGCAAACTCTCANCGGCTCACTGCCATGCTGAAACCTGACGGCCAAATGCAATCTCGAATCGACATGGCCTTTACCGAACGAATGAAAAAAACACGTACGCAGTTTACAGATGATCAGGTTAAACAAATTGCGGAAGATGCCGAAGAACTTGACAGACTAAATAGTCAGCCTAATTCTCCCGAGTTGCTGGAAACATTACCACAATTGAAAGTAAGTGACTTACCAGATCAACTTACACATATTCAGTCAGACATAGAAGTCATTGATGGAGTCAAGTTGTTAAGAAACAATGTGTTTAGCAACNGTGTGAATTATCTGGTTCTAAATTTTAATCTCAAGGGAATGCCCTCAGGACTCTGGCCCTACCTACCACGCTATACCGAAGCAATTCGAAAAATGGGAGCAGCAGGGATGGATTATGAGCAGATTGCTCAGCGGTCAGCGGCATCTACTGGCGGAATTTCCTGCTGGACTGATTTTGGGACTCATGTTGACGATGCCAATCATTNCTTGTGGAATATTCAGTTCAGTTTGAAGGCTCTGGACAACCAAATGTCTTCCGCCCTAGAANTCTTGCATGATCTACTCTTTTCGATTGAGCCAAATGACAAAAACCGGTTACAGGATGTGCTAGNCNAAGCGCAGGCTAGATATCGNACAGACATGGTTTATGANGGNTCAGGAACNGCTATGAGCCANGCTGCGCGCGGCTTNACACCCGAAGGGTATTTAGCCGAAATGGTATATGGGTTACCACAACTGACACTTGTCGAAGGATTCAACAAAAATTTTGATACGTGTAGTGAAGACATCGTATGTCAGATTGAATCGATACGGGACTTCTTACCAGTGCGGGGCCGCTTGACTGCGAGTTTTACCGGCTCGGATAATTCAGCTACAATAGTACAAAATACCTTGAAAAACTGGATATCCGATATGCGTCATGAATCCATTGGGGATACGTCTATTGGATTTACTCCGTATGATGTCCCACCGTCTGAAGGCTTAGCCGGCCCAATCCAAGTTGCGCACTGTGCACAAGTAATCCCTGCCCCACACTACTCCCATTCGGATAAGACCGCTTTGACAGTGGGTGCNCATCTNGTTCGGTTAGACTATATCATGAACGAAATCCGATTTAGGGGTAATGCTTACGGGGCGATGTTCAATTATAGCCCTCTCGGTAGTGTCCTCAGTCTGGGTTCTTACCGTGATCCACATATCAGCAGAACACTGGATGTATTTTCTGGTGTTGCTGACTACATTCGNGAAGTTGCATGGACACAAACCGACATCGATCATGCAATTATAGCTACAGCCAAACAATTCGAGAGNCCNATTCGACCAGCGGCTGCAACCGGCCAAGCTTTGCAACGTTATCTGATTGGACAAACTCCTGAACTTCGTGAACAGCATTACTCTCAACTNCNGCATGTCACCCCCAAAGAGGTNAAAAGAGCCTTGCTAGAACTGCTCGAAGCTAATTTTACGAAGGGGGCGGTTTGTGTGGTTTCAAGCCGGGAAAAGCTAGAAGCAGCCAATCAGGAGATGTCAGGTCGACAACTAACCATTGAAGATATCCTGGGATAAAGTAGTTCGGCCAGAAGAATTACATAAACAGACATAAAGATTCTCTTATACATTTAATTAGACTTGTTAGAAGAATCGAAAAATCCGACTCGATCACAATATTTGGCGAATCTGGCACAATTTGTCAATTCGAATTATTGTAATCCTAATCACAATCGTCTATAATGCCGCGATGGAATTCCTGAGTCCACTTCCTGTGTTGTTTGCAGCACTATTTATCATTGTATTCGCTGCCCAAAAGATAGGGGACCTCTTTTCCCAGCTCAAATTACCACTAATTAGTGGTTTCCTAGCTACTGGGGTCATTGCCGGGCCGTTCGTTCTTGATTTCGTCCATACTGATAATATTCCTCAGCTCTTGTTCCTTGGCCAAATAGCCCTCGCCTTCATCGGCTTTGCAGCTGGTGCCGAACTGGAACGCCAAATCATCCAAGGTTATTTTCGCAGTATCATCTCCATTATTAGCGGACTGGTTATTGCCGTATTAGCCATCGGTATCACAGCTTTCACCTTAATTCAGGACATGATCCCCTTTATGGCGTCTCTTCCTCAGAGAGAAATATTGGCCGTTGCAATACTTGGAGCGACAATCATGATTGCTCGCTCTCCTTCCTCAGCACTGGCGATTATAAAGGAACTGCGAGCCCACGGACCATTTACCCATAAGGTGCTGGGAGCAACGGTACTAATGGACGCCGTCGTTATCATCATCTTCGCTATTTCGGTTTCCGTCGCTGACGTCCTCATTGAAGGGGCGGCCTTTAACATAGGTCTGTTTACCTTCGTGGTCTTTGAAATCTTGCTTGATATTGGCTTGGGTATCCTTATTGGATTACTCCTTCGTTTGATCATGACCTTACCTTTTTTACTGATCCAAGGTACTTTGATTTTGCTACTCGGTCTGAGCGTTTTTTTCCTGTCGACTAAACTTCATAATCTCTACTTGTTTGGACTTCCAATTGGCCTCTTCTCCGAACCACTTCTGATTTGCTTAATAGCCGGTTTTTATGTAACCAATTACTCTCGAATGGCATTAGATTTTCGACACATTCTTGAAAAAATGTCGCCGGGGATATTCTTACTTTTCTTCACCTTGGTAGGAATCGAGCTCCAGATCGACACCTTGGGGCAAGTCTGGAAGATTGTGTTGCTTCTCTTTGCCGTCCGATTGGTCGCAATATTTGTCGGCTGTTTCGTAGGAACCACGATCGCTAGGGAACGTAACCCTGAAAGTAATCTACTCGGTTTTGGCTTTATCACACAAGCAGGGGTTAGCGTCGGATTGGCAAAGGAGGTTGCAGTCGAGTTTAGTGTTTGGGGAACCGAACTGGCCACCCTCTCCATCGGAGTTATTGTACTTAACCAGATCGTGGGACCACCTATCCTGAAGTGGGTGATCAATCGGGTTGGTGAATCCCATACGCGTGCCGAAAAGCCTGAATTTGATGGCATTCGCGATGCCATCATTTTCGGCGTGGAGGGTCAATCAATTAAGCTCGCTCAGCAACTCGAAAGCCACGAATGGAATGTCATGCTGGTTACTCTTAGCAAAGAAATTTTAGCTAATACAACGGTCGAATCGCCTCATATTGAATTAATGCCAGAAATTACCGACACGGCACTCCGGGACCTGAACATGGACCGTGTAGAAAGTGTTGTACTAATGCTCTCAGATGAGGAAAACCTCGCCATATGCGAACTTATTTACGAAAACTTTGGTATAGAAAACGTGATTGTCCGGTTACAAGATCCGACCAATTTTGAAAAATTTCATGGATTGGCTCTGGCGGTAAATCCAGAAACCGCCATGGTCAGCTTGCTTGACCAGTTTGTCCGTTCCCCCTTTACTGCTTCCTTACTACTAGGGATGGACCCGGATGAAGACTTTATGGAAATTGAGATGAATAACCCAGACCTCAATGGAGTGGCAATCCGTGACATACATTTACCGCACGATGTACTGATCCTCTCAATCTCCCGACATGGAAATCGGCTAGTCTCACANGGATACACACGCCTTGAAATCGGTGACCATATNGCGGTGGTNGGTTTGCCCNATAGNTTGGCAGAAGTAGAGGTNCGATTTGANCCATAATACTAACGCAANTTCTCTTAAAACNACTGCAAAGCCATTGTNACTAGATCAGTNAGCTGGGCTCAATTAGCNCCCGAAAACNGCTNCGTTTGACGCGTNAGCTNGGATTTNCAACAACCTTTGGTAAGCTTCGTNATGCTTACCATGNAACATCATTAATTTTTTGGTAATCTNTTNGTTNATAGGCAAAATCTGATAATACTAACTAGGCAGTAACAGCCTTATCCCCCTAATATAAAAGAANACGGGAGNATCNGCACATGCACGTTTTGCTAACTGGAGCNGCTGGATTCGTNGGTCGTGTAGCNCTGGANNTGCTNAACGAACNACATCANGTAACAGCTTTTGATATTCAAAATGTNGAATNTACTAGCGCCATNGTCGGTGATGTACTCGACTACACCACCGTCATANCAGCTATGCAGGGAATCGATGCAGTAGTNAATACTATTATGGCNCCCAACCCCACCTANGGAGAAAATGGTCCTGGATTCACAGTCAACGTCAGTGGAATGTACAACTTGTTGGAAGCCGCTCGCGTTCATGGAATNAAGCGTTTTGTACATACGTCCAGTGGTGCTGTACACGGAGGTTATCCACAGCCACCTGAAACGTTTCTGCACCATGATCTATATCCACTTAAGGCCGCTGGCCCTTATGCGCTTTCGAAATTGCTACAAGAGGAATTGGCATGGAATTTTCACGATCAGCATGGGATGTCGATTGCAGTGATTAGACCTTGGAGTATCATCGATTCGAAAACGATGTTGACCACTGATGGGATGGCCGTCGAGGATTATTCTTGGGGAGCGATAGACCGACACGATGTGGCTTCTGCCCTAGTCTGTGCCTTGGAAGCCAAGGATATCAACTACGAGTGTTTCTATGTGATGGCAACACCTGGCGGTTATAAAGCCACGGATGTTACGAGGACGGAAGAACGCTTGGGGTGGAAACCGTCGATCACCTTTGACACAGACTTGTAGAACTAAACCCACACTCTCGATATTAACATACAAATGATTCAGGACAGGTAATCTTTTTTTGAGCAAACTCAACAAGAAAGGCGAACGTAGAAATACAAACCCACAACCCACTCACTTGAGATAAAAAATCAGGAAGAATGAAAATTATGCTAACGAAAAAAGTCCCCCCCAATCAGGAAAAATATTCTGATCGATTAACGTGCCAGAAGACTACCAAGGCATATTACTTAAATAACAAGAAAGACAATACGAGTTTAAACAATGTATATGAATAACGTCAATATTCTGCCATGCCGTTTGGTTCGATTCTCAGTGTCAGTTATTGTTTACACTACCGTGTTTCTGTTATGCACTCTCCATTATGTCAGAGCTGGGGCTATCGCCATCGACGGTAAGTTCGGAGACTGGGATCAAAAGGTCGAAATTTTGGTCGATCCCGTCGATGCCGAGGATGGGTTCGTTGATCTTGGCTCGATCCGGTACGCCTCTGATGGACACCACCTCCATCTGATGCTCGAGTTACGGCGCACCGTGAATCTTCAAGCAATGGACGGTCAGTTAACGCTTTACTTTGACGCTGACGGTGATGTGACCACGGGCCGTACCGATGGTCCACTACTTGGTGCTGATCTTGCAATTGTCTGCACAGCACCGACCAACCGCCACATAGAGGCGGCCGGCATGGGACTGGGAGTAGAAGTTTATCATCGTTCACCGACCAACGACACTACGTGGCATGAAAGCCCTTATACATTGGGTATTTCGTTTGCACCAACCATCGCTAGCCCACAGTCGGAGCTACGTATCGAGCGCGGCGTAAGTCTACATGACCGCACGCTCTTTGCGGGCAAGAAGATAACTATGCGCATCATAGCAACGACGGTAGCTGGTGATGTCGTCGATGCAATTCCCTCCCTCACACTCCACCTGCCTGAACTGGAAACAACACCTTGGAAACCAGCCAACGAAGTGTCGCTCGAACGTATGGCAGGTAACCATCTTCGTGTTATTACTTGGAATATCGAACGCGGTTCCATATTGAATACACCGTTGCCTTTTGTGCGTACGCTACGCGCCCTTGACGCTGACATCATTCTTCTCGAGGAACTCACTAGCCAGCAATCGCAACATACTATTGAAACCTTCTTCAACAACCATTGCCCTCTTAGTGATAATGCTCGTTGGTATGTGCATCTTGGTTCCGGTGGTGGAAACCTGCGTTGCGCCATCGTTTCATCCTTTCCCTTCAAGGCGATTGATGCCCTTGATACCGTCCCTTATGAGAATCAAACTAATCGATCAGTACGGCAGGCGTCGTGTATCGTCAATGTCGATGATACGAATGTATTCGTATGTGCCATCCACCTGAAATGCTGTGGTCGTGTCAACAGCCGTGAGGAAGTCACACGCTTAACCGAAGTTCGTTCACTCATTAATGCAATCGCTGCGAGTATTGGCAACCAACAGATTGATGTAATGATTCTCGGTGGTGATGTTAACCTTGTCGGTGGACACGCACCCTTAACTAATCTGATTGAAGGATGTAACAGAATGGGACATCAGGTTCAGGTAGTAGATGCCTATCAACTCGATGGACGTACGAATGCTACTTGGTATGATGCTGACCAACCGTTTGTTCCCGGGAGGCTAGATTATCTGTTATGTTCGGTCAACGGCGTAACGATTGAACAGTCATTCGTTTTCGATGCAACGGATCTACCTCAGCACCTCCGTTCGAATACTGGCATTCTACCGACGGATTCCTTGGATGCCAGTGATCATCGTCCCGTGGTAGTTGATCTGCGATTTGACAACTCGTCTTCTGTAGGCAATTTTGAATGAATGGGAAAAGCATCAAAGTCGATATTCGTAACTACCTGTACTCATAGCCAATTGATACCTAATAATATTTGACAGGTGACACGCTACATCATTTCCAAGCTATCAATTGATGGGAGTACAGGATTTTGAAAACTCACCAAAATAAACAACAACATACTACCCCAAAAACGTAAGGTTGACATCATATCCCAACTACCTGTAATATTGCCTAGATTAATGATGGCCAAACTTGGCTATTCGCTACGACTGAAAAATAGTAATGGTTTTTAGTCAATTTATTATGATTACCCACTGATAGGAACCTCTGATTACGAAAAAATCGCAAATCGAAGACCTCGATCCAAACTTCGAAAAAACTGATCCAGAAAAAGGGCTCCGCTGGTATGATATACAGGCATTTGGCACTGAGGGACAAGGATGGTCGGACACTCAGAGATCCCATGCCCGACTTCCAGCAAAAGCAGAGGATATTGTACGCGAGCCAGTGTGGCAACTGGCACAACATTCAGCTGGCATTTGTGTTAGGTTTGTAACATCAGCCAAAGCAATTAGCGCGCGGTGGCGACTGTGGAATCAAAATCTAGCCATGGTTCACATGCCTGCAACAGGCGTTTCTGGCCTCGACCTCTATATCAAGGATCCATTGCGCCCCAAGAACAAACAATATCATTGGATTGGTTTAGGCCAACCGGAAAAATCCCCAGAAAACGAAGCCGAATTGGTTGGAGGACTCGATGGTCAACCCCACGAGTTTATCCTCTACTTACCTCTCTACAACGGTGTTGAAAAAGTGGAGATAGGTGTAAATGCGGAAGCCGAAATCGAAAAAGCTCCTGCACGCACAACGAAGCCAATCGTCATGTATGGTACTAGTATCCTGCATGGAGGATGTGCTTCGAGATCAGGTATGTCCTATCCAGCTATTATAGGGCGTTGGGTTGACCAACCAATTATTAACCTCGGTTTCTCAGGAAACGGGCAGGCCGAACCGGAGATGGCCGAGCTCCTCGCCGAACTCGACCCGGCTGTGTATCTCTTGGACTACTGCCCGAATGTCAACGCAAATGGAATTCGCAAACGTACTGAACCATTCGTACAAATACTACGCAACGCCCATCCCGACACCCCCATCGTTCTCGTAGAAAACATCACCTATCCGAAACATCTATTCGTACAATCTGCCCGAGACAACACAAATGAGAAAAACATGGAGTTGCACTCAGCTTATAATCGTCTTAGGCAAGCGGGTGTGAAACATTTGCTGTATATCCCAGGCGAACGATTGCTCGGAGACGATGGGGAAGGCACCGTCGATGGGATTCACCCAACAGATGTGGGATTTATGAGAATGGCACAAACCATCGGTCCCATAGTCGAGGCACTTCTCTAATTGGTATCTTGCCTGAATTTTTCAGGTAAGGCACACCTACGGCGGTCCAAACCCCGGCATCTGCAGTTTATTCCTATACTTCAACTTGGCAGTACCTTTCAGCTAGAGTCTAAAACCTGAGCCACACAACCCATCTATGCTGGTCTGGGCTAGACTTCAGGCCAGCGTGGGTAGGTTTATTTCAACCTGTCTGTTAAAACTACTATGAACATAATCTTCTCAGCAGGTTCTTAGTGATCATCTGGACGCGGTGATCGGGCCCTTGCGGTTGTGCTCCATGAACTGAAGGTCGGACATAACCAGGTGGTTCGCTTAACGCGTCGCCCCACCAACAAGTGGCAGCATTAAAAACTAAGTTCCCTTTCGGCCCGGGATACAGCGTTGAGGTATACGTGCCTGATCCTGCGCCGCTGGCAGTCGTTCCCTGAGCTATAATTTCTAAGTTGGGAATGTTTGCGGGATCACCATGCCATTCCCAACCAACTAATCCGGATATGCTGTCTCCAATTTCCATGCCCGTATTTTCAAACAACCAATGGTTTGGCTGTCGGCAAATCCAGTCTGCGCCACCGACAATTGGGCCGGTGCTGCGGGCACCAATCAACATGTTTTCATTAGGTGCTGTTCTGGGAAGGGTCTCCATCGAATGGAAAAGGCCGTCGCTGGTTTCGTCAGGCGGACCAAATCGGTCCACACGGGTGATAACCCGATTAGAACGCCCGTCGCTCGACGGCTTCATCTGCAACAACCCACAACAGGTATTTCCAGATAGAAAAGCCACATTCAATCCAGCCCCTATCGCTGTTTGCAGGTTGTTGAACATTTCCAAAGAGTAATACTCATCATGTCCCACAGAGAGCATTGCTTTTCCCCGCATTAGTGCCAGCCCATCTGCGTGTGTGTCGATATTTGAGATGTAACTAACATCGTAACCTAAAGACTCCATCCAATAGGCAATTGGAAATTCCCAACAAAACCATTCCCCCGAGCCAGTGCTAAGTGGTGCGTCAATAATTTGACAGTATTTCCCATAGGGGCGATCATAACTGACATCGACTCCTGCCCCCCAATACCAAACCGTTT
>PBXZ01000072.1:0-18656 GCA_002729415.1 Candidatus Poribacteria bacterium | reverse complement strand
TGCATCCATTAACAAAATGGTTGTTCCAGTAGTCCCTTGATCAATTGACAGAATATATCCAGTTTGCATAAATCACACTCCAAACCAATAGTTGACTTTCACTAGGAACAAATTTGTCCCTTTATCAGTAAATGTACTAAGAAATCGATCTAGAGGACGCAATCGAAGATCCTCTGATGTAAGACTTTCCCGTTGTTCTGCCTCACGAAATTGTGACCAGACGACAAAAATGGTACTGCCCGGTTGAAATTCCCAACGAAGCACCATGTTACCTCTAAGTGATCTTCGATAAAAATCCCGATTTGCGTCCAATTTGTACGCTTTAAAGTCGTATGTTTGAGGTTTAACCAATTCCTTAAAGTTCTGGTAGTCTCCAATTGCAATGAATGGTTGCATGTAGAGCTGAAAGCTCAAATTTGGCGTAAAACTCATGCTCAAACGGGTAGTAAAATCTAGAGTTTTACTGTCCAACTCACCATAAACATAATGGTTGCCTTTGTCATCACGAATCGTACCAATCCATTGTGCATATGAAGAACGTTGGCTATAAGAAGGTCCCAAACGGCACTCGATGTTAGATGAGGGCCTGAATTCCATACTGAGCCGAAGCCGACGACTATAGCTTAGACCGTTATCTCGCTTTGAGAATCTCGGGCTAAACCCAAAGCTAACTGCTTTTCGATCGTCAGTATCCAAGTAACAACCAATTGACCAAGCTGAAGGGCGATACATTAAAACATCCCGTTCATCATTGACACTTTCAAAATCGCGATCAACTGAGAGGCGAAAGTCCCAGTTATTTTTCAATTCACCCCAAGCCCAGAATGCAGCTCCGTTGCTAACACGGATTCGATCGTAATTCCACTCTACCCACCTCTCAATACTAACATAGCCTTTTTGGAACGGACCAATTGGATCATCACGCCGTATATAGCTATCAAAACTACACTCTATTACCCCTAATTCCCGAATATCGTCAAAACCGAGATCATTAACATCATACCCAGGTGATTTGGCCACAGTCCGAACTTCCCACCCCAGCCAACCACGGCGCTTATCAAATTCCAAATGTGCCAAATACCCTTCCTTGGCAACACCTGATTCTCCTGTTCGGCTGGTTGAAAGGGTTCCACTCAAATTGTACTTGTTATCACGAAACTTGAGATTCCAATCCAGTGCACCTACAAATGCGGACTCTGAATCTTGACGGTTAACAGCAGTAGTGAGGAGCCCAATTCGAGAGTCACCAGCTAAAACATCTTGGCTAATTCGTCCAACAAAATAGTTCGTCAAGGGTTCAATCAAACGATCTATTTCGGTTGCTCCATCTTCCTCTTGAATCCTGGAGTACTCCGGAGCGGTAACAGCGTTTAAAACTCCAAAGGTAGTCTGATTTTTCGTCTTACCAGTAAGTTTCACTGCGGAAAGGATGGTAGTGGCTTCTGGACGATCAATTTCTTGTCCCTCACCCGGAATTTCAAATCGTCCCGGTCGATTACCAATCCGTCGTGAGTAGAAAAGTTCGTAATCACCAATTTGAAAAACTGACGCACCTTCAACAAAAAACGGGCGTCGTTCTTCATAATAACTTTCAAAAGCAGAAAGATTCAACTCTGCAGGATCAGCTTCAACCTGACCAAAATCGGGATTAATTGTAGCTATGACGGAGGTACCTGATGTGATTCCATAACGGACATTCCCTCCGATACTGGAAAACAGACTCGTCTGATTTTTATGAATAGATCGCCCCATCAGATATGGAGTTATCTCTAAATGACGAGGTGGCGAGATATTTTGAATACCTTCTAAATGTCCAAAGTACGATACCCACCCAGATTGCTCCCGAGTAATTAACACCCAAAGGTCTCTTTCATTTTTTCGACTAATGTCTCGAAGAACATTAATCCCCCAAACATACTGTCTCTTCTGTGTGAATCGAAGGACATGATACGGAATCTTAAACTCCGCGTTCCATCCTCGATCATGAATCACTGTCTTAGCTTCCCAAATGCCATCCCAAGTTTCATCCGAACCTCGCCTACCAGCAAGCGAACCGTCATATTGCACTCCAGAAGCATAAACTGAAAACCAATAGCCCGTTTGATGATCATGNTACGGATCTAAATTNATTGANACACGNTCCGAATCGAGCCGNCTATCACGACGACCCAATCGAGCTGAAATTTTTTCGGGTTCGNTGTCATAACATAAAACTCCGAAGTAAACAGCTTCATCATCGTAAGCAATCTGAAAACTGGTTTTCTCAGTTCCGGGATTCCCCTGCTCAGGTTCCCTCTGCAGAAATCCACTGTAAATTGGTGCTTCTTCCCAAATATCATCATCCAAAAGGCCATCAATCGTAGGTGGTTTTTGTCGAATACGTACTGCAGTGACCGATTTGGGGGGTTCCAAACTTTCTTGGTGGGCTTTCAAATCNGTNAGGATAACNGATTGAGCTATTAAAACTAACCCAAAAACNANCAACGAACAAGTATGATTGCTTGACAAAAACCCTCCTCAAGTCACNGGNAGTAAAAATTATTCACCGTCGATTAAAAGAAATCCTAGGTCATCATTTTTTAATTAGCAATTTCAATATGGAGTTGATTCAACGTCCTCAGAACCCCCTCACCAAACTCAATCATAGAATCAGATTCAAGACCACTACCTGCCAACTGTATATGAGTGGCATCAGCCAAGAGCTGGCCAAGTGTAGGATCCATAGCAATCCATTGATCAATAAAAACTTCCGGCCAAAAATGATAGTAAAAAGCATCTCCTTGAAATACTAATCCAGCACAAACACGAGCTGGGATACCAATTGATCTCGCCAAACCTATCATCAAAACAGTGTGTTCTGTACAATCACCAGACAAAGACTCGAGTGTTTGTAAAGCAGACCCGAATCCAATTTTCAGGTTTTTGTCGGTTATACTTTTGTAGACCCAATTACAAATTTTCTGGGAGGCGAGCCAAGCATCGCCCTGACTTCCCACGATTTCAGCAGCAGCAGACCGAATGGCAGGATGATCTGCTTGGATGTACACCGTTGATTGTAGATATGGTTCGGTTTCACTCGTTCTGACTGGAAAATTACGTGTCTGAATTGCGTCAAGCTCAATCGTCAAAACCTCAATTTCTCCATTGCGAGAATCAGTACCTATTATCATCCTTTGGCGCTGATTTTGCACGATTGCTTTCTCCAAATCTCCACTATCCAACCGCAAATATGCTTTCAAATGGTTACTACCTGAAATTGGGCGATCACCCTGAACAAATATTTTTGTCGTCAAAATCACGTCGACCTCACCAGCCTCACCAAGCGCGGTATCCATGTCAGTCTTAATCAACTCCATTTTCAAGCCAAGCAATCCAGTTTCCATTTGATAGGTCGTACCATCCTGACTGATCCACTCTGTAGTTGTCAGTCCACCCATAATATCCATAGTGTAATCAATAACATAAACATCTCGCATCGTACCTTGGTGATTAATCTGATCCTGGCGTACAACCCGAATTTCTGTTTCAATTGGTTCCAGAACATCCATGCTGAAAACATTAAGTTTATAGTGGTTCCCTACACGAATATCCTGTTGACTGACAAAATAGCTAATAGACAAATCGAAAATGGTATCCGGGGGGATTTCTTTCTTGACCTTAGTTGTATCGTTTACAAGAGTTGTTTCCATTTCGAGAACCCCGTTGCGAATTCTACCTTCGACCAACTTCTCCTGTCCCGTCTCATTTGAAGTTGAAACAAAATGGCGCGGCACAAGATCTGTTCCCAAGTATGCTATGCGTGTCATCGCTAACCGTAAATCTGTACCAGTACGCTTGATCTCCATCACTACCTCAGATCGAATTCGTATAGCGGGTTCACCTTCATATTCCGATTTCTCCGCATGGACATGAGCATATCCAATTTTTGTTCCCATCAACGTCAGATTCAACCAATCATCTTGTGGTAGTTGCAACATATTCTCCAGTGCCTCTGCCTTGAAGTTCAAATCTTGAATTGTGTGTTCAACTGCATCAGACCAATTTGTTATTATAACTAAAGACAATCCTAAAAACACAAGCTTAATTTTAAACACAATTTTTAATTCCTTCCTTACNAAAAACCCCTCTTTTAAAGCACAAGATCTACCCNCTTGATCAACAATGTCAGAATANCGCNGATAATACCNAGCGAATGAATATGAACAATATCATTAATTCACTGGTCAACCAGAACACGGAACGGTAAAAGGGGGACTAATCGGCGCGGACATCACTCTAAAACTTAAGCATGTTTGAGAGGTTAGAAATGCTGGCTACTGAGTTCGCAGGTATCTGATGGTAGAGATTNCCATCCCTACAAATCAAAATATTAAGANAGGAANATCCAAATGATTTGATGTGGTTTGTCCGACTTAGACTNATGTTGGCCGCATCACGGCAGGTAGAATCAACCCAACAAATTTCACCNAAACNGCGATCTTTTTACCTTCCGATACCTACCCCGTCCAATCGTTTNNCCATGATGGAAACCCACGTAGAGTAGCACAATCACCAGNAATTANCAACAAAAAATCTGTTGATTTTGCCCTGACTGATTTGCTAGGATTACAATTATGGAAAAACTAACGCACTTTAACGAAAAGGGTCAATCTAGAATGGTTGATGTCACGCAGAAAGATGAGACAATACGGATTGCAGTTGCGGTTGGAAAAGTCCTGGCTAAANTGGAAACATTACAATTGATTGCCGATCGCAAATTTTCCAAAGGTGATGTATTAGAAGTGGCCCGGATTGCTGGNATCATGGCCACTAAACGGACAGCAGACCTAATTCCACTTTGCCANCCTATCCCAATTACCGGAGTTGAGGTAAATTTGTCAATCAACCAAGCTGANCAAAGTATTGAAATTGAGGCCGAGGTTCAAACCATTGGTAGAACAGGTGTTGAAATGGAGGCATTAACAGCAGTTTCAATAGCTGCTTTAACCGTTTATGACATGTGCAAATCGGTGGACCGAGAGATGGNAATTTCAGCAGTTTACTTGACTAAAAAAACAGGTGGNAAAAGTGGAGTCTTTACTCGNCAATAATTAATGATANACAGCAATTTTGCCCGAACGCTGGATAACCTGNTTATTCAACATTGCTTCTAAGACATAAATNTAAATACCAGACGCAACTGGTATCTCAATCAGATTTTGGCACCGCCAAGTGAAACTTGATTGGTGTCCGGTAACATTTTTAAGTTGATTTCTATAAACTAAATCCCCTGCAACACTATATATCTTGAATGTCACATCTGCTGATTGTGTAAGTTTAAAATCAATAGTGACCTTATCCGAACTCGGGTTAGGATAAGTAACAACCTCATCTANGAAGGCGAAAATATTCCGACTGAAAAATGCNAGTTCATCTTGTACAGAATTTCCTGCACGATCGGTGGCTGTAATTTTCAGCGTGTGCCTTCCNGGTTTAAGNTTACTAGGATGATATGTCANCTTTCCTGTTGTATGGTTAAAAATCGGGTTAGTTTTCNGTCCATCAATGAGNAAATCGACANTTCTCACTCCAGCCCCCTCATCTTCAATAATAGCTTCAATGATAAGGCTATCTTTCCCTGAAACATAGCTAATAGTTGGGGGGATTTCATCCTCTAGNAATGCAAAACTTCCTAATTGGGTCGCTCTGGCTGAAATATAGTTATTAGTTATTTCCCCAACAAGTGGTTGCCACCTCTGAAGACGTCTATCCCACTGAAAGAGAGAAATAGCAGAAATTGAATTTGGAACTGGTAATGCAATCAGGAAGGAGACTTCATCTTGTTCCTCTTTTGACTCTACCAACGTAANNGGATGCACAATTTTCATNTTNCGGCTAAGAGCGTCTTGCGATTGCGATAGAATTTTGTTAGCATCANCTCCATCCTGACTTCTTAGGATGACTCGTGTTGACGAATCAAAATTTTGATCAAANAAAATGANACTTGGTCCATTATAAATTGAAATTTGTTTTGCTGTGAGGAGCGAAGNNAACCCATGAGTGCGCTGNGGAAAAGGCAATATTCGCGCATTCGAAATTGAGTCCCTATCAGAGAAAAAACCCGAAATTTCAAGAGACTCGTTANGTTTCGGGANGATACTCGCCATNAGCTGAAAATTGCTCTGGGATGGCTGGATTTCAAATACACCTTGATAACGAACAATTGATGAATCTATTGAAAATTTGTCNAGATTAACAGAGTAAACTGAACTCATACTTCCAAAGTAAAAAGACGGATAAATCTTAACAGAAGCAATCGCTTCCAGAGGTTTGTTAGCAATTAAAACTACATTAAGCGAATTCTTATCCCGTGTAGCCGAGAGCGTGGCAAAAAACGGCTGCGTATCAATAACAAAATGTGATTCAACAGGAACCGCAGAATTTCCTTCCAGATCACTGACTTCGATTTTAAAAGTGTGTTTCCCATCAATCAGTTCACTCTGTGAAAAGTAACTGAATTGACCATCATTTGGGTTAAAAGTAAAGATCTGGTCGTCAAAAACGGCGGGATCATCTACCATCGGATCAAAAATAAACGTATCTTCATCCAAACGAAACCGAACTGCATTTGGATTAATTTTAACATCGTCAATCAAGAGAGCCGTGATCTGAATATTTTCAGACCTAGAAAAAACCGTACCTTCCGGAGGAAAATGATCCGTAATAGCTGGTGGATTAAGATCATTCTCAATATTGTCTTTAGCATCGAAAATAACCCGACGTGATACGGTAACTTCACGATTAAATTGATCAACAACACGAACAACAATCAGGTTTGTTCCCATGGAGAGATGTTGTATCCGCTTGAAGTCCCCATCAGGTTGAATTGGTATTGGGATACCATCTATGGTCAGTTTGGATGATAAATCATCCACATGCCCCAAAATGGTAGTATAAGGTAATTCACTCACAGTAAAATCAACAGGAGATTCAAGCACAAGCTGCGGTGCACTTATATCCCGTATAATTGTTCGAAAAACAGATGTCTCCAGTTCAGCTAGGCGAGCGTGAATAGTAATCAAATTTTTTCCTAAGCTCAAAAAAACAGGTTTTTCAAACCATCCATCCTCTTTTGTATTAACTCGGTGTTTATTTATCCTCACTATGGTTTGTGGTTCCGTCCGGCCTTTAACCGTGACAATCCTATCTTTTGTCTTCATACTATCACTAGGAGCCACGATATCCAAAGACGGAGGCTTATCACGCAGAACCAGTGTGATCTGATCGGTACTGATATTTCCTTCATTGGAAACGACGACAAGTCTCAGTCGGTAGTTACCATGTAGTTTCCGTGCATCCCACTGATCCAAGAAACCGATTTCTTGCACAGGTACAGTCGACTTCCCCCCAATTTTCGACCACTGATTGGGTTTAGCAAGTGACGCACACTCGAGGTAATATGTTTTAAACAAGTCNCCACGGGCTAATCCAAAGATGTCTATTCTTCCTTGCAAAATGTCNCCGTTANAAGGGAGATCAATTTTCGCCTCTATAGATGGGGACGGGAAATTTAACTCCATAGTATAAATTCTGTCATGAGATTGGAAAACAATCGATTGCCCATCTGGTGACCAATCGATCCCATTAATCGTTAAATCCAACGGCGTAAGACGTACCGGCTCTGCATCATGTATGCTCAGCGTAAGAGCTACTACTTGATCTCCCATACGATCTGATAAAAACAGTATTCTCTTACCATCTTCAGACCATTTTGGAGATGTTTCATTAGCAAAACTATGGTGAATTGGCCATGTTTCCAAACTGTTCACATCAGACTGCCAAATTCCCCAGCTACCCGCCCGATTGGATTGAAAAGCTAGCTTCATCTCATCATGATTCCAAGCTGGAAATAAATCATCTGCTTTGTTTTTTGTAACGCGAAAAACATCCGGGGCACCACCTTCCAACAATTTATTTACATTTTTAACAACAAAAACTTCATAATCCCCATCTTGATTATTGGAAAAAGCGAGTTGATGCCCAGTCGGTGACAAAACAGGAGTCTCTCCATGTTCAATCAGTTGCCGATGGTCACTGCCATCCAACTTGATTGTCCAAACCTCCCACTGCTTCCCACGACGTGACTGGAACACTATACGATCCGAATTTGGATGCCATGCGGGATTTGTATCAATGGCTGAATCTTTGGTCAATCGATATTTGGATTCACTGTGTAAATCCATCACCCACACATCTGCAGACCCACCCTCATTACTTGAAAAGGCAATCTTATGACCATCAGGCGACCAAGCAGGGGCATGATACGCAGTCTCAAAAGTTTGATTAATTAATGGAACCACAACACCCCCTTCTATTGGTAATGGAGGTGTGTTATCAATAACAACTGATATTTCTGTTCTCGATTGGTTCCCTATGGTATCAATTGCAGTTAAAGCAAGGGTGTAAACACCACTTAGTCCGCGAGTATCCCAAACCATCAACTTTTCAGTTTCGAACGGCGTCCGAATAGGATTACCAAGTAACGTCCAATCGTTTGGTGCTATTGTGCTCCCAAATTCAAACCGACACACAGCTAAATTAGTATCCTGACAGGTAGCAATAATAGGAACAGGTTGAATCACAGTCGCATTCGAAAATGGATAATGAATTATCACCACAGGAAAATTCCGATCAATAAAAACAGGCGAGGTAGTATCTGAGAAATCCGATTGATTTCCCACGGGATCAGCAGATCGTATTTTTATACGGTAGGTTTTCTGATCTTTGCCTTCAAACTCAAAGATTGTGTCGGAAGTTGTCCCGATTGAACGATACTCATCCCCGTTTACCGAAGCAAAGACATGGTAAACTATTTTGGATGGTATATCCCAGATATCCTTATCAAAGGTTATTGGTTTCCAAATGAATGTCAGCTTTGAATCGTTATCAAAACCTTCTGGAGCATCCAAATCAAGATGTTCAGGTTTATCCGGTGTGCTCGGCGGGATTGTATCATACCGGCTATAAACGACTGACGACTGATTACTATTTGCACGATTGACCCAAACCAGATGTATCTGGCCATGACTTACCCCAACAGACGGTTGAATCGCACTACCATTACTCTGGGTAAAGCGCATCTCTTCTCTCTGTCCATCCGATAATAATGAAAAATGGATTTCCCAGTCCCCTGAGGAACCATCCTGCCAAAAGACACCCATTTCATCTGAGAAAAAAACCGACTGTGGTAGAATTGACTCCGCAGTATTTTGGGAAACTTGTTGACTTACTGACCAAGTTTCACCTAAATCAAAACTACTAACGTGAAAAATATTAGCTGGATCAATGTCGTTTGAGCGGTTCTCCCATACTACAATGACTTGCTGATCTAAGGCCCTAACACCTGGCCGTCTGGCCTTACCCGGTGAGGCCAAACGGAACTCCCCGCCACCAATCGTTTCGTCGAATCGTCTAACATAAATTTGGGCGGTTGCTTCACGATGGTCACGCCAAACAACAAAAGTTGACCTAAAACTACTANCCACATTCGGTTCGGCTGTTTCCCATGNTCCATTTGTGATCGGTTCAGGAGCACGCCAAATNCTTCCTTGATCCTGACTGTAAGTAATCTCAGCAATCGATCGNCCTCTNGCATCAACTCTCTCCCATACCACATAAACCAGATTCTCAGGAAAAGTTTGAGTTGCAGAAATCTTTGGACGGGAAGCGACATTCGCTGATAAAGGTTTGGCTTTTGTCCAGTCAAACCCATCATAAATCGCTAGATAAATAAGGTCGTCCTCTTGCCAAACAAGATAGACAAAACGACGATCACAAACGATAGCTGGTTGTGTTGAATCGAAAATTGTGTTGGTGATTCGTTGTTCACGACGCCAACTGTTACCTCCATCACTACTCTGACGAAAAAAGATTTCNGACCTGCCAATTCGGTCATCGCACCAAGTCACAAACACTTGTCGACCTCTAACACAAATCGAGGGTTCACTAGATAACAAAGGGCCAAGCGAAACGTCAGAAACAGCCGTCCATTTTGGAGGAAGAGCAAAAACTGGATACNAAAAAGAGAAAAAAAGAACGGGAAAAAGGATTATAAGAAATGAAAGTCTTAAGGTATCTCGCATCATGCGAAAAATCACCGTATTATGCAGAGGCGGGGTCCTATTTGCACTATATACTCTGTTTAGAATAATAACGTTATAGCAGCCATAAGNGATTCAAGCTTCAGGNCCCATATCNCCNACANTTGAAACAAAAGATGANNGCATAAATTTTCTCTGAAATAGTTTGGGCCAAAAAGAATGCAATTTCAANTTCTTTAAAAAGCTTCTTCGCCTCCGACATGTGTATCGGTTACAATTGCAGNACGATGAAGAAACATCAACAGTGGAACTANTATAAGTAANGNATNAATAAATANTACTAGNCAGTCNAACAATAAGCNCAAACCTCAGGAATGCAATCAACTGAGTCAATATACATAGAGGCAATACGCCACCAAATGTTCCTAAATTTTGTNTCNCATCAGTTTATACAATCAAAGCTTNATTTTTNNCTTATGNTCTANTTAATTGTCAAAAAACATAAGATGNAANNCAATTAATTTACCAGACAACCACTATACACTATACAANACCCGTCTAGGCATAAAATCGTAGCAAATGAATGATGCCAGATATACAACGGGTTTTGNAAGGAAATCATGTTTCGTCTCTTTTTCTGTTTNGGTGCAGGGTTTGCGAGTTTAGCGGTTTTAACCGGTGCATTTGGCACACATTTCCTGAGCAAACGAATCTCATCNGAGATGCTTAATGTTTTTGAAATCGGATCTCGTTACCAAATGTACCATGCNTTNGGTTTATTCATTGTGGCATGGAGCATGTGCCAATGGAAAAGCCAATTCCTTNATGTAGCTGGCTGGTCGTTNGTTATCGGCATTCTACTTTTNTCGGGNAGNCTTTACGCACTAAGNTTTACAGGTGNTCGTTGGCTCGGAGCNATTACNCCCCTTGGAGGTATCAGCTTCATTTTTGGATGGCTNTGNCTTGTCATCTCAGCAATTTACAACAATTTAATTTAGTGGGATTCGACATCATACATGTCTACTNATTTGGCTTCCGTTTGTTGAATCTTGGGTTCAACGTTAAGAGTTTTTTGNTGTGTATAGTGTACGAAACCAATTCCTCGACGNTTTACAACGTGCTTGGCCCATGTATAGTCAACGGGAACATGGTTTGAATGCTTGGCTTTGCTAAAAACTGCTGCCAGTTGGGCGGCCTGCAATAATGTCGGCATCGGTATGCCCGGTTTTTTCTCAGGGTTACGGATGATGACATGTGACCCATGAATTTGCCTGGCATGAAGCCACATATCCTGACTTTTAGCAACTCTTCGTAGGAGCAAATCATTCTCCANACNGTTGCGGCCAACATAGATTTGAAACCCATCTGGAGAGATATATTTTCGAAATGTACCGACAGTTTGATTGTCATTTTTTCTCTTGGATTTATCCGAGACCCAACCTTTTTTCTCGAATTCGGATCGAAGAGAAAGAAAATCATCAAGCGTCTGAGATGACTCTAAACCAAAACAATAGTGATCTAAAACCTCAATTTCAGCTTCGTTATCAGCAATGAGTTGATTAATTACAGATTTNCCTCGCTTGGCCTTATTATATTTNCTAAAATATCGCTGCGCATTTTGAGAAGGACTAACCTGAGGATCCAGATNAATGGAGATAGTCTTCAAATCCGAATCATAATAATTTTGCGCCATAATCCGTTTTTGACCAGGTTCAACTTGGTGAAGGTTAGCCATNAACAACTCACCTTTCACTCGNTATTGCTCTGCTTGATCCGCATTTNCCAGATCACGACGAAGCGANACCAATTTTCGTTCAACCGCGTCANGCCGCTTGGTAAGCACCTGATTTAGTGTNTAACGTTGTGATTGAATCATTTCCTTCGTAGCNACCATATCATGGAAAAAATCAAGTGCTTGGCTTAAGGTATCNAAANCCTTGATTTCGCTGTTTTCGATCTGAGTTAAAGGTAGTATAGATACCCCTAATANATCGTGNGGATCCTGGGGATTGATTGTCACTTGAGGAACCGCCCGATCAGGATCAAAGTAAGCACGAATTCCCTGAAAGACATCCCAGAGTTGTTCCAATGTTCTCCCCTCACCTGTTCGGTAAACAATCTCCTTGGCCAATGTCGGATTGATTCCGTCAATCACATTCATGATTGTACGCCAACTAATATCAGGCTGATCTTGGAATGCTGCTACAAATTCACGTTGACTAACTTGAATTGGATCGAGTTTTTCTTGTTGAGGAGGAAGTTCATAAACTTCGCCCGGCAGCACGACACGAAAACGACTCATCGTGTCATCGATATGTTTGATGCTCTCCAGAATCTGCTGGCTATCCTCTTCGACCAAAACAATGTTACTGTGTTTACCCATTAACTCAACAATTAGAGACTTCGGAGCACTTTTGAGAATCTCAACAAAGGGGTCGATTGTGATCTTTAGGATCCGGTCCCAACCAATCTGTTCAATCTGAGTGATTTCACCTCGAACAAGATGATTGATCAAAAAATTAGCAAAATGAGATTGCTTTTGTCCTTTCGACGGCTGATTAATGAAATGTACNCGAGCATTCATCGGATGGGCAGAGAGAAGCAGAAACTGCGTACCAGTTCTTCCTGAAATCTTGATGACAACCGTATGNGCATCAACTTGCTGAATATGTCGTATTGTNCCNCCAACGAGTTTGTCATTGAAGTCGAATTTTAGTATGTGGAGCATTGAGCTATCAAAAGACATATCAAACCCTAGATTGGCAGTTGGATTATATTGTATAATCCAACTGGACATTCATTAGCTACCATGAATCCCATGAATTTCCTCACTTTAGCTGGCTACTATTTTACCATAGATTTTGACTGATATCGAAAGGTTCTATAGGAACAGGTCAAGCATATGAAAAGCAAAGTTTTGTGGGGCAGCCTTCTACTACTTTTGCCAATCGGAGCCTTGCTCTTAAACAGNATCTACCCGTTACCAATTGAGAAATTGNCCCCCCCATCTTCAACGGTGATCCTCGACCGAAACGGTGAAATCCTGCGTGTATTTCTGTCTAAAAATGACACTTGGCAAATAGACGAACCATTACTTGATCAAATCTCGCAAAAACTTCAATCAGCAGTGCTAGCATATGAAGATCGTTGGTTCTACCTGCATCCTGGTATTAACCCCTTCTCAATCATTCAAGCTTTGATAACTAACATCAGGTCAGGTCAGATACTGCGAGGTGGTTCCACAATCACCATGCAGTTGGCACGAATGATGGAACCNAANGAACGCACANTCATCAATAAAANAACCGAAATGTTCCGTGCTTTCCAAATTGAAAGTCATTTCTCAAAAGATGAAATCCTGACTTACTATCTCAATATAGCACCCTATGGTGGTAACATNGTAGGATCAACAGCGGCGTCTTTGGTCTACTTCAATAAATCNCAGAAACATNTAAGTTTAGGAGAAGCATCTCTACTAGCAGCAATTCCTAATTCGCCAACCCATCTGCGTCCAGATNTCAATCCTACTATGGCTAAGCAGGCACGAGCTAAAGTACTTCGCCGGATGCTAAATCGTAGAATGATTAGCAACCAAGCNTTCTACGAGGCCATGGACGAACCAATTCCCACTANACGCTATAGGATGCCGTTTAATGCACCTCACATCTCAAGGTTACTGAAACAGCAATATCCCGATAGAAATCAAATCTATTCAACAATCGATTCTCACATGCAAAACAAGTCAGAACAAATTTTACGTCAATACCTAGCACCATTACAAAAACAAGATATCTCAAATGGATCGGTTGTCATCATGGACACTAACACACGTGAGATTCTAACAGTAGTAGGATCTTATGATTTCTTCGACAGGAAAAACCATGGTCAAGTAAATGGTGCAATAGCACCCAGATCTCCAGGTTCAGCGTTGAAACCTTTCATCTATGGAATCGCGTTGAATCGTGGTTTTGTTACACCAAGCAGTCTACTCAACGATGTCCCAATCGATTATAATGGATATAGACCTGTTAACTATAATCGACAAAACCGTGGGTACGTCACGGTGCGAGAGGCATTGACAAAATCTTTGAACGTGCCGGCAATCAACCTNTGTGTCAAACTCGGCGATAACGGTATCTACTCATTCCTCAAGCGAGCAGGGATATCAACCCTCGATAAGCCAAAAGTGCATTACGGGCTATCATTGATATTGGGAAGTGCCGAGGTTCAACTTATAGAATTAACAAATTTGTATGCATCCCTTGCCGACCATGGACGGATAACAGCTTATAAAATGGCAAAACCCCAAAAGACAAATGACATACCCCAGAACAAACGAGGTAAACATTTTGAATCCAGTCAAAGATTTCGGAATACCCCACACCGAACGGGGAAACAACTCTTCAGCCCAGAAACAAGCTTCATCCTATCTGAAATTCTATCGGACGTCCGTCGACCTGATCTAGCATCAAGCTTTGAAGCTACAGATTTACCAAAAGTAGCCTGGAAAACAGGAACCTCCTATGGACATCGGGATGCTTGGAGTATCGGCTATACTCCCAACTTAGCGATTGGCGTGTGGGTCGGAAATTTCGATGGGCATGGGACAGCAGGCTTAGTTGGGTCGGAAGTTGCAGCCCCCATACTATTTGCCATTTTCAATGCTGTGATCGACAAGGATAATGCCAGATGGTTTGACCAACCTCATGGAGTCCAAACACGTCAAGTTTGTGCTTTAAGTGGAATGACAAAATCAAACTTCTGTCCAAAAACAAAAAAGGATTTTTATATCNCCANCGTGTCTTCTCCNGAGATTTGNTCAATCCACAAGCCNATCCAAATTGACAATCAAACAGGTATGCAATTGTGTTCGCANTGCCGTCTTGGCCGAACTTACCATGAAAAAATTTTTGAAGAATGGAATCCCGAAATTGCAACGTGGCTTAATCGAAGTGGCTANATGATCACGAAAATCCCACAACATAACCCNGATTGCAATGGTATTATCTCCGGTTCAGTTCCTATCATTAAGTCACCATCTTCAGANGCAGTGCATCANATAAGACCAGGAATACCCTTAAAATATCAAAAGATTTTGTTGGAAGCCTCAGTATCAAACCGAATCAAACAGATTTTCTGGTTTCTCAACGGAGAATTAGTCTTCAAAGGCAATCCCAGCCAAAAATTCTTTCTGGTACCGATTGCTGGCGANCACACACTGACCTGTGTTGATAGTGAAGGGAAATCANTATCACAAACTTTGACAATTCTTAATTAAATTGCCAAAATTAAACATCTTCGGATTAANTTAAGATTGAAGAAAACCTTCAAAATTACCACCTAANAGAGCCGCCACATCACGTCCAATTTCATCCTGAGTTATGAGCCAGCCAGAATCCAAGAGATCCTGATATTTATCAACTAGTACNTTCGAGATGATTTGACGNGAATGTTTCCATTTNTAGATGAGCTGATCAAGAATCCGNGCGTCAGAATGTTGTGGAATAATGCTTAATCCCAACAATTCTAACCGTTCACGCGTAATTTCATCAACCAAGCTTGGATTGTTCATAAACCACCAGCAACCGAAGACCATCAAGTTTGGAAACTTCCTTGCTATCACACATAACTCATGCTGGTTTTCGCGTGATAGGAGCGTGGTCAAAAATTTGTTTTTAGGATTCTCTCCAAGCAAATTTTCCAAGCAGGTAAGATCTGCCTTAGCCATACCATCACCTGCCATTCGGAGTTGCGGATTAACTGCTCTCGTGACACCAATCATCAACGCAAACGGAACATTATATTCAAGCGAAATTGGCAGGACACATTCTTTGATCACTTTCCCTCGACTGGAATTCTCCGGGTACTTAAATTCCGGAGGAAGTGAAACCGCCATGTAATTCGGTTTCATTCTATCAATCCANTCTGATAAAAACCGTCGGATCTCACTTAACGATTTTTCCGATAAATCCAAATCAGTTTCGTAACCAAATCCGGACAACTTGTCACAACCAACATCAACATAATCATTTAATAGAGGATCAATACGCAATGCCGCTCGGAAACGTGGATCCCCTTTCCGCCCAGCAAGCCAAATTGGTTGTTCCATTGAATCAAACGGATCGTTAGTCATCACAACCGATTTCACCTTGGCAACATCAAAAACTATATCAATAAAATCCTCAACCTTTTGGCAGGCAAAGTACTCTCGATAATTTTGGAGATCCCGTGAGGCCAAATCTAATCCAAGTTCCTTTAATGTNGTAACCACTCCTCGGCACGACTCACTAANAGGTGAATTCTGGATAAAAAGTGTCTGCCAGATCAAATCTGCCTGTTCAGTTTGGGTCATNGCCCAAAATTCTTCNTAGCTGATATCAGCAGATCGAAAAACTTCCGCAACGAGATAGTGATAGGTNATCAACTCATCCACNCCCCAAAGAAGCAATCCACCAAAATCAGGNGAAAACAAGTGGGTATGAATGTCGGTCACTTGTTGAGACTCAACAGCGCCAATCACCGTTTCTCTTAGTACTTGCGAATTAATTACTTTTTGCATGCTCAATATCTAAACATATGAGAATAAAATAGTCAAAAGAATTAAGCTGAACTTNTACTAATACCGGATTTAACTACTGATATTTTCCACGTTCTATTCAAACCAAACTCNCAGATGATACTATTGACAGATATATTTAGNGTATGATAACCTCAAAAANATGTGGATCCTCTTGNAAAAGATGGGAAATGCCTCTCCAGTTTATATATGAAGGGTAGCAGATGTAGTAGATAATGTATNAGATAGGATGTNGCAGAATGATGTTCTGGCACAGACATTCNAGGGTGTANNGTATCAATTAATGGGCCATGATGTACCAACTGAAATNTTAAACTCGAATTTAAACATNACAAGCAGGAGAAAAGAGGAAATGATTATTTTCGTGCACTCAACCTGAANAGGATTGGCAATTAGAACGTTANCCTCGGTATTTCCAAACGAACAGTTAAAAATCTTGTACTAGTCAAAGTANGAGAATGATTTCTTAAGTTATAAACAACTACATCTTGAGATATTGATCAAANCAAAAGGCCCTGAAAACAACCAATGAGTGGTGGTCTAAACAACAACAATGTAATTTCGACGCATGAACGGATATTAAAATGAAACATATTGGCTTTATTACCAGTGCCATCGTCTTAGCTGCGGCTTCAACTTCCTTCTCTGCTGCCACATTAGAATTACAGACACGTGAGCAAGTTCCCGACCCAAATAACCCTAAAAAGTTTATCATCGCCAAGAAAACCGCTGAATGGGATGCGAAAAAGACAGCCATCGTCATCTGCGATATGTGGACCAAACACTGGTGTGAAGGTGCTACTCGACGAGTTGGAGAGATGGCAACAAGAATGAATACCGTGATTCAAATTGCACGCAAAAAAGGTGTCCTGATCATTCACTGTCCAAGCAGTGGCATGGAATTTTACGCTGACACACCAATGCGAAAACTTGCTCAGAACGCACCTAAAATCCCTACCAAGGTACCACTTCAGGATTGGTGTTCCTTGAACCCAAAATACGAAGTAGAACTCCCTATTGATGATTCCGACGGAGGATGTGATTGTCTCCCCCAATGCGATCCGAAAAAAAACCCGATGAACCTTCGTCAGATTGACATCATCGAGATAGAGGAAGTTGATTCTATCACTGATAGTGACGAAGCCTATTATCTAATGAAACAACGCCAGATTGAAAATGTGATCGTAATGGGTGTGCACACCAACATGTGTGTACTTGGCCGTCCATTTTCCATCCGCCAGTTGGTTTACCAAGGTCAGAATGTACTACTAATGCGCGATTTGACTGACACGATGTACAATTCTCGCCAACATCCTTTCGTTAGCCATTTCCGTGGGACAGATTTGGTAGTAGAACATATTGAACGCTATTGGTGTCCAACAATAACCAGCGCTGAGTTTACCAAAAACCAACCATTTCGATTCAGGAACGACACTCAATAATCACAACTTCCACTGTTTTATCGACTACGACATTATCAGTATGATTCTGCCATGAAACCCATTTGAGAGTCAGAATCAAAATGCAGTAAAGTGGCGCGTCATACTTTATCCAATCACCTTTGGTTTGGGATAATGTATGCCACTCAAGGATTTCCATCCTCTGGATAACCTTCTCTTACCATTAACGTAATGGTACCAAGAAGAAAAGCGGTTTAGTTTTGCCTAGCTCCCCTTAATATATGTAGACCAGCGTTACTTCGTGGAGTGATTTGAGGTGGAATAAAACAGTAGCAGAATCGATTCCAAATAGCAGCTAACCCAAAAGGAGGTACTTTCAAAACCATAACCAAAACGATGTCCCGTAGAACAATCCCTTTCTTGACCAAGCAGGCATCGAGTACTCAACCTGCATATAAACTGAACGTCCCAACCCGAAGAACACAATATTGATTATAATTCAATTGATACTGAAACCAACCTTAATTTCTTTAAAACAGGCTCTTACTATTAATTAACAACCTCTGGTATAATACGATACATATTATAGTTCAATCGTTA
>PBXZ01000071.1:0-97186 GCA_002729415.1 Candidatus Poribacteria bacterium | reverse complement strand
TATCAATGGTGAAATTGTCCTGTGACCGGAAATTCTGTTGTTTAACTTCCAATGCGTCCTTTACAGCCAACCCCAAGATTTCGCTACTGCCAGCCATTGCAACTGTGTATACCCCTCCAGCATACTGATTTGCTGTAGTGCTGCCAGTATCCGTTGTCTTGAAAACGCCAATTTTGTTACTGGTACTGTCAATGATATAAGCATAGTCCGCATTACCGGATTTGTGCCGATGAACAATGACGTTATCCCGGTTATTGGAGGAACTCCCCCCCTCAAGACTTGCTGCGGTTAGGGTCGTGGAATCCAGAGTTCCTGAATCCAAACGAATCAAGGGACTCCCCGTCTTATTGGAAACCAAGTCGATTTTATCTGTTAGCGTATTGTAATTGGCAGTGACATCAGCGTCCGACACATTAATTCTATCCAATACATCCTGCAGAGAATCCGTGTTATCATAACTGATTGTTACCGAATTGATGTTAAAACTACCCTGAGTTACATCGTTTTCAAATAACCCCTCATATGACGTATCACCATCATCATCCGATGTCGTCTTAAAGCGAATATCCTTCAGATTGGTAGCAGCAGTAATACCGCCAAGTCGACTAGTACTTCGAATAACATTACTGATCTTATTATTAACAGTATTCGATGCATCCTGAATTTGGATATCAGTGCTGCTGAAACGCAATTCGGAATAGACTTTTACGGTATCGTCTTGCAGCACTATACTCGTACCACTAGTCCGTTTTAGATACAATTTCCCATCAATACTAGATCCGGACGTATCTGGGTCAGAATCATAAGCCATCACACCAGAAGTAGCTGACACTTTGTTAATCGCTGTTACGATGTCACTAACGGAAACTCCGGTAGTATCCAAGTCCAAAATCTCAACCTTTTGACCGTTAACGTAAAAAGTATCTCCGTTTTGAATAGCCGAAAGGAGCGGATCAGAAAAGCTGACCAGCTTAGCTTGTGTCCCCACTATCTCAGAAGTTTGAACCACCTCTGACAAATTGAGGACTTTTAACATGTTGCTGGTATCAGAACCAGAACCAAGCCTGATTCGAGTCGCAGAACTACCCGAGGTATTCAAAACGAATTTGTCCGTTGTCAGATCATATTGAGCATCAACATTGCTGACATCAGATGTGACAGAAGCCACAATATCATTGATGGTTGTGCTCAAGTCGACAGTCACCGCCGTACCATTTATAGACATAGTACCTAGCGTCGGAGATGTAGTTAACCCAGCAAAGTTTCCTTTGTTAACTGTAACTTCCTGCAAGCCAAGCGTTGATAACACCTTGGTAGTGGTATCGGGATCGTCACCGGAGATGGTGGCTGTGTCACTACTAAGTGTCAAGGTATTGCCAGTCGAGGAAATCAACAATTGCCCACTGTCGAAGGTGGCCGTGACGTTAGAAACCGCGTGAATCTTATCCTTAAGCGACATCAGCTTCATTGATGTTGTAACGGTAACAGTAGTCGAATCAACCTTAAAAGTACCAGCAACAATGTTACTATTGATCGTGGACAAGGTATCGCTTCCCACCCCAAAATCATTCCGATCGCTCCGAATAGCCGCCGTCGGTTGCGTCAAACTTGTATCGGATCCCGTCATCCCCAACGAGGATGTGTGGGTTGTCACCGTTAAATCGTCAAGCCCAAGCAAGTTAAAGAAATTGCTGGAATCTGAACTTCCTCCCAACGAGACTGAACTGTGTCTCGACGAGATAAACTGGAGAGCATCCTTACTTGTACTGGTACTTAATGTTCCCAACTCAGTTATGCCGTTATTGGTAACACTGATCTGATTGTTATTCTGGCTAGTAAGCTGGAACCGCCCATTTCGGGAGAGGGAAGCTATAACATTTAAGGTCGAAGACTGACGGTTAATAGCATCAATCATCTTGCCAACGGTACCGTAAGTTGATTGCAGGAAAGTGGTACCATTTACCACTAGGCTGGTACCACTCAAGGAATCTGATGCCGACAAAGTTTTTGTGGCATCAACACCATTATAATGCAAAGCTGCTGCTGTTAAATTAACCCCTCTTGTAGCTCCAGTTAAAGTATTACTAGATTTACCAGTATAGGTAATCTGCTCCCCTTCAATTGAGATCGTGCCAGAAGCCGCAATATTTCCAATGGTTGAACTATCCAGTGGAATAGTCGTGGCCGCGCTGGTTATATAAGCACCCGAAACTGCTGAGCTATTACTGTGTGACGCCGCAGTGGTGCCATTAACACCTCTGGTCAACCCTGTCAGAGAACTTCCGCTGATACCTGTATACAGTATTTCTTCATCACCAATCACTATTACACCTTGATCAGCGAAATTCGAAACTGAAGTCAATGTAACGGTTGTATCATCATCATCGATACCGCCTGAGTCATTCATTGTAGTGGCAGGCATCGATATCTTCGAAACCGTCCCCTTGATGGTATCTCGAACTGCAAACACGGAACCAACTGAAGATGCTGTAACTTGATTAAGCACATTCTGTAAGGTTTCGCTGCTACGACTAAAGCCGAAGAGTGAAGCCAAATTGCCACTACTATCGGAAATGGCCCAGTTAGGTTCGTTAGTAACAGAAGTACCACTGGAATGAGCCGCAGTTATCGTATTATTGTATCCCCTAGTCAAACCGGTAAAAGTAGTGCTCGTCTTCCCTGTATAGGCAATATCTTCACTACCAATCCGAATAACTCCCGTACTGGGAAACGCACCCGTTGAAACTACCGTAATGGATGATGAAGAATCTGTAATAGCACTCCCTAAAGAAGTCGTACTCAACTCACTAGCCGAACGCCATGAACTTCCATCGGGACTATAAATTTCCACAAAACCATCTGTAGTCAATCTCGCTTGTAAGTTGACATTACCATTTTGGTTAATACTATTTATTACATTATAAACAGTGTCTGAAGAGGAATAGGTAAATGGAATGCCGTTTAGACTAAAGGTCCCGCTCGTGATCCCCAATTCTGAAAGTTTGGTGGAAGATACAATTCCTTGTCCAAAATTGAGCTTACTGCCAAAATTGCTGGTGCCATCTTTCACCGTTACAATCGTCCCAGCAGAACCAACCAGTTTGACGCGACCATCTGGTGACAGTGACGCCGTTACCCCAGCACTAGCTGAATTAATGCTGTTTATTACCGTAGATAAGGTATCGGAAGTCGAACTGATAGTGACAGTTTTTTCTGAAGCCCCCTTAACGGTGAAAGTTCCAGCAGTAATATCCAGAGCTGACATCGTCTGACTACTATAATCCACAGAGGTAATACCAATGCTGCCTGCCGCCCCGTAGGCAGCAGCGGTAGTACTACTAGCCCCCCGGGTTAAACCAGTAAAAGTGTCTCCCGTTTTACCAGTATATCTAATATATTCATCCTCAATACGGATGGTACCTGAAGTAGCAAATGACGAAGTAGAACTAACTGTCATCGTTGTAGCGGAACTGGTTAAATCAGAACTCAGGGTTGTTGTGCTGTTAAGATCCGTACTTGAACTGAATTTGACAGCCAAACTGCTACCCTGGATTTTGGGAACATGAAAAGTCACTCCATTGATGGTAAAAGAACCAGGGTTAACAGATTTTGCAGAGAAAGGTTGGCCACCACCAGTACTCTCAGCACCAATAATTCGGGCTCCTGTCAGGTCATAACTTGACGACGACAAAGTAAAAGTACCTGCGCTAGCACTAGGACTACTACTAATCGTCATCTTGGCGGTAGCATTACCTATACCACCTCCAGCGAAAGTGAGAATCTGGGTATTTGCGAATCGACCGACGTCATCTGTACTCACAGTTACAGTTCTGCTAGAATTGTCATAATCCAAGACTTCTACGGCGCCGAGTTCGGACATGCGATTGCTGCCAACGANNCCATCTANTTCGCTAAGACNNTGAATAGTCTGTTNAGCAACAGNCAATCCAATCACNGAANCGAAGTTGGTATCACTTTCCTTAAAANTCAACTGGCTNGTGCTAATCTGTTTCGTCGGATCAGCTAAGGCAGTATTCAATTTGGATATTCGTTTGGTAATCGACAGTCCGCTATCATCTGACGCACCAANGTAACTACTTTCAAAGAGNGTTGTATNATTTGTTGANGTTGTCGTGCTGTCAGTAGCGGTAAAGTTGAGTGTAGANACTATGCTATCCAGCGTAGTAGAACCTTNATCTANAGTGATAGTTATATCNTTACCACTACTATCCTTGGTCANNCCATCCACTGTAAACGAACCCTGATCANGCAAACCATCATTATCNGAATCCTTTTCCAAGCTAATTTCAACCAGNCTACCCAGTTCGATTGAGTTACTAATTGAACTATCACTTGAAACACGAGAGGAAGTCGCCAGNCTGGANACATCCAGTTGGTAANNCTGACGCGGAGCACCTGANGTAGCNGTGGCTTCCAGNGCGTCCTCATTGGTGGAAGTNACCANTCTCTGGAGCGTAAGCGTATNACTCGCTAGACCTGTTGCCCNACTCTGNAAAACCAACAAGTTGGAATTTATAGTTTTTAACGTATCTTGTTGAGCATTTAGGATCTTCTCGCGGTTNTCAAGCCGTGAACGCGGAGCACTTTCGGCTCTAATCAGGTCATCAATGATNCTATTAACATCAAATCCTGAGACAAGTCCTGTTGCTTGTAAAGACATCTNCTTGAATTACTCCTANACAAATGAATAATATTTCAGAAATCAAACCCTAAGAAAACNGGNCAATCCACTAGGTTTTATCGACAAAAGTGACACNAACTTAACTCAATTNTAGCCAACTAGCGGCGCCCAAACTGATCCCAGGCACGCCACCAACTTCCACGGCTAAGTACTGTTCCCTGCTCATTGAGTTTCTTTGTCAANTGAATGATAATGGTATCGGATCGCAACCTAGCTTCCTCTGCTTGTTTTAGCTGTCCGTTAACAACCTTAAGTTGTTCGTGCAACCTATTAACCTCATCCCTGAGTAAGCGAACCTGTTCCTGTGGAGATATGGATGGAGACTCCAAGTCGGTTTCTTGTAACTCNACTTGATTCGTAAAAANATATCGCATCAATTCGTTTTCTACATCAGGCGAGATATCAACAAACTGAAAAGCAATAGCATATTTGGTCGATAGCTCACCAAGTTCNAGCTTGTACTTTCTGTTGACTTGTGCGTTGAGAGTTAANANGATTGGACTAGCAGATNATAACTCAAAACTGAGACTCACCACTTGCCCNCGTTGCAAATCTTCATCCTGACGAAGTCCCAGNATGACTAACAGACCATACGGGCTTAAGTTNGTGGCTAACGCTCTCTCTATTTTTTCTTCCGTCGTACCAACAGTCCCTGATTTAACCTCCGATTTGATAGTAATNGGNAAGTTCACATCAATTCTGGTTGATCGTCGCTCTTCAAAACCCTGTGGTCGATTTAATATCAGAACGGAACCATGTCCTTCTTCCTCAAAAGTCTCATGACTGAGAACTTTTGTTTCGTAAACCGCCGTGATGCCCCCAACCGGTTCTTCTTCAATCGTAATCTCCTGATCCATCCAAGTAGAAAGATCCCCAATATCAGGAGCGAGAACAGTCAGATGTTCAATTCCGGATGATTTTATGCGACTGGGATACGTTTCCGTTTCCCCGCTACTGGATGTAATACGGAGATTAATTTTTCTATTTATTTGTTGTCTGACATTCATCTATCAGCAGTCTCCCAATTTTTTCCACCAAATTGATCTATAATTAAGAAAATTCGACGCTTTTTCGACTAAGCCTCTGCCTTTAAATCTCGCATCCTCAACAGTAATTTAATTTGACCTTTTGTAACATTTGTTGCATATGATATCTCATCAATTTCATGACCTGCATCAGCAAGTTCATAGATTTTGTTATGTCCCAAACGTTGACTGAGAGCCTTAATATCTCCATCTTTTTCCACGTCCTTCTCTTGGTCCGCCACCGACTCAACCACATTAGCTGCGGCATCTACGGAAGCAGAAACAGGATCATCCAAATTCTCCTCGATCTCCACTTTCTTAACCAGCTTTGAGGGGATTTCAGGCGACTCCATTATCAAGTCGAGATCCGAATGTACTATACGTTTTATCAAGGAAAGACTTGAACTTTGCATCTCATCATCTTGAGCACTACCTTCTCGATCTCGTTCAAGATTCCTTTGATCAACTGATTCCTGCTGCTTCCTTTCCTGGCCGACAATTAGCTCAGCCTTTATCTTAGCTTCTTCAACACGCGACCCCTGTAATTCAAGGTGTGCCTGACTCACTTCAGACCGGATCGCTTCTAGCTTTCTGTGCCCATCCTTAAGGCGATCCTGAATTTCTTGGGTTTGAAGGCGATCCTTTTCAAGAGCCACTCGGCTTGATTCAATTTCTGCTTGTATCTGCGCTTCTAGCGCTACAGTTGCATATAAAGCCTGCTTGATCTTCTCGAGTTCTGATTTTCCCTTATCCCTCGCATTTTTGGCAGTTTGCAATTGCCGATGAGATTCCTTAAGTTCCTCCTTGGCCCGACCTCCTTCCTGTGCAAGTTGGTCAATCTGAGGCCGAATTTGGCGAATAGCTCCTTCAACGCGGACTCTTTCACTTCTAGTAACCTCAAGCTCCGCTTTTACCCGAGCTTCCTCCATTTGTAACAGGTCCAGTTCGGATTGAGTTTCCTCTGTCTCATTTCTCGCAGTTTGAATTTGCTGATTTAACTGATCAATTTTTTGTCTGGTATTCTCGAGATCTTGTTTGATTTCTTCAGCTACATCTAACTCAATTTTCAGTTCCGAAATCGTATGACGCAAATGGTCATCTGCTAAACCAGAAGAAGGTGAGTTCTCATCAATAGGGTTATTGTCTAAGAAATTTTCTGAATTAGAAGATATGTCTTCCGAAGACGAATTTGGTTTTTTACTCATTTGTTTGTAAGCCGAAATTTCAAAGTGTCACGTTGACAATGTGACTTTCTACAGAATCCACCGTCCCATGAGCTCTAAGAGATGCCTTCTTCTTTCTCTCACGAGATTGGTAATATAGATTATTCTTTCGCTGATTTTCCCGTTCTTGTATTTCGCTATTCTCAGCCTGTGGTGTGCTTGGAACTTGAGACATTCTATAATCACTTAATTTTAAGGTCTCGTTAGGAAGCGAACTTTCGGGTGCGATCGTTTCCTGCGCCCGAACATCTTGCATCTGCTGTACCGAAAGAAATTGTAGAGGAACATGTACTGGATCAATCTGAATCGACACGACAAACTCCTTATTATCCCCAAACCAGATTATTCTAGAAGCGTCCTTAACCGTCCCCGTATTCTAAGCATTGCTTTAGCATGTATTTGGGACACGCGAGATTCCGTAACCCGCAACAGAACACCAATTTCCTTAAGGGTTAAATTCTCCTTATAGTAAAGGGCAACAACTTTCTTTTCCTGATCTGGCAGTGCATCAATTTCTATGGCAACCAAACGTTCTATCTCGTCTTGCTCAACCGACTCAGCTATTTTGCTGTCAGGATCACCCAACAAGTCTATCAGATACACTTCCTCATTTTCGCCTTGACCACCAACAACATCATAAAGTGAAGCCAGAGACGCTCGGCTGTAATCTGCAATTGCCTGCTGTAATTCCTCCAATTCAATTGACATGGCTTCAGCAACTTCTTCTTCTTCTGCTGGACGACCAAGTTGAGCTTGGAGCGAAGCGAAGACCTGCTCTATTTCAATATTCTTCTTATATAACGGACGAGGTACCCACCCCATGCGCTTGGACTCATCCAAAATCTCACCACGAATTCGACAAATAGCATATGTCTGAAATTTGTTACCAAGACTTGGATCAAACCGGTCTACAGCACTCACCAAACCAATAATACCGCAACTACATAAATCGTTGTATTCTATAGTAGAGGGAGGCTTCATAGAAAGACGATCCACCACATACTTCACCAATCCCATATACTTTAGGATAAGATCTTCTCGAGCGGAAGCATCGTTTTTACTTCTAAATCGATTCCACAGTTCCTCTTCACTGATGTGTTCAGTCATTANGNCANAATAAAACTGNACTTTATCAGCACATTAAAGTTTTCAATTGGTATCATACGAGAAGATAGGTTAGTCTGTTTCCTTGTCACTGTCACTCCGAATAAACTGGAATAATGCCCCCAAACCCATACCAACAACAAGCGACACGAGCAAAGAATAAGTCGCCCACTGGAATGGGACAAGAATATTATGATGGAACTTCCCGACAAAAATAGCGAGAAACAATACAACGAAGAAAACGGACACACTAAGTATAGCGCTTAATTGTTGAGTGAAATCATTCATTCAAATATAANGTGATTACCTCCCTTATAAATCAGAACCACATTCAAANGGNTGAAACAAACCANTGNTTCTAAGCCCTCTTTGCAGCTTCGTTGATAATTTGCAACTTAAGAACATACTTAATGAGGTAATCCTCAATGTCNTCATCCTCTTCAGAATATTCATATGAAATCCCTATCGCCCACTTCTTTGTGTGTATCGAGCGAGAATCAATTTCGTGAGCTCTCACAATCCTTGCAGCGAAAGGAGGTAACTCAAGATGACTATCCCCTTGGTCTAAAATCCCCTTGCCTTCCAAGTCCAAGATCGGAGGCATATTTAAACCAAGCGCTATCTCATCACCCACNTTTAATGGNCAATCTCTTACACCTTCAAGCTCCAAAGTTACTTTCAGCCCAGATCCACTGATGTTNTCACTGTTTGTTTCAAAGACTTTCTCCTCATCTNCTATCGGCCAAAAACTAATAGGAAAACTTGCTTTCTCTCTNACATACTCCCGCCTTNTNATTAGCCAATCTTCCCAATCAAGTCCATCCTGCTCTGCAATAACGTACCAGGCTTCATCCTCCGTATCCTGAAATTGCTCCATNGCAACAAGTTCAATTTCTATGTCTTCTTGCCCTGCATCTGATAGTGGAACAACCGCTTGAATAATTGTCCCAGTCTTGACAGGCCGCGGCCGCGGCCCCTTCATCGGGGAGAGAAATTTCACTTCGCCAGTTTCACGATGTATATCAAGAATCCTCGTTTCAATGTCCTCAAATCGAACCCCAACTCTCATGTGAAGNTTGACGGCACGACTTATCGCCTCTTCCTCGTATACCTCTTCCTCTTCAAGAAGATCATCTTGATCTTGCATTTAACGTCCTCCAGTTTTCCTAGATTTTACTATTATGCCCATTCAGAGATACCCATTACGCTATGTTTTCCATACAAACTATTCCGGACAACCAAAATTTTTGTCAGATTAAGCAAGCTGCCTTACCAATAAAGATCCCAACTTAACTAACGTTGTTTTATACTCTTCGTGATTTTCCTGTAATTTAGTGACAACACTCCTTACAGACACAGCAACATCAGAATCAGGGAATTTCTCTACAAAAGGAGAAGCGTGACGACCAGCCGTTGGCACATCGGCAGACATTGGAACACTACCAAGTAATTCTATGTCTTTCTCTAGAAATTGCTTCACAACTTTCTGAATTCCTTCGCCCACTTGATTAAACTCAGCTGATTCGCCTCCCACCATGTTTACCAGCAATTTNACGTCTATTTGCCCTGTTTCGTCAAAAGCATTTTTTATTAGTGAATAGCACTTGGTTCTGGCATCTTTCTCTGTCGTTGTGANGGTGATGAACTCATTAGAAAGCTGAGAAAACTTATCTTTATATTCATCAACATGCCCAAGCTCCATGACAACCAAGTCATATTCCTTAGCAAATTCCTTAAACTGCACCTCCAATTTGTGGATTTCACTAACATCCTTATTTACTAAAGCCAAGTTGTCCAGTACTGAAAAAGTGTCTAAATTATCATACCTNGTTGATCTAATTTTTATAACATCACTGCTTGGAGATTCAAGATCATACGATTCAGANGCCCCAATAATCTGATACAGATNNGATATATTATTGAGCTNATAGTCTTCACGTGTACTAAAAATTAAAACCTTCCAGTCAGTTTGATTNACTAACTCAACAACAATATTNGCCAACAGCGTTGTATATCCCATACCAACTCCACCACTAGCGAACGTAATGACTCGCGTTGGAGAAGCTAACTTGCGTAGGTTCGCTGCTTGATCGGACTCTCTAGAGGCCATTTCCTTATATTTTCTCTGCGTTCACGGACGAGACGCATTCTAACATATCTAAACCAAAATGACAATTTAGCACAATATATGCCAANATATAATAAGTGCTTAAAACAACGTAACTTTCTTGAAATTCAGGAAATATTAAATCGGCTCATTCAGTCTCTCAAGAACTTTATCCAAATCTTGCTTCGCGAGTAAAAAGTTGGAAATCCTCTCGATATTCGCAACCTCAAGGTCATCAGGTACAGTTTGACCAACACCCAAATANCTGATTGGATATTTAGTATAGTAAGCGCCATTGACTACCGTATCTAAAGTAACCGTTTCATCTAACTTAGTAAAAATTATTCTGCTCACGTCAAGCGTTCTATATCGATCCACAATTCTCACCAGGTCCTCAAATTTTACAGACGCACTGACCGTAAGATGCACCTCTGTCGGTCGAATAACCTGCATATATCCATGCAGTTCAGCCATATGAACCTGATGATTTGGACTCCGTCCTACCGAGTCAACAATGATAATGTCCTGATCAGCAAATTTATCTATCGCATCTCGAGCCCCTTGGGGACTCAAAGCGAGTTCAACAGGAAGCCCAATAATCTCTGCGTAGGTTTTTAGCTGGTCATAGGCAGCTATACGGTAGGCATCAATACTAATTAACCCCACCTTCTTATAATTTAAAACTGAAGATATGGCAGCCAGCTTAGCTACAGTTGTTGTCTTTCCGACCCCCGTAGGCCCAACGAGTGAGATAATCTGCTGTTCTTCAACACTAAAATCAACCCCACCGGAAACCTGAATTACTTGCGAAAGCCGATCGTTGAAATCCTGCCGAATCGTTTTAGTCTCAAGTTTACGATTATGAGATACTGCATTAGAAATGATATCATCAAGCAAATATACCAACCTTTGCGAAAGTTCTTTGTTTATTCCTCTTTCAATCTGGCGTTGATATACATCATCAAGCGCGCTTCTAATGTTCCGCAAGGCAATAGCTTCAACCGTTTTGCCCTCCACAACAGATCTTTCCGAAACAGTTTCTCCCGATTGAGTATCAAGCGCATCAGGAGCGGGGACTGGAACTAAGGCTGAAGATGGATCCGGTACTGTTTTTTTTGGGTTAGCAATGCCAGCAACAACCTCAATAATATGTTTTTTGGCTAAACCAAACCATTTGACACTCTTCGTAACCTGACGAGTATTGAGAATTAACGCATTAGGCCCCAAATCCTGCTTAATCTGGACCATTGCATCTTGGATCGTATCGGCCTCATAAGTTTTGATACGCATAAGGTTACCCACTACTCTTTATAATAATTGTTCAAATTTCTATGACACGAAATCTTAATTACTGTCTGTAGGCGGATTGGCATCGACAATTCCCACCGTTTCCCATGCAACCTTAGGTGCCATTTCTTCATAGGCAAGGACAGGCAAACTTGGTAGAGAAGAGGTGATCATGTTACGAAGTGCGTAACGAATTGCTCCAGGACAAACCAGAACGACAGGCCGGATGCCGCGATCTGAAGCTCCCTGAATCTGTTGAGATAAATTTTCCAACATCCGTTGAATTACACTTGGGTCAACGGCCTCGTTTGATTGAATAATCTGACTCAGTAACTGCTGTAAGGCAGGAGAAAGCATGACAACCGCCAATCCCCCTTCTTCAGTTAGGTACTGATTTGTAATTTCACGACGCAAAACCTGCCGCACGCTGGTTGCCAACTCTGCAGCGTCTTTGATTTCACGACCATAATCGGCTAACGTTTCCAAAACTATTTGTAGATTGCGAATTGGAACTTGCTCTTCAAGTAAGAGTTTAAGTACCTTCTGGACATCAACTATAGTTAAAGCACGCTCAGAGATAACAGCATCAACTACTGTCGGATTTACTTCACGTTGGGCATTAACTAAATCTTGTGTAATCTGGAGAGAGAGCAGATCAGCAGCATTCCGTTTTATAACGTCTTCCAAGTGGGTAATCAAGACATCATCTGGACTCACAACCGTTGCATAGCCAGCATCTCTCGCTTCTTGTTGATTAGCTTCAAGAATCCATAGGGCTGGATGACCATAGATAGGTTCAATGGTTTCAATTCCCTCAATCGTTCGGCGTGTCATCCCAGAAGGACTCAACGCCATCATGTGCCCCGGGACAAGTTCGCCTTCAGCAACCATAACACCCCATAACTCAATTATATACTTTGTTGCCCCAAGAAGCAGATCATCACGAACACGAATAAGGGGAACAGGAAATCCAAGATCGTTGACCAATCGTGTTCTGAGTTTGGGAACACGATCAAGCAAATCCCCTCCCTGTTCTTCATCGACAAATGGAATTAGGCCATAGCCAATTTTTACCAACACAGGATCAACTTCAGGAGTTTGTAACATTTCNTGNTCCAAACCTCCTTGCCGTTCTTCTGCCCCCATTTCATCAATAGTCTCAAAACGTTNTTTATTCAATAAATACACAGCCAACNCTATTAANGTTACTATGCCCAGAATAAGTGGNAACCNGGGTANCGGTGAGATCAGCAGCAAGGCCACGAGCGTGATTGCAGCCACAACAAGCGCCTTTGGTTGCGACAACAACTGCCGAGTAACATCTTGACCTAGATCCTCATCTGACGNTGCNCTAGTAATCACCAAACCTGTAGCAGTTGAAATAACCAAAGCAGGAATCTGGGATACAAGTCCATCTCCAACAGTCAGGATGGTATAAGTTTTCACTGCCTCAGTAAACGGTAACCCCTTTTGCACCACACCAACCACAATNCCACCNAAAATATTAATAATGACGATAATAATAGCCGCAATTGCATCTCCTTTAACAAACTTGCTAGCACCATCCATCGCGCCGTAGAAATCTTGCTCAGATTCAATATCCATTCTTCGCTGTCGTGCTTGTGTTTCGTCAATTAGCCCCGCATTGAGATCAGCATCAATCGCCATCTGCTTGCCAGGCATTGCATCCAAGGTAAATCTGGCACGCACCTCAGCGACACGTTGCGCACCGTTGGTGATAACAATATATTGAATCGTAACCAAAATAACGAAAATTATAAAACCGACAACAGCATTATCACCACCTACAAGCTCACCAAAAACCTTAATAACGTCACCTGCAGCCCGCAAGTTGGGCATAGCAACACCAGTTTTTGGATCTACGGATGAGGCATTAGACAAAATTAACCTGGTCGATGCCAAGTTCAAAGCCAGTCGATACAGGGTTGTAATCAACAACAACGACGGGAAAATATAGAGATCCAGAGGTTTTGACACATAAATGGAAAGGAGTAAAATGACAATAGCAAACGTAATATTGAATGTCAGCAGGAAATCCAGAAACTGTCCCGGCAGAGGAAAGACCATCACTAACAGAATCGATATCACNCTGATAGCGATAAAGANGCTGCCACCATANCCTTTTAGAAGACTGAAGCTGAAGATNCATTCATAAGCTTGTTATTGCTGATTATGCAACTGACAACCCTCTGTATCGGTTCGTAAGTTCATGCACATAGGCNAGAACTTCTGCTATAGCTTGATAAAACTCCATTGGGATANCTTCCCCAACCTCTACATTCTTGTACAACGCTTGAGCTAGTGGAGGATTTTCAACAATCGGTACTCCATGCTCTTCAGCTATTTCACGGATTTGCCTNGCAANTTTCCGTTCACCTTTAGCCACAACGTACGGAGAATCCATTACTTCGTAATCATATTTAATTGCAACTGCCAAATGTACAGGGTTTGTAATTACTGCATCTGCTTCAGGAATGGCTTTCATCATCCGCGCTTGCGATAATTCTCTCTGTACACGACGAATCCGGCGCCGAATCTCCGGATCCCCTTCGGTTCGTTTCATCTCTTCACGTANTTCCTCACGTGTCATCCGAATATCCTGTTCATGTTGCCATCTCTGATAAAGTAAGTCAAATATCGACAGAAAGAGCAATGCTAGTGCTGCACGCAAAAACACCTGAAACCCAATACGACCAACTGTAGATACAAACAAAGCAGCAATGTTCGATTTATCAGCATCAACCAGTGAAAAGACATCCACTAAACCTGACATTATTGTGACATAAACAATATACCCAATTAACCCAATCTTGCAAATTGATTTNACCGCTTCAAATAGTCCTCGCATTGATAAAATGCGCTGGAAACCACTAATTGGATTAATACGGCTCATCTGCGGCATCAGAGGTTGGGAAGAAAAGATAAGTCCAATTTGAAAAATATTCCCAAGAATACCAACTATAACAGCAACTATCATGACAGGAGCGATGATCTTAAAGGCAATGCCCATCAAACCTAAAAATATGAGAATNGTTTTTCCCGCGCTTAATTNGCCTCCAATCGCAGTAAATGCCCCATACATAATATTGATTAAATGGTGATATGTATCATATCCAGCCACGAAAAAAAAGGACAAAACAGCAATAAGTGCCAGCGTTGTAACCAGTTCATTGCTTTTCGCAACTTGTCCTTTTTCCCTCGATTCATTACGTTTATGGGGCGTTGCAGGATATATTTTTTCTGGATCGGCCATAACACACCCTTAATCAAATAGCACCGGAACTCAAGAAAAACCCTATACGATTAAAAAGATCAACAAACAAATCCTCTACTAACGGCAAGAACCAAAACATAGACAAATAAACNGTTAATATACCAACCGATAAGGTAAGTGGGAAACCGACAATAAACACGTTCATCTGTGGTACCGATTTAGCTATAACTCCAATTCCAATCATTGTTAACAACAAAGTGCCGATTGCAGGCGCACCCACTTTCAGTCCCACCAGCCACATATCAGCAGAAAACCGCAACAGGCCAGCACCATAAGTACTTGGTAATTTCAAACTACTCAATGGAAGAACCTCATAACTCCAAAGCAACGATTTTATCATGTAATAAGGACCTCCAATGGCTAGAAAAATCAGGGTAGCTACCAAGAACCAAATTTGTCCCATAGTCGGAATATTAGTCCTTAAAACGGGATCGATAATATTCGTGATCCCAATTCCCATCTGCGTATCAATTGTCTGTCCTGCAATAAAAAAGCTATTCATTAACAATGAAACAATAAACCCTAACATCAAACCCACCAATGATTCTCTAATCGCATACAAAATAAAATGAAGCGCATCTGATCCAATCGATTGATCTGGAATACTAATCAATGGGAAAATACTCAAACTGAAGAGAACAGTGGTTGCCGCTTTAATCTGAGCGGGGACATTCGGACTACCAAAAACCGGGGCGGAAAATATGACTGCCCCGGTTCTCATCATGACCAGCATAAACACTGCAACCTGATCAGGGAAGGCATCATATAATCCCAAATTCTATCCTATCATTTCTGGCAAGGTTTCTATCACACGCGTCGTATAGTTTATCATCACAGCGGCAATGGATTTTCCTGCAAGCAACACGATAACAACGAGTGCAGCCAGTTTTGGCACGAAAGTTAGCGTCATTTCTTGAATTTGTGTCACCGCCTGAAAAATACTAATTANCAANCCAAGAACCAAACCAATCAAAAGTATCGGACCTGCAATTTGTATCGCAACAAAAAGTGCTTCTTTACCAACACCAACAATTTGTTCAGGTGTCATCTTTCCAATCTCCTACAACGGCATGTTAAAACTTCTGAGAATTGAAGTCACCANGATATTCCATCCATCGATGGCAACGAATAAAACCAGCTTAAACGGAAGNGAAATGAGAACAGGCGGTAGTAGGAGTAGACCCAACGACATCAGGATACTCGCCATGATCAAATCAAGTATCAAAAATGGAATATAAATTAAAAATGCCATTTGAAATGCAGTATTTAGTTCGCTGATAACAAATGCTGGAATCAGGGTTAAAGTACTGATGTCGGATTTATCATACGCTGGCTGATCTCCACTTGCAATAGAATGAAAAAGTTGTAGATCCTTTTTTCGGGTCTGGTTAAACATNAATTCCCNCATAGCANCAACTGCAATTTGAAACGCTTCTTGAATGCCCANTTCTTCATCTAAATATGGTCTGAGNGATTCTGTGTAGATNTTCGACCCAATTGGTTGCATCAAAAAAAGCGTCATAAAAAGCGACAGCCCAATTACAACTTGAGCAGCTGGAATCTGCTGTAACCCAACTGCCTGNCGGACGAACGAAAGAACAATCACAATTCTAGTGAAAGACGTCATCATTAACACAATGGTTGGAGCCAGTGTTAATATGGTAATAAAGAAGAGTATTTCAAGAGTTGTGGCAACTTCACTCGGTTCCTCGATNTCGCTAAGACCAAGNGGAATCCGAGGGATAGTGATAGTTCTATCTTGAGATAAAGCCTCCTTCGCTGGCCCTGAAACCAGCAAAACAAATACAATNACAAGGAAAAGCAGATATTTTCCTATANACATGACAACTACGCTGGTACGAAGATCACAATCAATTTGTCTTCCCTATCGTCCGTTTTAAATACTGAATGAAATTTGTTCCTTGAAAATCATGGGCCGAAAATTCCGTCCTCAAAGATTCGACAATTTCTGCGTCTGTGATTTCCGACAACGTACTAATACTGTTTTCCGTAGCCGAAATGACGAGAACACGATTGGCTACTTCCACTAAATAGAGAACCTGCTTGGGATTGAGATAAAGGTGACCTATAACACGAAAACTCCCTTGAGCACCTAGTACACTTTGAGCACGGAACATATTGCGTTTCAGCAAAGTCCCCAACAAATAGACAATCACAAGGCTAAGTATTAATACAAAAATCACGGCAAAAACTCTACCGAGAGTTAAGAACCTGACTGGGGCATCAGTATCTGGTAATATCGGTGAGGTTTCAACTTCGTTTGGATCTGAATACCAAGGGAAAGGTTGTCGTTTTTTCGGCGTATCATCTCTTAACTCGTTTTCAGCAGGCAAATCAGCTTGAGAATCTACCACAGAAACAAACAAGATCGGAAGGAAACAAAGCAATGCTACAAGAGAGCCTCTCATAAACCTTACAAAATCAAGGATTAAGCGACGGTATCTCACGAAAACAGGGAATTAAGCCTTTCAAATTCATAAATAAACCCACCAGATTACTGAAACATTTCACTTAGACGGTTTAGCTTATCATCCTCTGAAATAATCGACGTAATTCGCAAGCCATAAGTTTCTTCCTCAATAGCAATAACCTCCCCTTTAGCAAAAAAATGACCGTTTACCAGCAGATCAACCGGTTCTCCCACAATCGACTCAAGCTCAATCAGGGAACCAGAGCCAAGCTCTAATATCTCTCCAATTGTCCGGTCTGACCGTCCCAACTCCACTGTAACTTCGACAGGCACCCTCGTAAGCTGTGCTAAATTTTCACTCAAAGCCCGACTTGCTTTTTCTTCCACCACACCTTCTTCGTTCACTTAATCATACTCCTTTACCCTTTATATTTCCACTATTTCCGCTCAGACTGCGCTGCAACCTGCTGTTCCTCGTTGAGAATCGAGATAATTCTCACCCCATAAGGTTGACCAACATTTGTCGAAACCACTTCACCTTGCGCAAAAACTCGGTCATTTATCAGGACATCCACTGGTTCACCAATTTGGGTATCGAGTTTGACCACGTACTGGCTTCGCTCTTCTGCCGTCATCTCCGGATCATTGAGGTCGACATCAGCAGCAGGTTTCAATTTTAATAGGTCCTCGAGCACAAATTGAGTTTTACCCAATTCAACAGCGATTTCGACTTTTACACGCTCAAGCTGTGCCATATTATCCGTNTGAGATATAACATGGCGATCTGTAAATTGCGGAAATGGGACTCTACTGTACTGAATTGGTTTATGCATATAATCTCTCCAAATTGAATTAGAATTATTCCTCTTCCGTTGTATTCGACTTCCCAGTTCCTTCTTGAAGAACATTCTCAGCTACATCCTCTAACGTCGAGGGTGATTGGTCATCAGGTGAAATGAAAGACTCAACTCGTACCGCATAGCGGCGGCCTAAAGTTCCCGGACGCCCCCAAAAAACACTTGTCTTTCCGATCACAACCTCAGCTGCTTGCTCTAAGTTTGTTCGGAACGTTAAGACATCACCTATTTCCATTTCCAGAAGATCTTGCAACCTTAACTTATCACGAACAAGGTTACAACGAATTGGAGCCTTTACTTTCTCAAGGCCATTTCGAATCTCATCGCTTAAACTTGCACCGGAAGAACTTCCAAATAACTGGCTGGCTTTAAGACTTGATGCAATCGGCTGGAGGAGGATATATGGGTAACAAATTGACAAATCGCCTTCAAGCAAAACACCAAATTCGTCACTAACTACAACTTTAAAATCAACAGCAATAACAATATCATCAGCCATCTGAGAAAGTTGCAGATAATACGGAATCGACTCAGAAGTTGTAAAAGTCGGGTCAAAATCGACAACTCTAATCCATGCAGCTCGCAACGCTTGAAGTAAATCCCCCATCACGCGTTGGACGACCTTTTCTTCAATAGCAGTCGCAGGCCTCACATCTTCATCATCAACTGGATCTCCCTTACCACCAAGCACTCGTTCAACAATCGCCAATGCCAATTTGAGATCCAAATGCAAAACNGCCGTACCTTCCAGAGGAGGCAAGANAAAACGGGTAAGAGATGTTGGATTGGGAAGCGTACCAATATACTCACCGTAGCTTATCTGCTTTGGCTCGCCTTCCATAGTCATCATCACTTCTCTTTTCAACGTAATACCGAGAGCGGGGCCATAGGATTTAGCAAACTGATCATGCATATCATTCAGGGTACGAATCTGATCATTACTTAATCGGCGTTTTTCTCCCCAATCATGGGATTTGACTATGCGGCCATTAGTGCTAGCAACATCAGCATCATCGACAGCAGGCCCTGCAACATCATCAGCTGTCGATTCCCCTTCAGCAGTCTCAGGATCAGCAGCGGCTTCACCCTCTTCTGATTCCTCATCCCCAAACAACGCGTCTAACTCTTCAGTACTAACTTTTTCTTCCATCCATCACTCCTAAACCTGCGGATTACTGCATTACGAAGTCGCGAAACAAAATCCTGTTAATTCCAAGGTTCTCCTGCTTAGTTTCCTCACCAATGGCGTCCTTAATGCCATCTGCTAAAGCCACCTGATCAGAAGCAATATAATTGGTTAGCTCGGCGGGGTCCATATTCTTGAGGTACAACACAGTAGCATGACGTATACGCTGTGACATGGTCCCTATTGTGACGAGACCCGATTCTGGAAGTTCCACAGTTAATTTCAAGCTAACATAGCCTTTATTGCCTTCTGAATCAAAATAGTTAACGATAACAGAATCAGAGAAATCATAATAGGCATAAGACACAGGCCCATCACCTCCACCACAACCCACCAGCAGCAAAACAGAACCAACCATAAACAAAACTAATAAGAATATAACACCCCTAAATCCAGCATACGACATAATCAAGAATCTCCTTAAAACATGTTGAGATTGAAATTTATAATTGCCTTCCGCATAATCATTGCTGTTTTTCTTGGAGGGCACTGATCGATTCCATCTGCGTGGGATCAAATTTCGGACGAAATATAATATCCACGCGCCGGTAATCACTTTCGTTCTCAAGCTTTTTCGCTTCCAGCTTATGACTTGAGTACGCAACTAACGAGAATCGATGCTCGGAAATTTCATGTTCATTAACAAAATAGTCAATAACTTTGTAGGCTCGATCTGCAGCCAACTGCCAGTTCGAAGTCACCTGAGAACCGTCAGACCGAGTCATAGGACTTCTAACCGGCCTTGGATCCGCATGCCCCACGACAGACACTTCGTTATTTTTATAACTTTTTATCAAAGGCACCAGTTCATCCAGAACCTGCTTAAAATTTGTAGTAAGCTCATCCGAACCTTCTTCAAATTTGGCAGCTTGAGGGAGGACAAGCACCTCGCCAGCCCCCGATTGGAATGACTCTCGAACAGTTTGATCCCCTTCTCCTTTGTTACCTTTCTCTGCTTGCCCCGGTGGGGGAGGAATTGGTGATGCTATCTGAGCAGAGGGTGAGGGCTGACCGGAACTCGGTTCAGGTTTTGGAACATCTCCCGGCATAAACAGACGTTCTCCCTCATTCAACACACCTAAGGTACCCTTCAAAGAGATAACAAGCTCCCTAAACTTTTGAACATCAATAGTTGCAAAAGCAAACAACAAAACAAAAAAGCACAACAGAAGGGTTACCATATCACCATAGGTAGCCATCCAACCTTCTACCATAGTGGATTTTTCTAGTTCTAAAGCAGCAATTTCATCTTGTAAATCTTCTATTTCGCCCATCGAATACTCCTCAAATTGACTTTGATCTATCCAGCTTCAGCACGGGCTTCGGCATCAACTTCTTCGTAAATACCTAGAGGTACTCGGGCCATCATCATGTCAACGAGACCATCCGGATCTGGAGCATCAAGCAAGGTAATCATCCCAGCAACAACCATCTCTTTATACGCGACTTCCTCTGACGTATTGACTGAAATTTTATTGGCAATTGGAAGACAAATCATGTTGGCAACTAGTGTACCATACAAAGTTGTGATTAACGCGACAGCCATCTTTGGACCGATTGAACCCGGGTCATCTAGAGACCCAAGCATAGCCACCAGACCAATCAGTGTCCCAGCCATACCATATGCTGGCGCGAAACCACCAAATGCCACCCAAACTGACGCGTTTGTCGAAGAATCGGCTTTAACTTGAGATAGCCTCGGATCCAGCTGGTTAGACAGTTCCCCTGATTCTGCAACCCCTCCGAGGATTAGCTGGGTTCCAAATTCCATCAAGTCATCTTCAATCTCAATCGACTGCAACCCCATTGGTCCTTCTCGCCGAAGTACGGCCGCCATTTCCCGGAACTGCTTGATAGTTTCAGCATAAGGCCAATTAATAGGGGTGAAAATCTTAGGCATAGCTGCCATAGCGTTCATAAATTGCCTAAACGAGCCGCTGGCAAAAGTCACCCCTATCGCACCTATAATAACAATAAACACCGAAGGCATATCAATAAATTGTCCGACACCTCCAGACATTACCATTCCACCAACAATAGCAACAGTTGTAATTATAAAACCTATAATCGTATTCGGCATTTTCTAGCGCCCTCTATTCATTAGTTGTAATAGCTACTTGATTTTCTAAGTTTGATTCTTCTTGATAGATGTTGATTAAACGCTTATAGTCAACAACTTTCCTCACAATCTCGGTTACCGTCTCTTTGACCATCAACTTATTGTCTGTAACCAAAGTAATTGTCGTTGTTCTCGGCATTCCTTCAAGCCATTTGATCAACTCGGCATTCAGCATTAACTTGCTACCATCGATCCGAGTCAACTCTATCATTTCAGGATCTCTCCAAAACACGATGAGTTAATCTGTTGAAGGCATCATCAGAGTTTGGGTCAATTCAGCAGCCATAGCTATATCATCCTTGGCTATAGCTGAAAGAATCCTCATCTTTAAATCAGGCCCTGTTTTCTTTAACAAACTAATCGCATCTGCATGTCCCTCATCCCCTTTTTGCATCATTACCGTAAGGAGACTTGCCACATCCTTTGGTCGCATGCTTGAAAAACCGCGAGCCATTTTTTGATGCTCTCGAGCTTTAGCCGTAGCATCAAAAGACACCTTCGGAGCAGGAACGGGTTTCCTTTCCTCTTGTTCCCTTTCAAAATTAGTAATCTTTTTCTCACGTTCCTCAAGTTGCCTTTGTTTCTCATTCAACGTCCGGCTCCTTTGCTCCAGAGAAATTTGGTTATTGCCCAGTTTTCCCTGCTCTTGCTTGAGATCGGCCATCTCCCGCTCAAGCCCCTTTCGCCTTCCCTCTATCTTCACTTCTTGTTCTTTCAATTCCTGCGAGAGGATATCAAGCGATTCCCTCTCTCGCTTAAGTATCTCACTTAGCGTTTCCAATTGGCTCTGACGTCGCGCAAATTCCGCGGATGAACTCATGACACCTCCTGAATCCACGATTTCACCATTCCTTGAACTGTCTTCCTTACTTCCAGCAAAAGGCCTGGGCCATATGAACACCACTACCAACAGGATAACCAAAAGAGCCGCAACCGCTGATCCGCCAATTATAAGTATCTTTTTCGACATCTAAACTACTCCCAAAAACTATACTAGATGAGATTAACTTCCAGAACCACTTTTAGATCTATAATTATAAGTAATTGTACTCGTATCGTCAATAAACATTTGTTCGGTTTTTGCGAGNTTTTTTTGGAAATTTCGCAGATTTTCTTTCTTTAGTTCTTCAATGACTAGCTTATCACGCAATGCTTCTTCCAAACGTTCTCTTTTTTCTTCGGCCTCTTCCCTCAAAAGCTCAATATTTTCATTTTGTCGGTCAATGCTAACCTCAAGCGCATGAAAATATTGATGATANTGAATACANTCATTTGGCTGGAGANCNGCCTGCTGANGAGTATGATAACGTTCNAGAAAACTCTGTTGATCCTCTTCAATACCTNTGAGAATATCTGTATTTTCATCGACAACACGCATTGCTTGGACAAACTCACCTTGGCGTTGTGTCTCAATATTTTGGCGAATTTCTAAAACTTGATCAAGAGAAAATTTATATTTCTTCATTTGCTAGATCCGGAAACATTTCATAAAGATGCGCGAGCAAATCATCATATTCTGCTTTTTCCATCATCTCCTGTCGCAGAAAATTTAGAATCTCATTACGACAATCAATGGCGATATCAATATCAGGATTTGTCCCTTTGCGATAAAGCCCAATGTTGATCAAAGTCTGGTTCTCCCTATAGACCGCCAGCAATTCACGCAGTGCATCAGCGACATTCTGATGAGTCTTGGGGACAATATCTACCATCAATCGGCTTATGCTTTCCAAAACATCAATCGCTGGATAATGTCCNTGAGAGGCTAATTCTCGCGATAGAACAATATGACCATCCAAAATTGCACGGGTTGCATCGGCAATCGGCTCCATCATATCATCTCCTTCTACTAGAACAGTGTAAAACCCGGTTATGCTTCCCTGCTGATCTGATGTTCCAGCCCGTTCCATGAACTTGGGCAACATCGAAAAAACTGACGGAGTGTAACCTCGAGTTGTTGGCGGTTCCCCAACAGTCATACCTACCTCACGTTGAGCCATTGCCATACGTGTAACAGAGTCCATCATCAACATAACACTCTTTCCTCGATCTCGGAAATACTCAGCAACCCCCATAGCAACGAACGCACCACGTATACGTATTAGCGCCGGTTGATCGGAAGTAGCGGCAACAACCACAGAACGCTTCAAGCCTTCTTCACCAAGAACACTTCTAACAAAATTCCCAACCTCTCTGCCACGCTCACCAATCAAAGCAATGACATTAACATCAGCTTCAGTGTTTCTGGCAATCATTCCCATTAGGATACTTTTACCAACTCCTGCCCCCCCATAAATCCCAATTCGCTGGCCCTTACCAACCGTAAGCANACCATCAATAGCACGAATGCCGGTTGGCAAAACAGAATCGACCGGCATTCTGCTTAAGGCCGGAGGTGGNTCCTTATAAATGGGGTACTCATTCGACCAATCAAGTTCTCCTTTATCATCCAGAGGTTCCCCCATACTATCAATAACACGGCCAAGCAACCCATCACCTACACGAACCGTAGGCGATTTACCCGTAGCAATTATGCGATCACCAGGCGAAATCCCTTCCATATTCCCAAGTACCATTAAAAGAGTATGACGATCCTCATTAAATCCAATAACTTCGGCGGGAATATCACCACTTCTATTTTTAATTAGACAAGTTTCACCAACAGGTAATGCTATGCCCTGAGCTTTNACCAACAATCCAACAATTTCAACAACACTNCCNTCCAACTGGGCAAACCGTCGGTTGGTAATATTACTGCGAAATCTCGAGAGATCAACTGTCATAGCATTCAATTTTGAAACAAGTCAAACATTATCATACCAAGTTTAATGCTTGCTTTGCCTGTTCAAATTGGGTATCAATTTGGGCATCAATTGTTCCGAGATTAGTTTCCAATAAGCANCCCCCTTGATCAATGTCGGCATCCTCAACGATATCCAACGATTCGACCCCTTTTATTTGGCTTAAAAACTCTTCTCGATGTGGCTCAAGTTTGGCAAGTTCCTCTGGATGAACTCGAATTAATACTTTTTCGTGATCAACGGTATAATCTAACATTGATTTTATGGTATGGTAGATGACATCGTCATTTGCAATCTGATGATGAACGAGCTTTTCAGCCACGTCAAAAGCTAACGCAACTAAATCTGATTCTGTATTTTCAATAAAATCATGACGTTGATCAGCTGTTTGGGAGATCATCTTTTTCAGTTGTTCTATAGCATCCATATATTCTTGATGACCTTGGGACCAACCTTCNTTGTACCCTTGTTCCCAACCAACNCTTTGGCCAGCATCACTGCCTTCTTCATAACCANCTTTTGATCCATCTTCAAAACCAGTCTGGTATCCAACCTGATAGGCTTCATGCCGAATACCAATAGCATCCTGATCTGCCTGCCGACGAATTTCATTTCCNATTCTTTCCGCTTCCTGATGAGCCAACCGAATGATTTCATCTGCTTGTTCCTGTGCTTCTTTTTCACTTTGCACAGCATTCTCTTCGGCAGTTGATACAATGTGGTTAGCCCTACTTTCAGCATCTATAACAGTCTGATCATAGAGTCCCTGCAAATTCACAGGTGAAGGCAAATCATCAGTCGCAGGTTCACGTGAAAGATCGACCAGTTTTGCTAATCGCTCTGCTTGAGCCCTCAACANCCCCTCAGCATCCATTTGCGNGCCAGAGAGACCAGTCTCNACTATCTCAATTGGACCAGAAACCTTTCTACCCAACCANTCACTCCTTACTCTGCTTTACTCTTGCTATTAACTAACCAAAAACAGCCACTTTAAAATCCTTTGCGGCAAAAATTCACTCAAAAACCTCTTCTTCTTCACGAGATATAGTAATTTTACCATTCTCTTCCAACCCACGAACCTCTTCCAAAATCGCCTTCTGCGCCTCATTGACAGCGCTGGCCTTCACACTCCCCATGTCAGCGATATTACTCCTTAGNCTAGCAGCTACTTTCTCAGTCATATTNTCGAAAAACATCTCCTGCACATCCTCGCTAGCTCCTTTTAGCGCAAGCGCACCGTGCTCAGGTATCGAAGGTAATCGGACAACTTCATTACGAAACTCCATTTTGTCAATCAAAACAATATCATCAAAAGTAAACATNCCNTCTCTGATTTTTTCAGCCACTTCAGGATGTTTCTGCGTCATGGCTTCAATGACTCCGTCCGCATCCTCCTTATTACCAAACTTATTGAGCATTTTGGCCAAAATATCGGCACCATCCGTGGTCTTCTGAGCTTGCCCAGAGGATCCCTTGAACCGAGACATTAAGACACCTTCAACTTCCTGAACTGCCTCAGGACTCATAGCATCCATAGTCGCAATCTTACCAGCGATTTGCGAACGCATTCGCGATTGAAACCTCTCCAGNACNTCGCCNGCTTTATCCGGNACGATATTCGACAAAACCAANGCGATTGTTTGTGNACTCTCTGCCACAAGAAANTGATATATTTCAGCAGGGTCAGCATCATTAAACATACTGAACGGCTTATTTTCAAGCGTTGATTCNAATTTCGCTGTCATTGTCTCCGCCGCACGCTTACTNCCAAATGCCGATTGTAACAGATCTTGAGCTTCTTCCATACCTCCCATGGCATAAGCTCCCGCTGACTGCAGGTTATGCATAAATTCATCCATCACCGTCGATCTTTCCTCAGGCGCAATAGGATCCGGAGAAGCAATCTCAACNAACACTTTTTCCTGCTCTTTTTCGNTGAGTTGCTTAAATACCTCCCCTGAAATAGGTCCCTTTAAAGTCAGCAAAAAAATGCCTATTTTCCTTACTCCAGTCATATCCCCCCCCTTAAAAACCATTCATAATGTTTTATCAACTACCTTCGTCCTCTTCAGAATCCTCACTATCAGCTGAGTCAGTTCCGGAGGTGCTACCGTCGCCGTCTGCCAACCAAGTCCTGAGAACATCTGCCGTTGCTCCAGGATCGGTCTCGGCAAATTCCTTGACCTGCTCGAAAACGTCTTTTTGGCGCTCAGATTCAGTTTCTTCCTTCAGAACTTCTTCTTCCTGCGCCATTTTTTCGGNTTCAATGGCTTCGACTTGCGCNTGCTCCTCTGCNTCTTNTTGTGCGANCTGCNCTTCAACTCTTTGCTTCTCCACATGATCAACCTGCACTTGCTCCTTCGATTCCTCATGCTCCTTCTTCATGTAAGCAAATTGCTCATTAAGAAGTTGATCTATGTAATCCTTNACNGTAAGCCCTTTNGGCAAATGTTCCTCTCCCAACTGAACTGTCGGTGGCTCATCAATCATTTCTTGGGATGACGATGGACGAGCNAGCCAAGAACGGAGGAAAATCAAAATAGCAATCAAAACGACNGCCAGCACAATCATCTGTGCCAACTGTACCCACACTGGTGGTGGGAGTTCCTGAATAGCTTCCTGAATATCCTNAACAACCGGGAATTGCGTAAGCTGGATAGATATTTTGTCATTTAGTCCAGCCACCGCTGCCAATCCCAGTGTGTTAGCAACAGTAGTTTTGATAGATTCAACCTCNTCCTGAAGTGAAAAATCAACCACAATTGCAGCTGATTTCACAACCGCAGTTGGGGTTGAGGTCTCCTCGGTTGTAATCTGNTCCATTTCNTAATTAGTAATCTCTTTNCTCTTATCATAAGTAGAAGGACCTGATCCAGGACCAGCAGTNTCATATTCNGGCGGGAANAAATTGCTNTCAACTCCCGGCTCACCTCCAGGTGCGGATCCCTCTCCTTCAAAAGATTCNCGNTCTGTCAGCTTACTCCTAATTACTCCTGTACCGGCATCAGCCATTGAAGGCTTAAATTCCGATCTCANCGTTTTTGTATCGGTCAAACTAACTTCAACTTCCAAACCGGCAATCCGCACGCGATTCTCGTAAATTTCGATAGCTCTACGCGCNTTTTTCAAATAATAACTTTCATATTGGGCTTTAAGGTTAAGAACCTCAGCACTTTTATCGGTTGACGTTTGGTTTGTTTTCACCAGCTCTTCTGAATCGTAAATCCCATCCTGATCAACCACATGGACATTTCCCGGTTTTAGNCCTGCAACACTATAAGCTACCACACGTTGNATTGCTTTGATCGANCTTACAGCTAANCCACCGTCANCCATACCAGTTGCCATAAGTTCCAAAGTAACAGACGCCGTAGGCGCTTCTTGATCTCTAACAAAAGGTTGGGATTCGGGTANACTTAACTTCACGGCTACGGCNCGTATCCCAGCAAAAGTACTAAGAGTNCTCTCCAATTCACCTTCAAGNGCCTGCCTTTTAAATTCNCGNAACTCNTCGCGCGACATCATCCGCAGCGCTCCGGGTGCCAAGATTTCATAGCCACGGTCGCCTTGTCTTTTCAGCGTTCTTTCACCGAACATTCCAATACCACCACTCAACTGAGTCGTAGTTGAAATCCTTCTAGCCTCATCAATATCCTTAACTTCAACCTGGATTTCATCATCAGTTAATNTATAACCGATTCCCTGCTGATCAAGTGCATGAGCTAGAACACCGCGATCTTGATCACTCAATCCACTGTAAAGAGTTACATAATCACCACTTCGCAACAAAACTAACGAAACTACCAATGAGAGTATAAGAGCAACAACAACTCCAACCAAAGCAAGCCGCCAAGGCTGACTCAATCCATCCCAGCGACTGCTCGCCTGATTGGTTAAACTCTGAAGAAATTCACGCATTAACTATCTCCCCAACTTTAAAAACGACTTTAATATTTATCAATATGGGATAGCGTTGTGACCCTATGAATGAGCACCATGACCAACCACCGGTTTAAACAATACCTTGAGAGCATAGAAAACCAAGCCAAGTTTAGATTTGCATACGCAAAATCTCTTGATAAGCATCAAGGATTTTGTTACGAACCTCAACAGCCAATNNCAACGCAANCTTAGCTTCNTCTAACGNAATCATCAATTCATGCAGATTATCAGATTCTCCGGTTGCAAATTTAANACTCGCCTGATGTGATAATAATTGCATCTCATTCACTTTACTCAGATTGCTCTGCAACATTTTCTTNAAACTAACACCCGCGGATGAGAAATTTGAGTATACTGGNGCGACATCAACCGACTTCACACCAACATTNCCCTCTGTAGGCATCAACAATTGAATTGGATGGACAACCATAATTTAAACTCNCAATCTATCAAAAAAAGATAATCNANNCATTACCTAGTGCGAATCACCATAGTAATTTTTTGGTAATANTCAGTAATCATTCGAACTAAAACNTTATATTCCATAGTATTNACGGCAAGCGTTCCCATCTCCACATCAATATCAACGTTATTCTGATCAATTCGAAGAGANGTATCACTTTGNTGATATGTTCGTGGGGTGATNCCACCCAACCTAGGNGGATCGATTGGAATATGACCAAGANGCGNTTTTGGAGNATGAACCGAATTTTCAGTAGACTGGCTAATTGCAGCCTTAAGCTGTGATTTAAACNNAACATCGACACGCTTGAATTTAGGNGTATTTACATTNGCTATATTGTGAGCGATNGCTTTGTGNCTTAATAGTGTNCCATTAAGTGANTGCTTTAGAGCAACTGGNACAACTCCTGAAAACAAATCCAATTTNCAAACCTCCTTTGGCCGNCTCGAAGGACGAAACCTATCCCTTAGAATCGACATATTTGGAACGCCGTGTTTGGCTCAGAATCTCCTGATCTGTATCTCTTGTCTTATTGTACTTGTCATGCGCATTCCCGCCAAGCATAGACGACAATTCCGAGTCAGGGTTCACAACACCAATTTTTGCGTATATCACCTTTTGATTTACTCGATCAATTTCAATAATTCTAGACATTTTTTCTTCAAGCTCAGCCAGTTTCCCCTCTAAGTCCGTAATAGTGATAGTATCAATGTCACCATTAACGACGATATCGAGACCAGCTCTGGCCGAATTCTGCATCGTGTTCAAATACTGTATCAAATCACCACGCTCTCTTCCCAATTCAATAAAATCATCCAGATTGTTATTGTCCAAAGCCTTCTGCTGCTCTAAAGCGATTTCAACAACCTGATCAGCAATCTCAATCTGTGCCTCGATATCTAACACCACCTTATCTAACAAANCGGAACTTAACTCACTAATTATTCAAATTTTGTATTTGTGCCAGTTTCGATTGGAGATCTTGAATTTGAACAACGATATCCTTAACGTCCGCATTATAATCACTTCCACCTTGAACTTGTTCATAGGCTGCAATTGCTTCGTTGTGGTCTCCAATACTCCAGTAAATTGCACCCAGCAAGCGATAACTCAAATCCAGCTCTGCTTGTCGAACTCCGTCNTTTATCATCTGGGAAGATTTAAGATACCCAATTTGATCTTTAACCAAATTGATTGCTTCTTCCGGCACATCCAAGGCTATATACATACTGATCAGACGATTATTACGACTCAGGCTTAGCGGAGGGAACTCATTTTTCACCTGTTCATACGAACTAATAACCTGCTCATAATTCTCTATACGATTTTCACTATAGGACACCCTCCCGCCACCTATGATTTCTTCCTTTGCTGTCACTTTAAGGTAGTAGCTATCCCCACGTAAAAGATACGCTTCCCTCAATATCCTTGAGGGCACAACATCCTGCGCTTCTTCCAGTAAAAATTGCCCCAAGGTTGAAATACACACATCAAATTTTCCAAGTTCGCAATAACAACGACTCAGATTTAACAGAGCTTGATAATACCATTCATCAAGTTGTCGCAGATAGGTAAAACTTTTATTTCGACCCGAGTCTTGGGAGAGATGGTTATACAAATCAATTGCTTTTTTATAGGCAAGAACAGCTTCAGTTAAATCTCCTGTTTCGCGCAAGACATCAGCTGAAACGACAACGGATTCAAGAGTTTGCCGACTTGGGTTTGTGCTTAGCTTATTAAAATCATTCGCATATTGGCTAGAAGCCAGATCAGTAACGCCAAAATGGCTAACTAATTGAACGTCAAGCTTGACTTTTGCCTGCACCGCCCCACCCACGGCATCTGAACCTCTAGATTTGGTAATATTATATATATGGTTAGTTGATGAGTCTATCAAAATAAAGGCGTAATCGTTGAGAAAAATTTCAACAGAATCCTTCGAGAGAGGTTCGCCAAACTCACCAAATTTTTCTATCAAAATATCTGTAACATTTCCTTCAGAATCGAAAATACTAGCATCAACATTCGGAATGGAAAACCTGAAGACAGGCAACCCAAATCTGGACAGTTGCGTTTGCGCCACCCGCCGAAACAGGCCAGACCCCAGCGTAAGCAAATCACTCAATTGATTCCTTGCATCTGCAAAGTAACCAAGGTCCGCATTACACCTGCTCTGCATGAAAATTGCGTTTTCGGCCAGTCTCAAAGGGCCACTATTTCCAGGAAAACTGCTAACAAGATTCTCGTAAGACTGAAGAGCATTAGTAATATGTCCTTTGTCATAATCAAGCTGGGCTAACCAAAACAATATATATTCAGCATGTGGAAATTGAGGATGTAATGCCAGAGCAGTACCACGATACCATCCGATAGCCTCAGCTAATTTCTTACCAGCTGCCTCTTGGTCTTNCAAGTCATAAAGCAAAACCTTTGCTTGTTTAAGCAAAATATCTCCAACTCTATAACGTGCATGAGGCATATACTCGCTGTTATTGTTGTTGTCGAGAGCCAACAGAAACGAACTACGCGTCAGTTCGAGCGCAGCCAAGTTACTACTCATAACAACCCGCTTGAAACCGAACAATTCTCCTGGACTTTCCATAGGTCCATATTCAGAGACATGAAAATCCTGACGCACCCTACTTAGTGCATTCAAGTCACCTAAATCACTGACTGTATCTTCAACGGATTGGACGATTGATAANTATGCCCTCAAATCACGAATCGATATAAGTTCCTGAAACCGGTCAANGATTGCTCGATAAATCTTTTTNACAGAACTGGGTTTTGGAAGAACCCGCACATACTCGTGTANATCGGCGACTTCTAGTGGAGTNGCCATGTCAGCNAGATGCCTGTACTCATNCANNACTGATCTTGACTCATCAAAAACCAAGGCCTTTCTGTCAGTATGTTTAGGGGCNTAAAAGATATCCAAAAATTGGTTATCTGCTTTNTCAAGNCTATTGGGGAAAAGATTNGCACGAGTAGTATCTGNATCCNCGTCCAAAGAGTCCAGANCGTAGGNAGNANGGGNAAAAGGNCTNGTGTTTTGCTCGCCCATNAGGTAAAGGCGATGATTAATCGCATGTTTTAACANTCGAACGAATTCCTGATCCGTACGTCTAAATTCAGCTTCGAANTGCCTGATATCACGGGCACTATAGTCGGCAAAGACTCGNAACCCAAGCAAACTGCACAGGAATACAGAGAGCAANGCCTTTAAGAACGTTTTTTGAAGGCAGGCAAACTGGCTCATCGGACCTCTAGAACTGGACATACATTAGTACAGGCAAAACTGAGACATAGNTTAGCATATCTGTGTTTTTTTTGCAAGACAAAAAAAACAAATCACTTCGCAGAATTTTCATTAGGCAAAAGAGCAATATTGAAGTATCCAAAATAGAATAAATTTGTTGACACAAATCCACAAAAGTGAATATAATTTTAGCAGAATTTCCTTCGTTAAACCCACTACTAAATTACCGGACACTCTATCCTAAAAAAACAAATGGTTGCAGGACATCTCTAACTTCAACAAAACTGAGATGTAAGGATAATAGGCTGTGCACCAAAATTATAATACGGAAATCCAAGCAAAAAAAGCAATTTTAATTGGCATTAAACTAAGACATGACATTCACTCTGAAGTAGAGGAATCTATCCGCGAGTTGGCTGANTTAGCAACAACATCGGGCATCAAGGTCGCCTGTGAACTGATCCAAACGAAAGACGCACCAAACGCTGCATATTTTNTTGGTCAAGGAAAACTTAATGAAATAAAGANTACAGCAGAGCAGACGAAGTCAGANATTGTAGTCTTTGATGCAGANCTATCGCCAGCTCAAACNCGCAATATTGAGAAAGCATTAAATCTGGTTGTGATCGACCGAACAGGATTAATTTTNCAAATCTTTGCTCAACGCGCGCANACAAAAGAAGCCAAACTACAAGTCGACCTCGCACAACTTCAATATGCATTACCTCGATTAACAAGGATGTGGACGCATCTTTCCCGACAAGCAACAGCAGGTAGCGGCGCTGCCTCAGGAGGAGCAGGTCAAGGCGGAGGAGCAGTACGTGGTGCAGGCGAAACTCAACTTCAGATTGACCGGAAGCTGATCAGCCACCAGATATCACATCTAAAAAAAGTACTGAAGGATATCGAAAAGCAACGACGAGTTCAACGGCACAATCGTGCTCAGATCGTAAATATTTCACTGGTGGGTTATACAAACGCCGGAAAATCGACTTTATTCAACGTTCTTACATCGGCAAACCGACTAGCTGAAAACAAACTTTTTGCTACGCTTGATCCGACAACTCGTACAGTTGAATTGCCAAAGAACCAGAAGGTTTTAGTTACCGATACCGTTGGATTCATCAAAAAGCTCCCACACCAACTTGTGGCATCCTTCAAGGCGACACTGGAGGAAGTAGCCGAATCTAACTTTCTACTCCACATAGTCGACGCCAGCCACCCACAAATAGACTTACACATCCAGACAGTTAACAGCGTTCTCCAAGAAATTGGAGCATCCAACGTTCCAAGCTTGGTCGTGTTCAATAAAACAGACCAAGTTGATGAAGAATTTCTTTTCACGTTACAAATCAAACACCCAAAAAGTCTAGTGATCTCGGCACTTACAGGCGATGGCATCCAAGAACTCAAAAATCATATTGCTAAGATTATTTCAAAGCATGACATTTGTTTATCAATCTCTCTTTCCTATCAGGACGCAAAAGCTCTAGATTATCTCTACAACCACGGACATATTGTAAGTACTGATTATAGAACGGAGGAAATCTTTATCCAAGCTCAACTGCCCCGACGCCACTTAAAGCTGCTAGACCAGCTTCTAGTCAACTCAACTCACACCATCCAATAATTTTATTTGTGACGGATGGCTTCAATTGGTTTTAACCTAGAAGCACGACTGGCGGGATAATAACCAAAAAAGACACCAATAGCTGCCCCAGCAGCAACTGAGGTTAAAACTGATCTCAGGGTAATTACTGACGGCCATTCAAATCCGTCAATATATTTACTCAATGCGACAGCAACAGCATGTGTCAAACCAAATCCGATTATAATCCCAATAATACTTCCAATTAGACAAATAAGAACAGATTCAGTCAAAAACTGTATCCGAATATCCCAGCTTTTGGCGCCAACCGCCTTTCGAAGGCCAATTTCTGGCACACGTTCAGTCACAGACACCAACATAATATTGAGGGTACCAATTCCACCTACTATTAAGGAAACCGAAGCAATCAAGACAAGAACCAACTCAATAATTAAGATAATTCTGTTGGTGGATTTCAACTCTTCTTTCATAACCCACACTTCGAAGAATTCTTCCCCGCCATTTGCTCGCATTAAAACTTTTTTGACCTGATTTACTGCTTGATCAATAACATCATAGTCTTTGACCCGGATCAGGATATGATCGACATAATCGTTTCCTAAAAATTGGGTCTGTGTGGTCGTTACTGGCGTAAAAATCTGATTATCCTCACTTCCCATTCCTGGGTCAAGTCCCTTTCCACGAGATTCCATAACTCCAATGATGCTGAAACGTTCATTACTGACTTTAATCTCTTTGCCTATCGGATCTAAGCCAGAGAACAGGTCCTGAACAATTTCCTCACCAACAACACAGACCTTACTCCAAAAGCTGAGATCCTCATCAGAAATAAAGCGTCCTACACGAGTATGCCACTCACGAATAAGGTGATAATCGTAGGATGTTGCCTGCAAGCGGGTTCTCTTTTGTTCCCCATCATACGATACATTTACGGACCTGTAAGTCTCCGGTGCAGCCATATCGACGGATGGACATTCATTTCGAATTAATTCTACATCTTCCATCATCAAGAAATGCTTGCTGGGATTTTGAATCCAGCGACCACCCTTGCGGATCCGCCCCTCACGATACACACCAAACGTCAGTGGCCCACCAACCTTTTCAACTTCGTTCATCACTAATTTCTGGGCTCCAGCGCCAAGCGACATCATTACAATCACGCCAGCAATTCCAATTGAAATGCTCAGGACAATAAGGAACGTACGCATTCCATTGGCATAAAACGTTGAAAATGCCGATGAAGTATTCTGGACAATTTTCATTTAGTCAGTAGAATCCCAGTTTATTGCTGTGGTTTTATACCCATGCTAGAATCTAAATTTAATGAAAAGCAATCAAAAAACTTGGAGCATATATGAGAGCTGTCGTGCAACGCGTAAAATCTGCAAGCGTTACAGTTGGTGGAGAACTGATATCAGAAATTGGATCCGGTCTGCTAGTCTTTCTGGGCGTATCTAAAAATGATCAACGAGAAGATATCAATTACCTGGCACAAAAAGTAGCAAACTTACGAATCTTTCGTGATGAAGAGGGCAAAATGAACAAATCCCTGTTGGATATAGGAGGATCCGCACTTATTGTTTCACAATTTACCCTTTACGGTGATTGTCGCAAAGGCCGACGACCAAGTTTCATCGAAGCATCACCACCAGAAAAAGCCAGTAAACTATATGAAGAATTCATCGGCGCTTTGAACGAACTAGGAGTAAATGGAAAAGGTGGTAGATTCCAAGCAATGATGGATGTACAACTTATCAATGACGGTCCAGTAACAATGCTGCTTGATAGCACCAAGCTTTTTTAAGTTCTTCCCATGTAATCATTCATTCTTACAGACAAGCCACAAAACCAACTTCCTCCTCGTTAAACACAAAACTCGAATGCATTTTCGAACTTGGAAGAGTGGAATTACAATTACATCTAATTCGCTAGGTCTGCCCAAAAATTTGCGGCAAATTCTGCGGTGATCCAGACTAACACTAAAATATCCTTACTGTTTAGTTCCAGCTACCGAGCCTTGAGTAAGGGCATATCTAGATCTGGGGCTTTTATCGTGTTGACTTCAACGATACGATAAAACACTCCACAACAAACGATTCTCCCAATTTCACCTGTCAAACTTATGTCAATTTAAAACTGGTTCGATGAATCGGACATGGATCAAGNTCTACAATTGCTTGCCGGTGTTGTGGTGTGCCATANCCCTTATGCNTTTTAAATCCAAANNCAGGATAGTCCAGATCAAGCGCNACCATTATTCGATCACGAGTTACTTTCGCCATCACTGAGGCAGCGGCAATTGACTGAACAAGCGAATCACCTCTGATNACAGCCTGCCCAGGCATCTGAACTAGCGGTAATTGGTTTCCATCAACAAGAACATAATCNGGTGAAGGGATAATACTTTCAACAGCTTTTTGCATGGCGAGCATCGAGGCCTGCAAAATATTGATTTGATCTATAATTNGGTGATCGACNATACCTACTCCAACACCAACTGCATCTCTTTCAATTTGTGAAAAGAATGCTTCNCGCTGCGCTGGTGTCANCTGCTTNGAATCAGCCAGGCCATCAATCTCACATTTAAACGGAAGAATAACAGCAGCTGCGACAACNGGCCCAGCTAANGCNCCTCGTCCCGCCTCATCAACACCTGCTATCCTAAGNTAGCCNTGTTTGGCTAAACNACTTTCAAGCTGNTGGATATCAAATCTCTCAACGGNATGTTTNCCTGTATTCTANTNACTTCTTCTCAGAAACACGTGCAGCTTTCCCCGTNCGATTACGCAAGTAGTAAAGCTTAGCCCGTCGAACGCCACCACGTCGGATAACTTGAATACTATCAATGTTTGGCGAGTGTAGCGGNAAAGTCCGTTCGCTACCGGTGCCATAAGCTAAACGTCGAACAGTGAAAGTTGATCTCAANCCTCTATCCCGATACCGAATAACTATACCTTCGTAGGCTTGAATACGTTCTTTTGTCCCCTCACGAATTCTATTGTTTACTCGAATGAGATCTCCAACANTAAAATCCAGTTTATCAGTTCTCATATATTCGTTTTCAACAGATTCTAAAAGATTCATCTTTNTTTTCCTTAGTCTANAACTTCGTTATTCTTAAACTTGCGTAAGAGATCGGGACGCTGCTCTGCTGTTTTCTCCANAGACCGGTCTCTTTTCCAATCCATAATNTTCTGATGATGCCCACTCAACAAAACATCCGGCACTTTCATACCTTCAAACTCNGCAGGACGNGTATAATGAGGNTGATCAAGCAATTCTCGGCTAAACGAATCATTCTGAGCCGACTCGTAATCCCCCAAAGCACTTGGCAGTACACGCCCAACCGCATCGATNAAAACAAGCGCGGGAACNTCCCCTCCACTCAANACATAATCNCCAATAGATATTTCATCAGTAATCAATTTTTCGCGAACTCGTTGATCAATNCCTTTATAGCGACCACANATCAAAATCAAATGTGTCTCAAGGGAAAATCTCTCGGCCATCCTNTGANTAAAAGGCTTTCCTTGTGGAGTCAGAAAAACGACACGGGTTGCCNCTTTTGGCTCAAGCGATCTAACTGCNGCAAAAAGGGGCTCCGGTTTAAGAACCATCCCCGATTCACCACCATAAGGGTAATCGTCAACGGTGCGACGATTATCCTCNGCAAAANTCCGTAGATNATGGAGGCGAACTTCCAGCAGNCCNCGATCAATGGCTCGTTTCAGAATCCCAACATGAAGCGCCATTTCAAGAATCTCAGGAAAAATAGCGATAACGTCGATTTTCATCTTCCACTTCTAAACTGAGATTCGAGTTTCATGCAANAGCANCNTTATAACGACGAAACTNCTGATGATTAGATANTTTGCAACCGCCAGAATTAATTTGGTCTACNAAAAAACATCCAGATAGAAGACTACTCTTCTTCGNTACCTTGTGAGCCCAAGGACTCATCCGTGTCAACAGANTCAGCCAATANNNCACNATCTGGAGCAANCTGATCTATCGNNCCTTCCACNGCATCAANACCTNCAAAAACAAAAGGATCATCAATTGAAACACGCCCAAGCTTTTCATCATGGAATCTTTTCCATATACCAACTTTCGACAGTAAATTCTTTGCCGTATCTGTAGGTTGTGCTCCATTACGAAGCCACTTGAGGGCTTTATCAGGATGAACAATGATTTCAACGGGATCAGNCAACGGATTATAATGNCCAAGTCTCTCAATAAAAGCACCATTGCGTGCGCTCCGGCAATCNGCAGCAACGATGCGGTAAAACGGACGNTTTTTACGTCCATGTCTTTGCAATCTAATTTTAACAGCCAATAGTCNCTCCTATAANTTTCTATTCAATTNATTTGTATTCACAATTACCTGCGACGTNTTCTCTTTTTTCGCACGAGTTTATTTTTNNGGCCCTTACCANCACTAAGACCAAATTGGGNTCCATGGGCAGTTTGCTGGTNAAACATTTGATTCATCATTTTNAGCTGACTGACCAATTGGTTGACCTGACTNACTCTGGTTCCNCTNCCTTTTGCGATTCGTTGCCGACGGGAACGGTCTAGAATCGCGTAATTACGNCGCTCNCCCNGCGTCATAGACTGGATAATTGATTTTGCATGTTTTATCTGGCTTTCGTCAATTTGAGCNCCTTTCGGCAAAGCCTTTGACATACCAGGAACCATACCAATCAACTGATCCAAAGAACCCATTTTCTTTATTTGTTCAAATTGGGTCAACATGTCATTAAAGTCCAANCCACTTTTGCTCATNAGTTTCTCTTCGAGCTCTTTAGCTTGTTCTTCGCTGAAGATCGATTCAGCTCGATCTAAAAGCGTTTTGAAATCTCCTTGCCCGAGAATCCGGGACGCCATCCTATCCGGATANAACTCCTCCAANGTATGNCCATCGATTTTTTCACCAGTACTGACAAACTTAATAGGNGTGCCAGTTGCCGCACGCACTGAAAGAGCAGCACCNCCNCGAGCATCTCCATCCAGCTTAGTCAGGATAACACCTGTTATATTAAGGTCCTTGCTGAAGTGCTCTGCAACATTGACCGCATCTTGTCCCGTCATNGANTCAACAACCAAGAGCGTTTCTGTTGGATTAACACTACNCTGGATATNTTCNAATTCACCCATCAGTTCCTCATNAATATGCAGACGACCTGCGGTGTCAAGAATAACGAAAGTATTACCATGATTTAANGCATGCTCAACCGCNGCCTGAGCAATCGAAACCGGTGANACANCTGTTCCCATCGAAAATACAGGTATCCCAATTTGATCACCCAATATCNTAAGTTGTTCAATCGCCGCTGGNCGGTAGATATCNGCTGCAACTAATAGAGGGTTTCGTCCTTCCGTTTTAAATTTCAAGGCNAGCTTGGCTGATGCCGTAGTCTTACCAGAACCCTGAAGACCAACCATCATCAATACTGTNGTNCCACTTGGCGAGACCTGAACNTTTTCCGACTTCTGCCCCATCAAACTTGTCAGTTCGTCACCGATNATTTTCGCAATTTGNAATTCGGGAGTTAGGCTGCCAAGAACTTCNTGGCCNAGTGACCTTACCTTGACATCATCTACAAACTGNCGAACGATCTTGTAACTNACATCNGCTTCAAGCAAGGCAAAACGAACTTCACGTAGAGCGTCGGAAACATTCTTTTCAGTTAGTTTGCCTTGGCCACTCAGTTTCTTGAATGTGCTCTGTAATTTTTCGGTTANACTCTCAAACATTAGCTTTAATTTAATGATTTCAAACTTCAGAATACTTTTNAAAANCNCCGCTTAAGATACACCACCATTGAAATAATTGTCAATGTAAAAATGAAAACCTTGACACATCCCAACCCAATTGCTATTATGCTGGTTCTTTAAATCACATTGGCAGAAANCCNTGCCAAAAAATACTATGGCAGCTGGNGCTGTGTAATCTAATTTTAAAAACCAATGAGCGAATANGTAATTGTCTTTGTAACAACCGGNAGTGTAGNAGAAGCGAAACAAATAGCTGAAGTATTANTANATCAGCAACTTGTAGCGTGTGTAAACATCNTGCCNGAAATCCTTTCAATTTACNATTGGCAAGGAAAGGTTGAGAAANATANTGAAGCAAAAATGATAATTAAGACTAAATCAAGCCTGNTAAATCAACTAANCCAAACGGTTAAAAACATGCATAGCTATGATGTCTGNGAAGTTACTGCCGTACCAATCATTTCTGGGAACTCAGATTATCTTAAATGGATAGACGAAAGCGTANATGGATAGACGAAAGCGTACATGAGAGATGATCCNTTCAAGGNCCNGAAGGCTGTAACTTTAATCGGTCAAAATCAGAATAANATAAATTTTTGTTCNGCACTGGAGATAAAATATGGNTGAATCGAAAACTNGAATTGCAATGNTTGGCGCAGGTGGTATGGCTAATGGCGTCCANTACCCATCACTTGCTTCATTTNATGATGTGGAGATTACAGCCATTTGCGANCTGAATAAGGAACGTCTAAACACAACNGCTAACACATATAAAATTGAGAACCGGTATGAAAACTATGTAAAAATGATCGAAGATACTACACCAGATGGTGTTTACGTCATTGGACAACCACANTACATGTATGACATTTGGACATGGTGCCTTAATCAAGGTCTAAATCTATACATTGAGAAACCAATGGGCCTTTCCATACATCAAGCAAGATCTCTTGCTGAGCTGGCAGAGAAGAACAACTGTATTACCCAAGTAAGTTTCCAGCGCAGATCCTGTCCAATGGTAGTGATGCTTCGCGAAAAATGNCTTGAACGTGGTCCCATTACCCATGCCATTTGNACCTTCTATAAAACAGATGGTCCAACTTTCGGCATGCGAGACCGAATGATGGACGATGGTGTTCATGCTATTGACACACTAAGGTGGATGTGTGGAGGTGAGGTGATAAAAATTGATAGCATTGCTAGATCAGTTCTCTACCATGATATCAATTTCATTATGGCACTTCTACACTTTGATAATGGTACTGTTGGGATTCTCCAAAATAGTTGGACGAGTGGTCGTCGTGTTTTCAGAGTAGAAATGCACGCACCCAATATCTGTGCCGAAGCGGAACACGAGGGAAAAGGATACCTCTACACAGATGGAGATTACAGTGGGATTGAATATGACACGCGTGAAGTGGCAGGAAGCAATCAAAACTTTATCTTTGGTGGGTTTCAAGCAAAGAACCGAAACTTTATCGATTGCATAAAATCGGGTGAGCAACCGGAATCAAACTTCTCTGACGCTATCAAGACAATGGAAGTTGCAGATAAAATATTGGCCAAGGCTTTACTGGAAGAGTAGCTAAATCTTAGAATTTAATCAGCAAACTACTCATAAAACTTTTTTTCTTATTCCGGCTGGCAAACACTTGGTATTTATCTCCAGTCACATCGAAATACTCTCGCACGTAGTTCCTGCTATTATAGGCTGGATTATCTTCAGCATACATAACACCAAAATTAATGTTAGTATTGTTTTTACGCAAAAGGTCCCAGTTCAATCCGAACCCATATGAATGCTTATTTCCATAATCCGTTTCTTTTTGCTTGTTTAATTCAGGATACGCCCCTTCTTTCAATAAATCGGTTGTACCATCCATTCTCACCGCGTAAAGGTTAAATTCCTTGTAACTGTATGGATTCGGATTGGTGATAAGCGTCACCGAGGCGCGTGCGGTACTGTCAAACGAAAGAGTACCGAGTTCATAGCTATCTTCTTTCTTACTAAGGATGCTGTAACGTTCCTGCATTTTGGAGAAGGCAGAATCCTCAAAAAGGGCAAAATTCAATTTCTCAGAAACATCATAAACCATCCCAAGCGAATTGTTTAAACGGCTCTGCCCAACCTCGTTTTGCAACTCGGGAACCTTATCAACATCTTCGTAGTCCTCCAGCATTTCCTGATTAAACGTACTAAAATTAGTGTTTAAAAAGCCATTGGCTTGCGAGGCTTTGACAGTAAAACCATTGATTGAGTACTGCTTAATAGTGAAGTCACTACCATCGCGAAGATAAATGTTGCCAAATGGATCGAAAGCTAAGAAATTCAAATCTCGATCTTGTTCATTTTGTTTGTCAACACTATATAAGAATCGTCCCAAATATTTACCATTGGCATCAAAATGCTGAATGCGCGAAGTCACTCGATGCCAATATGTAGATTTAACTGTTTCAGCTTGCAGGTCCGCATCAATATCCTTATCAGCGCCTTTACCTGCTCCATCGTAATACCCTTCATATCGACGAAGATATTCAAGTTCCTCAAGTAACTGAACCCGCTGAACGAGCTCAGATTGTGTGGTCGGGAAGTTGCTGAATACTCGACTGAATGATGAATCAGGTAAAATGCTAGAACCTAGCGTCGTAGAATCAGATAAGGGATCAGCTAATCCACTAGCTGCGGATGATGCAGCTAATATATCACTAATTGTGAACTTCTTATTAAATCGCTTGAACTGACTAGCATCCTTAATCAGTATATTTCCGTTGTTCAAAACAACTATAGAACTTGGTTTAGTCAATTCGCCGTCACCTCGCCCATGAACGCCGAAATTAAACAGAAACTCCCCTTCGGAATTAAACTTAACAATGCGGTGGTTATCAGTATCCGCAATAAAAACGTTACCTTCTGCATCGACACCTATGTCCGATGCGCCCTTGTCAATTTCACCGTTTCCTGCGCCATAACTACTAAAAGACGTTAGTTTCTTCCCATCGGCAGCGAATTTATGAACCTTTGTTTTTTCTGGATCCAGAATATACAGTTCACTGTCGCCGTTAACAGCTATCTTTATTTGACGATCATAGCCTGGTGATTGTATGGCAAAAGCGGATCTACCAGCCTCATCAATGATTAATTTAGCTGGCAGCACTGCCTTGGGACGAACACTGACATTACCGACAAAATAGGTATGAACATTTGCGCCTAGAGCGTCAAACTTATATACACAAGGGGCAAATATATAAATCTTCGGATTTTCGGTCTCAGCTATATGGTTGGCTGCAGTATCAGCAACATATATATTCCCTGCAGAATCAACGGTAATATCACCCGGCTCTTTGAAAGCAGTAGTATCATCCACCATCAAAATTTGGTCTAAAAAATCACCTTTTGGAGAAATTTTCTGGATAAGGCGATTTTGGCTATCAGCAACATANGTATTCCCTTTAGTATCNAAAGCAACGTTTATNTCTTTACCAAAGAAACCACTGCTAGCCCCTTTCCCACTGAACTCACGCTCAAATTTCAGGAANCCAACTCCAAACGCTATTGAACCTACAGAACAAAGTAATACAGCAGAAAAAAATGCAATCAACTTCCTCATCCAGAGATCTCCTAAAATAGCATCTTACAGACTTCNCNANCTTGATGATTCTAGCACAGATTTGGAAAGAAAACAAGCTTTAGGTTGTTTCTCATCTTCACTAATTAAGCAACTATTTAAGAACGCAGAAGAGCATNTGCCCTTCGCACAAGTTCCGGATCTCTTGAAAGCTTTTTAGTCGCTTCGATAAGACCAGCATGATGTGACACCATANCCTTTATCGATTATTTTAAGTCGGTCTAGCAGATATGACTGTTTTTTTNATAAACCACTTGCTTAATAACNGAAGTTAGATNGATATAGAAGGTCATCTGACTCTGTCCCTTCCAACTCAATAGCAATCTNNAATCCATCTTTAAGGTTTAGTTCCCCATACAGATCCTATTTTCATTTAGGACAAGAACTTCAAAGATTTGATCAATATGAAGATTAGGCAGACCTTCTACAATTTGATCAAGCNCCATATGTTTTTCACAGATTAACCGGCCAAAAATCAACCATAATATAATGTTGCNACTCTTCAGTACTCATGCTTTCCCAAAACACAGCAGCACACTCATCCAATTCACCCAATATAAGTGATNAATTCGCATATAATTTTGCGTGTCTCAGCTCAATATNTTCACAGATACAAAAACCTCGCTTCAAATCATAATTTGTCCTCCTGATGGGTCTTGACAATTTCCAGCTCTCATCCTAAAATGGAATTAAATAAATGGAACGTATGAGGTTAATAATCACATGGGGAAAACTATATGTCTTGTTGGTACTTTTGATACCAAGGGGTTAGAATTTCAGTTCTTAAAAAATCAGATTGAATCTGCTGGCGTCTCAACACTTGCAATCAACGCAGGTATTCTAGGTGAACCATCGCTCAAACCAGATATATCCGCTGAAGACCTCGCTAGTGCGTCTGGAACTTCGTTAGCCNAACTACGTCAAGAAGCTGACCGAGGAAACAGCGTAGCAATCATGGCAAAAGGCGCAGCACAAATTGTCACGCAACTCTGGAACGAAAAGAAAATAAACGGCATAATATCACTTGGCGGCTCAGCAGGAACAACGATCGCGACAACCGCGATGCGCACATTGCCNNTTGGTACNCCAAAAGTGATGGTTTCCACATTGGCATCTGGGGATACCAGTCCTTACGTTGGAACCAAAGATATTGCCATGATCTACTCTGTTGTNGACATCGCCGGCATCAACAGTATCTCGCGTCAGATNCTGACAAACGCTGCTAGCGCCATTGTNGGAATGACCAACAAGGAACCACAGGTAACAAATCAAGGCGATAAGCCGCTGATTGCAGCAACTATGTTTGGNGTAACNACACCTTGCGTAACCAAAGCACGTGAAACCCTTGAANNTAATGGCTACGAAGTACTAGTTTTTCATGCAACTGGCNCTGGGGGNCGTGCGATGGAAGATCTTATTCGTAATGGNTTTATTGCNGGTGTCCTTGATGCTACAACGACAGAATTNGCCGACGAANTAGTAGGTGGAATCCTAAGTGCNGGACCTAATAGGCTTGAGGCCGCNGGTGAAGTNGGTATTCCACAAGTCATCGCTCCAGGCGCATTAGATATGGTAAACTTNGCTGCGCCAAACACCATTCCCGAAAAATTCCAAGANCGAACATTNTACCAACANAACCCAACNGTGACATTAATGCGCACAACANTCGAAGAAAACGCAANACTCGGTGAAATCATGGCAAAAAAACTCAACAAGGCAAAATCCCCTACTACAGTTGTAATTCCAAGTAAGGGGGTGTCAGCAATCGACAAAGACGGCCAGCCATTCCATTCCCCAGAAGCCATTCAGACATGGACTACAAACCTAAAGGCCAATCTCGATCAGAAAGTAAATCTTATTGAAACAGAAAGCCATATTAACGATGAGGACTTCGCGGAAAAGCTTGCCATGACCTTACTTAAAAAGCTACAAGTATCGAATTAAAAGCAACTTTAGAAATTGTTTTTAATTCGCTTAAACTGGCATTAACAGGTAAAATGCTCTGATTATATCGTACCCAGAACCATCTTAACTTTAGACATTGACAGACGAAATCCCATCTGTTATGCTCAGTTCCCTGCAATTAAGGAGGAAAACTTATGAGGAGAATCCTTGTCTCCGCTTTCTTTGGAATTCTGTTTGTTTTTGGATTAAGTTCATCAATCTCAATAAGCCAGCGAATTCCATCAAAAACTGATTCCTCAGGATCGCTTGGAACCGCTATCTCCAGTACACCATTCAATCTTGACACTAAATCAAAACCACTTCCAAAAGGAAACCCGTCTTCGAATAGGAGGATACTCCGATCACCACAAAAGGCAAAAATCTATCTCGCCACATCCATAACCAGCCAAACATTTACATTGAATACTCTTACCTTCAAAACCGATAGTGTTTCATCATCTCTACCAATAGACTCAAATCCCAANGGATCAACTGCTAGTGAAGTTTTCTCAATTAGCNCCACANACCAATAGAATATGNCAGTAGNAAAACTGAACGATTACATCGATAGAAACAGACCTCATCTTTGCCAATACTTGCAANCGCTTATCAGAATTCCAACTGTGAACCCACCCGGTACGAACTACGCAGAAATTGTGAACCTGCTCGCAGANTGGTGTAGAGAACTCGATCTAGAAACAGAAATCCATCACGTTCCAACAGACGAAGCACAAATANATCTCCCCCACGCAAGCGAATANCCAAGGATGAATCTAATCGCAAAATGGAANACTGGAGCGGAGANAACANTACACTTCAACTCTCATTTTGATGTAGTCCCTGCATCCGATGGATGGAGCCAAAACCCATTCGACCCACAGATTGACGGTGATTGGCTATACGGTCGAGGATCGGACGACATGAAAGATTCAATTGCGGCAACTCTCTTTGCCATCCAAACACTNCAAGAAAACGGGGTTAATCCATCCTGCAATATTGAATGCTCATTTACGTGTGACGAAGAAATCGGTGGACAACTTGGTGCTGGTGAAATTGTTAAAAAGCAGCTAGTGGATGCTGATTTTGTAGTTAATTGTGAAGGTGGGACAAGACTGAATATAGGATGTGGTCACAATGGCATTTTATGGGCAGACGTTTTTGTTTTTGGGAAACCTGCACATGGGTCTCGTCCACATACGGGCCTAAACGCATTCGAGAAGATGTCAGAGTTGGTCGTTGCTCTCCAATCACTAAAGAGCAAATTCAATCATCCTGATCTAATATTCAAAACCCCAGCTGGTAGGGAACTAACACCAACAATCAACATTGGTGGTGTTTTTGAAGGAACATCAGGGGGTAAAATTAACACCGTGCCCTCCTTGGCCAAATTTTCGATTGATCGACGTGTTACGCCAAGCGAAATCATCGAAAACATTGAGCCAGAACTACGTACTGTCATCCAAGTAGCGTGTCAATCTATTCCAGATCTCAAAGCGGAACTTAGACCCATCCTATCAATTTCCCCTTGTTTTATTTCTTCCGATTCTCCTCCCACTCAGTCATTCAGAAAAACCGTTAGTCAGCTTCGTCAAAAACCCGCCCAGTTTGACGTNACATCAGGCTTTACTGATCTACATTACTTCGTTGAAGGCGGAAAGATGCCAGGAATTGGCTATGGNCCGTGGGGACAGAACGCACATGGTATTGATGAACGTGTAAGTATTTCCGACTTGATACTAACAACGAAAATCTACGCGCAGTTCATGGCAAATGGACANATTTGATTCAGTAACCTAAACCATTTCCTGTCAGGATATAAGTACCAACGGTACCATCTGATATCACAAATACTGACGGAAATTTTTCTTGCCAACCTTCATTGGCAATGGGACAGAATTGACGGCCGTTGCCTTCGATCGCAGTAATGCCTTTCACTCGTGCGGCGATGCCTGCAGAGTGCAAGAATGACGCTCCCGGGCAGGTCAGATCCTGAACCGCAAGGAACATATCATATTCCTGNGCAGCAGCACCCATTAATAACGCTTGCGATTGGCCNTTACACGCCTTCAACGCAANACCNGAATANCCNTGCTCACGCGCCAGCAAAAATGTCTCAAAATCAGTCAAAGACTCATCAANTACTACAGGCTTAATTTTAGCAGCTNGATGCATTTTGTTCTGCGGATGTGCTTTCAAATCGCGATCCGTCGGTTGCTCAATATAAGCCAATCGATCAAAAGCANTACNTGCTCCCTCTTCGATCTTAGCTAAAAACTCCAGCAAATACTCAACATTCTGACAGGTTTCATTAAAATCTGCCGAATAGAACCATTGATCTATACCACGGCCTATCTGTGTTTCCGCTGCTACTTTTTCAATAGAAAGCACCCGATCTATATCCCAATCTAGATCTGATCCATTTAATTTTATTTTGAGATGGGTTAATCCGTCGGCAACAATCCACTCAGGCAACGTTTCCGGCAAGCCGTCGTTAANCCGATTCGAAATATCTGCGACGGTCAGTGGATCAAGAGCTCCGACCAGATGATAGAGCGGCATCCTAGGTTGAGGCGTTGCTAACACGTATTGATCNAGATACTTTCCGTTGAACCTATCATTAAGATAGTGCGAGAGATCCCGATTCATATAATCCAAGGAAAGNCCATGATAACTGNTGATACCATTCGCTTTACCAAAACCATCGTGGATAGCAGCATCGATAGGACTTGTTGTAACCNCCAAACAAAGTTTCGGNACAGGAACACTCAGATTCATTTCTGTCGAAATCTCTTCTGCAATTTTTAGAAACTCAATCTCCAAGATCTCGGATATATCAATAGGATGTCCGACAAAGTCACATTGCTTCGTTAACTTGACGGTTCTTTCAGCAATTTTTTTCATTGCCTCCAGACTTTGGTCAAACGGCACATATTTGGGTGGAAATGCCCATACATTGCCAAGTGGCGTCGAGCCAAATCCTTCNGCTTCCTTACCATCACGCGTCCGGACACGAACTTTCACATTGAATATCACACAGTGATCCGTTGAAACACCACCAAACTTTAATGGCGTTCGATAGTCATATTCTTCAAAATTATATTCCGCATCAAAAACACAAATATCGCTGTTCTTCACTATAACCACGCTCCTTCCAACCAACTGTCATAAAAAGCCGAGATAGTATTTCTCGGAGCAAAGCTAGGCACAACATTTAATATCTTACATTCGACATTTTCTAAATTGAATAGATTCTCTATAAGAAGAAAACGGCCTAACACGTCTCATTAAACTTCGATTTCCGTCAATATCCATGAACGAATAATGAACTCACAGATAAGGCCACTGAAACTTACATTTTGACACCATTCGCTTCTACAATCAAACACTCAATTACTTATCCTAACCAGTAAGGTGTTGGCATGTCAAGTCGCTTCAACTTCACGTTCTGCTATTCTGACAACNGCAGGAAGCAATCCATAGAGTATCCAAAACGGAATACCGATAGCATCTCCATTCAACAAATTATTAACACAAAAATGAACTAGGAGTGATAGTTCCACCGCCATAACGCCTAAAACCAAAGAGCGAAAAAAAGTCTCCCTGACACGGCGTAGTGCTTGTACACCAAATCGAAAGAAAGTTAGCATTAACCAGAACCAAGCTAAGATACCAAGACTGCCTTGTTCAGCTAAAATCTGCATGTACTCGCTGTGCGCACCAAGTTGAAACTGAGCAACATATTCACCTGTCAAAGCAGCATCCTCTTGATAAAGCATGGCAAAAGCACCATATCCATTGCCGATAATCGGATGTTCTGTAAACATCAAAAATGCTTGTACCCAGCGGAGGAGCCGCGACCGATTTGATGCAAATTGGGGATCAAACAAAGTTGAAACTCTTTCTGAAATTAAGTCGNATACACTTGGTAACAACAACAAAACAAGAAGAAAAACAAAACCACCACCAATAATCAGTATTCTTTTGTGTTGTTCGGCTTGTGGTAAGTTANTCAGCAAAAACCCAACTGAAATAATCAAAGACAACCAAACACCACGTGAAAAGCATAGGAGAATCCCAACAGTGAATATCATTAACATAACCGACCAAAACACTCGGTCATATGACGTTCGATCAAGTAGTAANCGACTTAAAACAATTAAAAAAAAGATAGCTGTGTAGCTACCAAAGACCGAATAGTTGGTGAACGGTGATCCACGATAAGCACTAGTCCATTGCCATAAATCAATGTTGTAAATTAAAATAATGATTGTCCAGACCACTGCTATAACAGCTGAAGGAAAGACAGACCAGAATAACCATTGAAGATTTTGGCGTGATCGGATCAACAGAAATGTTAGGAAACTTGACATAACATAGACATTTGCCCGAATCGCCCCCTTGATTGACCCTAACATATCAGGTGAATTTATCGCAGGCAGAACAGTAACTATGATAAATATAGTTATAGGGGAAGCAAATGGAAATTTTTTATCTTCACTCGCACCAGTTTTGAAGACAGCGCGATCAAAAACTTTCTGAATCAAAAACACCACAACAAGCATTCCCAAAAGAGGTTCAGATGGAGTCTGAACCTCAAAACCCCTACCAGGGATAATATATCGGAAGGAAAATGGTAGGAACAGCAAAATCGAATAGAAGGCAAGATCCATACCTAGAAAAACAAAAACGCCGATTACCGCTAAGACAACCAGGACCATTAAAGGAGATTCAGAAGTAACACCAAGCAGAACACCAACAGCAAGACAACCAAAAACGGTCAGCAACCAGCGAGCAACATCTAAGGAGAGTCGCTGTTTATGAACTAAACCCTCATCAATCCCGTTTGTAACGTTCAAGCTCATCTTCAACTTGCTGGTAATTAAATTTGGACAGATCCACTTTGGTCAAGGTAGCCCTGGCAGGCCCCTTAACTCTTTGTTTTAAACGAGCGATCACCACAGAAACAATACCAAGCCCTGCGATCAAAATGAAGAATGGGATAATATAAGCAACTACATTGAATCCCTGTGCCAGCATCACGGCATTGAACTGTGTTCCATATTTCCCTAAGTAATCTTCTCGAATCCCTTCAATAGTCTCTCCACTTTGCAGCCGAGTTTGGNANTCTAGCGTGATACCTTGTGCAGTTNCACACACACATGCCCGAATTGTCTCACGAACACAACCACAAGGACAGTAGACACTTTCCGACAATTCAATCACGGGATCTTCAATGATCCGCTCATCAGCATAGATTGGTAGCATAGATAATCCGCATAACAACACGAAACTGAGAGGATTTCCAAATCTATGCATCTNNCAGCTTTGCGTTGTATTTATAGTGCTTTTCAAACATAGCCACTCCTCCCCCAACAACCATTATAGCAACACCAACCCACACCAGACTGATCAACGGATTATGATATACTTGAACCGAAACAGGTTCTCCTCTGGATACATAGTCACTAGCATTCTTCGGCAACGGTCCTAAAGCAATGTAAAGATCACTTAAACCAAAATGGGTAATGGCCGACTCAATTGTATCTTGCTCTCCTTGCCCAGCTTGAAAATAAAAACCGCGAGCGGGTTGCATTGTTTTAATGTGCTTTCCATTTCTCTTTATATCGAACTCAGCACCAGACAATTCAAAGCTTGGATGACTCTCTTCAAATCCCCTTTTAAGAGTTAATTGATATTTTCCGATCTCAATTGATTGTCCATTGGTTACACTTTTCGATTCGAGTAAAAAGTAACCCTTTGACCCCATAATACCAATGTAAACAATGACAATACCAACATGAACGATATAACCTCCATAACGTCTTTNATTTCGTCCAATCAACCTGAAGAAACCACCCAGTAAACTAATTNCATGGCGTTTTGATCTCAACTTACCACCCCGATAGAATTCATCCGCAATGGCTACCAAGACAAAAACAGAAANAAANACGCATAGTACAGTATAAACAGATCGANCCTTCACAACAATATTACCNCTCAAAAACAAATAACTGATTGTAGGAATTAACAAAATCAAGGCTAATATAATTGGCTTGGAGAAAACACGCTTAAGATTACTTAAGGTCAATTTCCTCCAAGAGATAATAGGCCCAACTCCTGTTAGGAACAAAAGCATTAATCCGGGAATGATGACTGTTTTGTTAAAAAACTCNTCCGGTACCGCGATCTTCTGACCTGTCACTGCCTCAGAAATTATTGGCCAAAGCGTTCCCCATAGAACTATCAACGTTAGAGCGATCAATAACCAATTATTCAAAACAAATACGCTTTCCTTAGATAAAAAAGANTCAAGCCAATTCAAACTTTTCAATTTTTCCCAGCGGGAAACAATTAAACCAATAATAATAAATAGGGACAACAAGATGAAACTCAGAAAATATACTCCGATGTCTCCTTCAGCAAAGGCATGGACTGAGGTAATAACTCCGCTNCGCGTAATAAATGTACCAAGAATTGTAAATTCAAAGGCAAGAACCATAAGAATTATATTCCAAACTTTAAGCATGTTCCGCTTTTCTTGGATCATAACTGAATGCAGATAAGCNGTGCAAAGAAGCCATGGCATCAGNGATGCATTCTCTACCGGNTCCCAAGCCCAATAACCTCCCCAGCCAAGTTCACGGTATGCCCAATTTCCGCCGAGTGTAATTCCAACTGTTAATGCNANCCAAGAGAAAAGTGTCCATCTTCTAGACCTAATGATCCAATCATTATTTATCCTGCCAGATATCAATGCCCCAACGGCAAACGCAAAAGGTATCGTTAAACTNACAAATCCAACGTAAAGTATTGGTGGATGAAAGGCCATACTTGGCGTCTGGAGGAGGGGATTCATTCCTGCACCATCCGGCATAGCACCTCCATTTGGAAACCTAGACAGAGGGTTATAAACCCCTCTAATTAACCCTGAAACGAGAATGGTAAAGAAAAGCATAACTACAGAGATGGGAATTAAAGCATAATCGGCAAGAGAGTCTTTCGTGTGACGATTGNGCCAAACGAAGATTGTACCGAAAAGTGCTATCAACCACAACCAAAACAGCAATGACCCCGACATTTTGCCCCACAAGGCAGCAATTTTGTACAGTACCGGCTGATAATAACTTGATCCCTCCGCGACATAACGCATAGAGAAATCATCTGTGAGAAACCCATAAATCAGTCCAGCCACAGCGATACTAATTAACACAAAAGTTGCAACAACACCGTTTCTCCCACTGATAATCGCATTATTATTCCGATTTCGCAATCCAATGGCAAGCATGCCAATTGCCCATAAGGCAGAAAAAGCGGAAAGCCAAATTGTGGCTTGACCAATTTCTGATGCCATAATTTTCTTTATTCCCGAGTAAATTTAGTTCTGTCGTGTCACTTCCGCTTCTATTTGGTACTTCTTCTGAGTTGCCAATGCACTCCCCGCCTGCTGATACTTCGAAGCACATTTTGTCTGAATCTTTGAGGCGGTAATCAGATTTTCATCCGCATTGTATCGCCCTTCAACAAAAACATTGCCACCATCTTTAAAATTATCAGGTTTGAGCTTACCAACTGAAACAACATTAACACGNGCGGTATCTGCCTCATCACGAACAACAAAAGACAATTGGAAATTACTGTGATCCCAACTCGTTGATTTTTCCACAATAAACCCGTCTATTTGGACTCCTTTTTGATGAACTTCTTGAGCTTGGGCCANTAATTGTTCAGGNCTAAAATGCCGTAGACTAGTATTTTTCACACCGACAAANACCAACAATATCAATGAAGAAANAAGTATGCNACTGGCAACGAAAATTTTAATTCTACNACGACTCATTCCAAAATTCNCCATCTACCTAATTATTAAGGCGATAAAATTCAACAATATTATCAGTAAGATTCTCAATCAAGGGTTGGTCTGCAATAATGTCACATTTTAAACCGTGCNTCATAACAGCCCTAGCCGTTGATTGACCAATAACTGCAATTCGGACATTTTTCATTGCTGAACGCGGTTCATNNAAAATGGNAAAAAAATTTTCAGCCGTAGACGAACTGGTAAAAGTCACCATGTCAATATCACCNTTTTTCAGCTTTTCCAACATTTCGTTTCGCTCNTCACGCTCTACTTCGACCGTATCATAAATTGGTATATCATCCACTATAGCTTGTCGCTCCCGCAAACCATCCAACAATTCCGGACGACCGATTCGTGAGCGAGGCACCAGAATCCTTTGGTGAGCAATGTTCTTAATCTCTTTTGCGATTGTAGCCCCCGATGATTCGGAAGGTACAAAGTCCGGAAAGATACCAACCTGATGAAGTGCCTCTGTTGTTTTCTTCCCAACAGCACAGATCTTCACACNGCCAAATGAACGCGAATCTTTCCCTTTNTCACGCAACTTGCGGTAAAAAATTTTGACTGAATTGGTACTGGTAAAAACAACCCAGCCATANTCAGAAAGGCCATCTATCGACTGATCGAATGCTAAATTTTGATCAATTGGAACTATTTCTATCATCGGAGATGCTAACACCATTGCCCCTTTGGATAAAAGNTTACTGACAAAACTCGCAGATTGTGAGCGGGCACGTGTCACAAGAATCTTTCGGCCAAACAGAGGCCTCTGCTCAAACCATTTCAGATGTTTTCGTAAATGGTTAACTTCCCCCACAATAATCACAGCTGGCGATTGAAAATTAGCCCCTTCGGCTTTCTGCGTAATGTCAGCTAATGTACCTTCAATCGTTTCCTGTTCCGGTGTTGTTCCATATCGCACTAGGGTTGTTGGAGTTTGCGGAGATCTGCCATTCTCAATTAACCTCCGGGTGATTTCATCTAAATGGCCAATTCCCATCAGAATTACAATGGTGTCAATTCCCATCGCAATTTTTTCCCAGCCAATTGGCGAAGTAGAATCCAATGCTGCGGAATGACCTGTGACTACAGCAAAGGATGAAGCGTAATCTCGCATTGTCAGTGGAATCCCCGCATAAGCAGGTACAGCAATAGCCGAAGTAATGCCGGGAACAATTTCAAAATCAATCCCTGCTTCAGCCAATACTAATGCTTCATCGCCACCACGACCAAAAACAAAAGGATCTCCACCTTTAAGCCGAACAACAGTTTGACCTGCTCTAGTACAATCAATCATTTGCTGATTAATCTCAGCCTGACGTTTCTCTTGCTCCCCTTTCATTTTACCACCATAGATCTTTTCGGCCAACGGTGCATACAAATCCAGTAAAACCTGATTAACAAGAAGATCATAGATGACGACATCCGCTATTTGGAGACACTCAATGCCCCTCAATGTAATAAGCTTTGGGTCACCTGGACCAGCACCAACGAGATACACTTTGCCTGAATTCATGTCATTTTCAGAAACTTTCGTAACAAACGAATTCGGAAGGATCTAAACGGATAGATTTCTGATCAATCTGCTTAGCATACCCGATTCTGAGAAGGGATATCACTTCGCAAGACGATGGCATATTAAAAGCTTTGCCCAGTGACTTCCGATCTTCAGCACGTTCAATCGGGGCACTAACAAACTGAACCCCAATTTCTAATGCCGCCGCCGCAAGCAGAAGGTTCTGGATCATAGCTCCCATTCCAAGCCACATCCAACGTCGACCACCATCACCCGGNGGTCGACGNTGGTGATCCATTACAATCAGAATCAGAANCGGCGAATTCCTAACCTGAGCTGAAATCTCTTTTGCAGGTATTTTNCCTGCTTTTATATACCCCAAAAAACTAAGAAATCTCGCATTTTTCAGTATCGACTTCGCCTTAGTTGGATCCCGATCAAAAGGTGAAGGTAATTCCAGATGATCGGAGAGTAAAATACCGTCTTTCTCGTCCATCCATTCCTCTTCAGACAACCTAATCCAACGGCTATTATCATCAAGGAAACGTGCATCTTTAAACTGTTCGATTATCGCCGATTGTGTTAGATCCGCAATGACACTTTTGCTTTCCGGATCAGCTACAATCAACAGTTTCCAAGGTTGGACATTAAATGGCGAAGGNGCCCATCTTGCGGCTTCTATCAACTGGTCAAGATGCTCTTGACAAATTGGCTTACTCTCAAAGTCACCACGATGACTCCGCCGCTGATGAATTGCAGTTAAAAGATCCANTTCTACAATGACAAGAATCTATNAATTACCTCGNCAGGCGAGGCAGTACCAGTTGTACCAATCTTAGTGACAGTGACTGAAGCCACAAGATTCCCAATAAATGCAGCTTCGGTGTAACTTCCGCCACAACAAAGTGATGCTACTAATCCAGCTGAAACACTGTCACCTGCGCCAACAGGGTCAACTTGACCTTCAACAGAAATGCCTGGTACGTGGCTGATTTTACCACTGTCAAATACCACAATACCATTATCCCCAACAGTGATGAAAAGTGACTGACCAGTGCGTGAAAGTAAAGTTTTGCCGATNTCTTTNACTTCGTCGACAGCCACATCCTCGCCAGTCCATTCCGGCTCAATGGCTCGTTTTGCTTCAAACCGATTCGGCTTAATAATCAGGTTCTTGTATTGTCCAATCCGTGTTCGTGAATCGGCGTAAAAGACTTTCTCAGGAAGTTCCGTAGCAAGACGACAAATCTCCTCACGAACNCGGTCAGTGACCACTCCCNAATTATCATGAGGCATTTGATCTCCAACAATCACACCATCAACTAAAGGGACACACGCATTTAAGNTTTCAATTACTTGGTCTTCCAAATCACATGATGATGGCACGAGATTCTCAATGTCAAAACGGGAAGATTCAACCGCCACATTTTCATAACCGCGNTGGATTGGTTTCAGATAAGTNGGGGTAACNCGGTCAGAGGAACCAATCATGAAGTCAGTGATACAACCATTTTCATTGAGGCGGTTAACTAATGTTGTACCNAAACCATCTTCGCCGATTACACCAACCACGTAAACTGAACCAACCTCCAANGCATTCAAGTTGTTGGTAACTGTCCCCGCGGCTCCTGGGCTATAGTGTTGATCCACAACAGGTGAAGTATGCCAAGGNGTTTCAAGCGAAAGAGTCGAANGTGTTTTATCGATCATCCAATACGCATCTAGATAAAAATCACCAATAACCAAAATNTTACTATCACNAAACCTGCCAAGTATCTCCTGTAAACGTGATTCCTTTATCATTTTTGCTAAACTTCTCCAGCGATGATCNGATCCATGTCTTGACTAATTTTATGTGTGCCCCCAATNGGATCATTTTGATCCACACCCAATTCAGCAGTAATGTACCCATCATAACTGATATCAGAAAGCGCCGCCATAACTGAATTCCAATCGATTGAACAATCTTCGATTAATCCCGTCCAACGAAACCCATTGGTATTAAACCCTTTAATATGAACCTTATCCATGCGATTGCCAATTGAACGGATCCAATGTTGAGGGTAACCATATAACAAAATATTACCAACATCGAAGTAGGCACCAATACANTCACTTTCAAATTCGTCGATATAGTTGACAAATTCAATAGGACTCAGCAAAAACTTGTTCCACACATTCTCAATTGAGATCTTTACATTTTTCTCTTCAGAAACAGGTATTAGATTTTTAATTTCTGCCTGAGATCTACTATAAGCGTCCTCGTATGATATTTCAGGGTTCACAACGGCAGGAACCAGTAAGACTGTACTAGCACCAATNACAGCNGCTGTTTCAATAGAATCAATCACTCCTTGAGCNGAANCAGTACGAACTTCCTGATCGGGGTGAGAGAGTGGCAAACTCCAGTGTTTAGCGTTCATCACGCTAAACAAATCAATACCAACCTGATTTGAAATCATCTTATAGTTCTGTCGATCACCATCATTCTCAAGCGTGCCGATTTCAATACCATCAAATCCAGCATCCTTTCCCAGTTTAAACCTATCTTCAACCGAATCACCAGGTAGAGTCCCTAGACAAATTCCTTTTTTCATGTTTCAATCATCCCCTTTAATTTTTCTAACCCTTGACTCAGATCACCAGAAATGTGGACTCTAGCAACACGCCGATCTTTACGGCATAACGCGCGTAAGTCCCCAAATGCCTGCGCCATTTTCAATTTGCTGAAGCTATAAGACACGCATGGAATCTCTATGTCTTCTAAATCATCAACTGTAACCATCAAAAAGACCCCATTGTTTAATCCACCCTTATGAAGTTGCCCTGTTGAGTGCAGATAACGTGGACCATAACCGACAGTTGTCGCAATTTTGAAACGATCGCGAACAGCCATTTGAATAGACTGAAGTATTCCTTTGACCTCTGGGATATAAGCGAGTACGGCAATGTAATCAATTCCGAGTTTTGCCTGGCCTAGAAATTTTTCAACCCATCCGCTCATTGAACCTGCCGCAGTTTCTGAACAAGAAGGATTAATATAGATTTTAATCTGTTCTGTTTCAAATGCAAGTGTTTCTTCAGGTAATTTCCCATCTTTAGGAAAGTCAGCAAGGAACTCTCCAGTCATAAGCTTGCTCTCAGTAACATTGGGTTCATCAAACGGATTGAGTCGCATCATAGCTCCAGATATCGCTGTTGCAATTTCCCAGCGGAAGAATTCACGACCCAGATAATAGATATCATTCAATTCAATTTTAATAACCGATAAACCGGATTTTTCGATATTTCTGACTTGATTATCTAATTCATCATCGAAACGGATATAAACAAAAACCCTATCTTGCTTATTATAATACGAGGGCTCGGTAATTCTCTCTCCTTCAATCGGTACAATCCCTTTACCTTGCTTGCCAAGACTTTCAGCGATCAACTGTTCAATCCAGTAACCTAATGCAGAAAGCTTGGATGAAACAAGAAGAGTCAGTTTATCATAACCAGTAAGAGCATATGTTGCGAGCTGCTCTCCAAACCTCACTGCTCCATCGACATCAACCTGCTTCGCATAATTCCACAGTTGATGCAGATCAACACCAATTAATCCAGCAGGTACAAGGCCAAAATAAGACAGGGCAGAATACCTCCCTCCAATATCGGTCGGATTTAGAAACGTCTTACGGAAACAGTACTCATCTGCAATTTCTTCCAAGTTTGAAGCTGGATCAGTAATGGCAATAAAATTACCACCTTTCTTATCCAACCGGTGATAGAAATACTGGAAGAGACTAAGAGTTTCAATAGTACTACCAGACTTGGTTGAAACAATAAAGAGTGTTTTGGCTAAATCGAATTCTCGGTCAATCTTCAGAATCGCAACAGGATCTGTTGTATCAACTACTGTCAAGTCTGGATAACCTGGCACTATGCCAAAGATGGTTGCAAACACCTCAGGGGCAAGGCTACTGCCTCCCATCCCTAGCAAAATAATGCGATCAAAATCTGACCTGATAGACGCAACAAAATCTTCAATCTCAGGTAGAAAGGTCCCCATCAGGTCAACACAATCTAACCAACCAAGCCGATTGCGAATCTTTGTCTGTACATCAGGATTTTCGGACCAGAGCGTTGTATCTTTGGCCTGAAGTTGGTAGGTTATTTTTTTGAGATCCAATCTGAACACTTTGACGTTAAAAGGGGGACAACTGAAAAAAACCTCTCAGCTGTCCCCCCTTTTAATAAATTAACCAGACGTTACCGAGAAGACTTTGCAACTTTCAAACGAGCAACAGCACGGGCTAAAGCAAGCTCCGCAAGAATATAGTCCATGTCAGGAAGTTGGGATTTTAACTGTTCTCTCGCATGCTGTAAAGCTTCTTCGGCCCGCAGAGTATCAATTTCATCAGACCATTCAGCTGATTCAACAAGTACAGTAACCCCATCTCGCAAGACTTCGAAAACCCCATTACTAGTCGCCATTGAACGAATCCCATGATGGTCTTCTACAATCAGCTCCCCAGATTCAATCGTCGTCAAAAAAGGAATATGACCGGTTAGAACCTGAAAAGGACCGTTCGTACCTGAAGCACGGATACTCTTAACTTCTCCTTGATAAACCAGTTTTTCGGGAGTTCGTATTTCAACACTAAATTGTCGATCTAACATAAGACACTAAGCTGCTTGCTCCGATCCTTCATCTTTTTCAAATGCTTCTTCTATCGGGCCAATCATGTATAAAGATTGCTCAGATAAATCGTCACATTCCCCGTCAAGAATCATTCGACATCCTTTAATCGTGTCCTCAATTTTCACATACTTACCTGGCGTGTTGGTAAATCGTGCAGCAACAAACATTGGTTGCGACAGAAACATTTCGATTCTTCTCGCACGCGAAACAACAACTTTCTGCTCATCTGTCAATTCGTCTACACCGAGAATGGCAATAATATCTTTGAGATCCTCATATTCCTGAAGCGTCACCTGAACAGCACGAGCAGTTTGATAATGCTCTTCACCGATAACTGCAGGATCAAGGATTCTCGAAGTTGATGTCAGTGGATCAACCGCAGGATAACGCCCTTTTTCAACGATAGATCTCTCTAATCGAGTAGCCGCGTCCAGATGACCGAAAACAGTAATAACAGCCGGATCTGTATAATCATCAGCGGGAACGTAAACAGCTTGGAATGAGGTGATAGATCCGTCCTCAGTTGAAGTAATACGCTCTTGCATCTCCCCCATCTCGGTAGCGAGCGTCGGCTGATAGCCGACAGCCGAAGGCATCCGACCCATCAAAGCAGACACCTCTGCCCCTGCCAAGGTAAAACGAAAGACATTATCAATAAATATCAACACGTCTTGATTTTGTTCATCACGAAAATACTCTGCAATAGCCAACCCGGCCAGCCCAACTCTCAGACGTGCTCCAGGCGGTTCGTTCATTTGTCCAAAAACGAGCGCTGTTTTATCGAGAACACCATACTCATCCAGTTCAATCCAAAACCCATTTCCTTCACGGGTTCTCTCACCCACACCACAAAAAACAGAATAACCACCATGCTGTGTTGCAATGTTGTTAATCAACTCAGCAATTAGAACCGTCTTGCCAACTCCCGCACCACCAAATAAACCAACTTTCCCGCCTTTGGCCACCGGTTGAATAAGATCAATAACCTTGATCCCTGTCTCAAGCATTTCTGCAACAGTACTTAGTTTTGTGTGCTCTGGTGGATGCTGGTGAATAGGATAGCGCTTTTCAGCCTCAATTGGTCCTGCCTCATCAATAGGATCACCTATCACATTAATAACGCGGCCCAGAGATGCTTCTCCAACAGGAACGGTAATGGGTTGGCCTGTATCAGTAGCCATCGCGCCTCGTACAAGACCATCTGTTGTATCCATCGATATACAACGCAGACGATTTTCCCCTAAATGTTGTTGTATTTCGAGAACAAGTTTTGATCCATCTGCACGTTCAACCTCAACGGCATTTAAGATGTCTGGCAATTCGCCACCGGAAAAATCCAAATCTACTCGTGCACCAACAACCTCTAAAACTTTTCCCTGATTCATAATCTATCCTTTCAAATTAACCTAGTGCTTCTGCACCACCCACGATTTCTGAAATTTCTTTTGTGATTATGGCCTGACGTGCGCGATTACGTTGCAGTATAAGCTCATCAATAATCTCTTTGGCATTACTTGTAGCGTTTTCCATTGCAGTCATCCGTGCTGCGTGTTCCGCAGCATGAGAATCCAGCAAAACCTTCCAAGTTTGAATGTTTAGATGTTTCGATAAAACCCGTTCAAAAATCTCGGACTGCGTAGGTTCGTAAAGGTAATCCAAAAAAAGGTCGTCACCAGTGGGAGGATTAGGGGTAAGCGGCAACAACTGCTCAACTAACACATTTTGTGTGATTGCAGATCTAAAATTGTTATAAATCACCTCAACTTTATCAACTTTTTTTTCAAGATAAAGCTCATCAAACTTGCTAACAATATCAATAGCTGTCTCAAAACGTAAAGTCTGAAATGCATTCAAATATTCAGCAACTACCCTATGTTCACGCTTTCTAAAAGAATCGGCTACGCGACGACCAACACAAACTAAGCTGACATCAAACCCCTGATTTTTGTAGAAACCAATTCGTTCATTCGAGGCTTTGACAATGCTGGTGTTGAACCCTCCACAGAGTCCGCGATCGCTGGAAACAACAACCAGACAAACAGATTTCATTTCATGGGAGACAAGAAACGGATGAGTGGCCTCATCCATATCCATTTGAGCAAGTAAATGACCAAGCAACAGGTCAAACTTCTCCGCATATGGTCTATTTGCCTCAATAGCTTCCTGCGCACGCCTGAGCTTGGCGATAGCAACCATTCGCATGGCATCAGTTACCTGCGAAATTTTGGTAACACTAGCAATCCGACGTCTAATTTCCCGAAGTGTAGCCATTAATTTCCAATTTACGCGTCGGACTCAGTTGTGTCAAAGATATTTTTGAAATTTTTTGCGGCTGTGTGTAATCGTTCAACCAACTCATCACTTAAATCGCCAGTTTCAGCAATCTCTTCCAATACATCGTTATAATTTTGATCCATGTAGACCAAGAACTCTGATTCGAATCGCGCCAGATCATGGAGATCCAGATCATCTAGGTATCCGTTGGAGCCACAGAAAATCGATGCAATCTGCCTTTCCACCGGCATTGGTTCGTATTGCGACTGCTTTAACAGCTCAACTAAGCGATCCCCACGACGAAGTTGTTGTTGCGTTGAGGCATCAAGGTCAGAACCAAACTGGGCAAACGCCGCCACATCACGGTAACGCGCTAAATCCAGCCGCATAGTTTTAGCCACTTCATCTGCTTTCATCGCTTTGATCTGCGCATCCCCTCCCACGCGTGAGACGGAAACACCCGCATTAATTGCAGGGCGGATTCCAGCATTAAACAGATCTGCCGTCAGGTATATCTGGCCATCCGTAATTGAAATAACATTCGTTGGTATATAAGTTGTTAAATCGCCTTCGTGAATTTCGATAATCGGAAGTGCTGTCAACGATCCTGCACCCAACTTATCACTTAACTTCGCCGCTCTCTCAAGCAAGCGAGAATGCAGATAAAAAACATCACCTGGATAAGCCTCACGCCCCGGTGGCCGGCGTAACAACAAAGACATTTGCCGATAAGCCCAAGCATGCTTGGTGAGATCATCGTAAATGATTAATGCGTGTCCACCTTGATCACGAAAATATTCCCCCATCGATGTCCCTGTATAAGGTGCAAGATATTGAAGCGGCGAAGCATCACTTGCCGTTGCAGAGACAACAATTGTATATTCTAAAGCGCCATGATCTTCAAGAGTATTAACAATCTGGGCAACCGTTGACCCCTTCTGTCCCACAGCAACATAAATACACTTCACCCCAGAATCCTTCTGATTGATAATAGTGTCAATGGCAATGGCCGTTTTCCCCGTCTGCCGGTCACCAATAATCAGCTCCCGTTGCCCTCGCCCAACCGGTATCATACTGTCGATTGCTTTTATACCAGTAAATAAGGGTTCAGACACAGGTTGCCGCTGAACAATCCCCAAACCTTTTCGTTCAACAGGGAGAGTCTGGGAAGTCTCAATTGGCCCTTTTCCATCAAGAGGTTCACCAAGTGCGTTAACAACTCGTCCAAGTAACTCCTCTCCGACAGGAACTTCTAAAAGAGAATTAGTTCGCTTAACAGTATCTCCTTCATGGATAAGCTTGTCCTCTCCAAAAAGGACACAACCAACGTTATCCTCTTCCAGATTGAAAACCATACCAAAAACATCATTCGGGAACTCTATGCGCTCACCTGCCATAGCATTTGCTAATCCATGTACTCTTGCAATCCCATCTCCAACTTGCAGTACCGTTCCCATATCATAAACGTCTACATCACGGCTGTATTGTAGAAGTTGTTGCTTTAGGATACTTGAGATCTCATCAGGTCTAACATCTTTTGCCATAAAGTTTCTTATCCTCTCGCCAATTGTCTTTTCAACCGTTGCAATTGCGTTGCCACACTCCCATCAAAAACGGTGTCTCCCAACTTAGCAATAAATCCCCCTTTGATTGATGAATCAACTCGCATACTTAATCTAACCTGTTTCCCTGAATAACCACTAAGTTTCTCAACCAATGCATCTTGCTGTTTACTCGTTAACTCAATTGCAGAAGTAACATCTGCAACCAACCTCCCAGCTTGTTCATCCACAAGTTGTGTGAACGCTAACAAAATATCTTCGGTCGACCGTTCGCGTTTTTTCAAGACCAGAAGAAATAAGNAATTTAGCACAAGTGGGTCAAGTTGATTACCGAATAATTCCTGCAGAATTGACTGTTTGCTCTCAGGTACAATCAATAAATCGTGTAAGAAAGCATTGAATTCATCAGAGTCTCTAATCAAACCCAGCAAACTGATAACATCTTCAATTACGTTATCTAAAACCTCAGCTTCAACTGCAGCGCTATAGATGGCGTCGGCGTAACGTTTGGCTACCCGAATATCCCGCATCTAGTTTCCTTTGACTATGTAATTGATACCTATCTTTACCTAAACTAAACCATCCGATGAAAGTTGCCCAATATATTCATCAACAATATGCCGATGTGTCTCAGTATCCAGTTGCTGATCAATAATTTTGCTGGCAGCATCAATCGCAATCTCAGATACAACACTGCGTAGCTCCAGAATTGCTTCTTCTTTCTCACGCTGAATTTCAACACGGGCCTGATCAACCTGATTTGCAGCATCTTGCCGAGCGACTTCCAGTATCTGCTGACGCTCTTCATTACCCTGATCTATAGCAGATCGAATTTTCTGTTGTGCTTCGGCTTCTATCTGGTTGAGTCGCTGTGTTGTTTCAGTTGTTAAACGATCAAGTTCCGCTTGGTCACTCTCAAGTTTGTTCATCCGTGAAACAACTTCATCCTGTCGATCAGCCAATATCCCGCCAACTTTTCCGAAAACAAATTTGTTAAGAACAAGCAAGACAATGAGGACCCCAAACACTTGAGTAATAATCAGCTTCAGATTCAATCCCATCGCTTCCAAAAGGCCACCATTGGTATGATCTGAACTGCCATGATCAGTTTCATCCGCGGTAAACGCCATAATCGGCGTAAGCACCAAAATTGCTATACATAAAACAGATGTTAAACTCAAATATATCTTCATATGCAATAATGAACGTATACTACACGCCCCTTAATTTCCTAGATTCTAGTTTTGTCACCTAATTCCCAGTCCTAACGTTATTGTGTATCAGGTGTTTGCACTGTAGCTCCAGCTTTAATCAGCGTTTCCACTTCACTAACAGTTGCAGGGAGCTTACCCATCAACAAAAAGAACATCAATAACGAGTAAATGACTAGTGATTCTATTAGCGCCAAACCAATAATCATAGCTGTTTGAATTTGACCGGTTGCTTCCGGCTGTCTAGCGATCCCTTCAAGAGCCGTGCTCGTTGCTTTACCCTGTGCGGTCGAAGCAAAAATCACCGCAATCGGCAAACCAAGCGTAACACCAAAAGCCAACACCGCAAGATAAATCATAAATATTCCCTCCTAGTAAATTGTGTTTTAAACAGTAAAAATATTGGCACAAACCACAGCTTAGTGGTGTGCTTCAGCACCATGATCATCACCGTGCTCTAAAAACGTAACAATGTAAATCGATGTTAAAAGAGAAAAAACGAAGGCCTGAAGAAAGCCACCAAACAATCCAAAGAACAACATTGGAATTTGAAATGGAAACCCAATTCCGAAAACTGCAAGACCTAATACTGGAGCTAACACTGTTAATTGAAAAATAACCGTTTCCTCTCCAAAAATGTTACCAAAGAGTCGGATTGCAAGCGACCCAGCACGTGCTAATTCCCCCACAATATGTAAAGGGAACATCAACGGCCCCAACCACCAAGGATCCCCTATAAAGTGTTTCAAGTAACCTCCAACCCCATTCTCTTTAATTGCAATAACATGAACACCAACCAGGGCTGTGATGCCCAAAGCAAGGGTTGTGTTTAAATCAGCCGTTGGGGATTGTAAGCCAGGAATCAGACCGAGATAATTCAAAAATAGAATAAAAATAAAAAACGAGCCAGGAAACCATACATATTTTTTGCCATGATCGCCCAGAATATCCCCGAAGAAATCAATTATACCACCTGTGAAGAGCTCAAGAAGTGTTTGCCTCTTACTATCGGGTAGGCGTTTCAGATTTCGCGTCGTCAAACTGAAAAGCACGACAAGAATCAGAACGACGAAATATGTATTGGAAATCAAGTCCGGTTGGTGCCAAGCATTGGATTGAAGATCTTTGAGTAAAGGAAGATCTGAAATGGGCTTTAACCAAGTACGATGCGAATCTTCCGAAGCAGACACAGGATGAACTACAACTACAAAAAAAAGGGAAACAACCAGTAGTAATGATATATAAGAATTCTTTTTTATTTTCATCAACTGTTTTTGCTTGTACTATTGCGTAGTAAAATCAACACCATCAACTTAATCGCTTTGAGGATAATAACTAACTGAACCAGCCCAACACCTATAGCCAATGAGTAAATATTAAGCCACTTAGCCTTCATCAGGGCATAAAACCCAATGGCAATAAACGAATATTTCCCCAACGCAATTAAGCCGAGCCATCTTTTCGTCCTAGCAGAACTTCCAGGCCTTACCATAAGGCGCACAACCAATTCTAGTGTGAAGATTGCCCCTAAACTGAAAAAGCTCCCGACCACAAAGCTAAGTGCAGTAGGAAAGCCATAAACTATTCCAAACAGAACGGACAAGACTATCGTCAAAATCACAGACAGATAGTATATCTGCCTGAGAAACCGACCGTCAACCTCAAAAGAAGACTGCTTGGACATATAGGATCATTTTTTTAATCCGAATTGATTCTGTCTTTTTGTTCAAACTCTTTTCGCCGTTCAACATTTTGATTCCAACGGGAAATAGACTTGTACATCTGGATAAACCCTGCTGCCGTACCAAACAAAAAACCAATTATTAATCCAAGTTGCTGATTACCAAACTTACCGCCAAGCCACTTTCCGGCAAATGTCCCTATCACGATTGCTAGCACAAGCGTCAACCCAATTGCGCTCAGATCCCCAACGCTAGCCAGTGCAGACTGACGCGCAACAATCGAATAGCGATGCTTCTCTTTAACCGCCAATTCTTGATTTCTGCCGGGAGGTCTCGTATCCATTGTCACTTCATCACTGACAGCATCACACTACTTTTGATTGCCTCTTGTACCGGATTCAAAATCTGCGAAGGTAATATCCCAACTAGTAAAACACCTGCCGTAGCAACTATCAAAGCAATAACAAGGTAACCAGAATATGGAAGCACTTTTAATTCAACTCTTCGTTCTTTCATATATAAAGTCACCACAACTCGCAAATAGTAATAGGCTGATATAGCGGTATTGATGGCAGCGANGATCACCAGCCAAATCCTACCNGATTCGACAGCTGACCGAAAGACNTANAACTTACCTATAAAACCTGCAGTTGGGGGGAAACCAGCTAATGAAAACATCATCACNGATATAAATACCGCAAGAACCGGTTTTTGGAAACCAAGCCCAGCATAATCAGCAATTTCAAGGGTATCCCCATCATCAGTTCTGGCCAAGATAATCGCCCCGAAAGCTCCCACATTCATAACGCAATACACCAATAGATAAAGCATTGCACTTGAAGTTCCATCCTGGCTGGCTGCAGCCAAAGCCACCAGAACATAACCAGCATGAGCAATGCTAGAATAGGCAAGCATGCGCTTGATATTACGCTGTGCAATGGCAGCTAAATTCCCAAACGTCATCGTTAAAGCAGCCAAGATAGTAATTGCGAGAATCCACTCATCCTCCAAGCTGCCAAACGATTCAATAAAAACTCGAAAGAAAGCAGAAAATCCAGCGGCTTTAGGGCCAGCAGCAATAAATGCAGTCACTGAAGTAGGTGCGCCATCATAGACATCTGGTGCCCATTGATGAAACGGAACCAGACCAACCTTGAACCCAAAACCAACAATAAGCAAAAACATACCTACAATAACCAGCATATTGTTTGTTAACTGACTGGAGGCAATTTTTGTTAACTCAGTAGTTCCAGTCCCTCCATAAATCAAGGCAATACCATACAGAAAAAAGCAACTCGAGAAAGCTCCCAGAAGCAAATACTTCATCCCAGCTTCGCTTGAGTAGGAATTAGTTCGGAAATAACCTGCCAACACATAAAGGGGTAATGACATCAATTCTAAACCCAAGAAAACCATGACGAGATCATTAGCCCCTGCCATCAACATCATGCCAAAAGTTGAGAGAAGCATCAGCAAATAGTATTGTCCCTGACGCGGATCTTGGCTTCCAAGGTAACTGATAGATATGAGCGATACCAAAATCAACGAGACAAAAAAGATCAGGTTAAAAAACACAGAATACTGATCAATCCTTAGCATACCGGAAAACTCAGTGGTTGGAACCAATCCCCCATCAGTTAGCATGTTAACCGATACGATAAAGGCAACCAAAGAGCCAAGGATTGTCAACCATGCCAATCCTCGTTTCGATAAGCCGTCAATCATATCACACATCAAAACAACGATGAAGGTTACAATGATAACTAGATATGGCATTAACAACAGCCAATTTATTTCCATCTATAAACTCCGTTACATTCCACTCGTATCACAATCTATGACTAGAAGAACAATACTGTAACAATCAGGAAAAGCGGGACTAAAATTAAACCGGACCATAGCATATAACCGAAGAAACTTGGCATACGAATATCCTGACTCTCGGCGATAGCCTTAACCATAAAGTTGGGGGCGTTACCGATGTAGGTGTTTGCTCCCATAAAAACAGCACCACATGATATAGCAGCAAGATAGTCAACAAAAGTCTGATACTTTGGATCTTTGGATAGATCGAAACCTGAAGCAAGAATTTCAGGCAACATATCTTCGTTCATGTGAAGTTTACCAAGTGCAGTATTGAAAAATGTGAGATAGGTGGGTGCGTTATCTAGAAAACTTGAGAGCCCTCCAGTAATCCAAAAATAGTGTACTGGTTGCTCAACCACGGCTACCAGACTGCTTAAAGCCCCATCAGCACCTGCCTGCAGAATCTTCAGGGCAGGGATAATTGTTATAAAAATACCGGCAAAAAGTTTACCAACCTCTTCAATAGGAAACCATGTAAAGCCATTTGTTTGACGTAGCTCACCAGAAATAGGGGTAAATTTCAATGAAAGCAAACCACAGAAAATGATTATCACTTCACGAGCCAGATTCTGCAATGGAAGGTGAACGCCAAAAACGCTGAAATCCTTGTTGGGTTTCCACATCCCACTCATCAAAACCGCACCCATTACGCCTAGGAGGAAAATTAGGTTGAAGGCCCCATCCACGCGCAAAGCTTCACCTGTTCCATCATCAGGAACCTGTCCACCTTCTCGTTTAAACATTAGGGAATCAAAGCAAAAGAATATAAACAGTATTAATACGCTGACTACTACCATATGCGGCAGAATAGTCAGTGTCCAGAAGAAAGGAACACCATGTAGGAAACCAAGGAATAATGGAGGATCTCCGAGCGGCGTCAATGATCCACCAATATTACTAACCAGAAAAATGAAGAAAACGATCAGATGCACTTTTTTTTGCCGATACGCATTAGCGCGAATCATTGGGCGGATCAGCAACATCGATGCACCAGTAGTACCAACCCAAGAGGCAATTGCCGTTCCAATAAGCAAAATTAAAGTATTAACAGTTGGTGTTCCCCGTAGTGTTCCTCGAACAAGAATCCCACCAGCAATAGTATAAAGCCCCCACAAAAGAACAATAAACGGAATGTAATCTAATAGATAGATATGCAAAATATCGTAAAATCCATCCCCTCTAAAGGCAGCTAAATAAGGAATACCGAAAATCAACGCCCAAACCAAAGAGACTTTACCGTAGTGATGATGCCAGAAGTGTTCAGCCACTAGTGGAGCAATTGCAATCGAAAGCAAAATTCCAACAAAAGGAATAACTGTCCACAAAGGCAATGAAGCACCACCAACACCATGATGCCCTCCATGACTTTGATCATGATGCTCCTCATTCGAAGCGGAGTGCTCAGTTCCGTGCCCATCTTGAGAAAGGTTCCCCTCACCTGCCTCTTCAGCCGAATAAGTGAAGAAGGAACAAACCAATAAAATACCGATAACAAAAACAATGACTTTAGGTCTAATCGAGAATAATTTCATCNACACTTCTTCTNAATTATTNANGNGAATCCAAATCTATCATCTTCAAGTTGGCAGAAGTTCTAACCATACCCACTGTACTCTTAGATGAATCTTCCGTATTCAAAATAACAATACTATTAACTGATTTCTCTATTTTGCTTAAAAAGGGTTTAGGATACACACCAATCCAAATGATGAAGACAATTATAGGAACCANCACAGCTATTTCCCGTATACTCAGNTCCTTCAATTCCTGATTCTTTGGATTATCAAGTTTGCCAAACATCACTCGCTGAAACATCCANAGCATATATACCGCTGNAAAGACAACACCTGAAGTCGCAATCACCACATAGATTCTTGAGAATTTACCTGAAACGAAACTACCAAGAAGAATCATGAACTCACCTACAAAACCATTCAATCCTGGTAATCCGATGGAGGAAAGAGTAACAATCATAAAAAAAACAGNGAANANCGGCATCGACTTGGATAAGCCGCCAAAATCTGAAATCATCCGTGTATGACGTCGCTCGTAAATCATACCAACGATCAAGAACAACGCACCAGTACTNAGACCATGGTTCACCATTTGTAAAATTGCNCCCTGTACACCTTGATCATTAAGTGNAAAAAGCCCCAATACGACAAACCCCAAGTGGCTAACACTGGAATAAGCAACCAGCTTTTTTAGATCCGGCTGAACCATCGCCACCAAAGCACCATAAACAATACCAATTACCGATAGCGTTACAATCAAAGGCGTATAAGCAACAACACCTACCGGGAATAACGGCAAACAAAACCGGACAATACCATAGGTNCCCATTTTCAGCAAAACTCCAGCCAGAATCACACTACCCGCGGTTGGTGCCTCAACATGTGCGTCAGGAAGCCAAGTATGGAAAGGAAACAGTGGTACTTTAATAGCAAAAGCAATAAAAAACGCCAGAAAAAGTAATTTTTGCTTTTCTGGNGCAATAGAACNGGNNANCCCATAAAGTTGNANTAAATCNAAACTATTATTATTNTGAAAATAGAGGTACANAATTCCAACNANCATCAACNCACTNCCCACCATCGTNTACANCACGAACTTNATTGTGGCGTAAATNCGCCTTCTCCCCCCCCAAATACCGATTAGGAAATACATTGGTATCAAGATGGATTCCCAAAACACAAAAAACAGGAACATATCCAACGCACAAAAAACACCAATCATGGCAGTTTCAAGTACCAAAAGCGCTATCATAAACCCTGATATACTTTTTTCCACTGAGTTCCATGACGCCAAAATACAAATCGGTGTTAGAAAAGTCGTCAATAAGACTATCCAAAGTGAGATGCCATCGATTCCAATTTGGTAATTAATTCCCAACCCTTCAATCCACTGAATATCGACATAATACTTCATTCCTTCGTTCTCAGAAGCCAGNTCGAAGTTTAAATAAAGTGNGACCGAAATGNCGAAAGTGAGGAGTGCNGCCAGAAAAGCAATCCCTTTCAGGACCGAATCTCCCACNTTCAGAAACTTGGCNATNGCAACCAGAACCGCTNCTAATAATGGAAGGAAAATAATAATTGAAAGTAACAAAAATTACCTCACGAATAAATAATAGCCTAAGAACAACACAATACCAATAACCATTGACAATATATAAGACTGGACGATTCCAGTTTGAATATATCTTAGTNATCCACCTATACCNCGTGTTAAAAGTGAAACGCCTCCCACACAAAGGAAGTCGATGATAACCACATCCACGATTCTCCACAGTCCATATTGCGATATACCTTTTATGGGTTTAACAACGACAGCGTCATATATTTCGTCGATATAATACTTGTTGGTTAACAATTCCATCGTGAAATTCTCAGGCTCGTCTTTTGGTGAATCCTTACTGTAAAGAATATAAGCCGATATAATCCCAAAAAAAGCGACAATNGTTGAAATCAACATGAATGGNAGGGATGAACTGGGTTGTTCTTGATGCCCCGTGGCATAAAACACATCACCCAGAAAATGATGGAAGGCACTGTCATGCCCACCCCAACCTAAAACTAAGCCAATAAACAAAGACGGAACAGCCAACGCTACNAATGGTACCCACATAACAGGAGGCGATTCGTGCAGATGTGACTCGACATGCGGATCCACGCGAGACTGTCCATGAAAAGTCACGAAGATTAACCGAAACATGTAAAAAGCTGTCAGTGCTGCTGTCACCAACCCGAGGAAGAAAACCGCATGATGCCCACNATCCCAAGCCGAATGTAGAATCTCATCTTTACTCCAGAACCCACTTAATCCCGGAACGCCAGCAATCGCCAATGCTCCAGCCAAAAACGTCCAGTANGTAACNGGCAACTTCGACTTTAACCCTCCCATTTTCCGCATATCCAATTCATTTGACATTGCATGCATCACNCTTCCCGCAGCCAAAAACATTAACCCTTTAAAAAAAGCATGAGTCACCAAATGAAAAATGCCTGAAACATAAGCTCCAACACCTACTCCAACCATCATATAACCCAATTGACTTACCGTGGAGTAGGCCAACACCCGCTTGATGTCGTTTGCTGTTATTGCCATCGTGGCTGCCAATAACGCAGTTAAAACCCCTATCCAAGCGACGTAAACCCCAGTTTCGGCGAGAGTGAACAAAACTGAGGATCGAGCAATCATATAAACTCCAGCAGTAACCATTGTAGCAGCATGGATCAATGCGCTAACAGGTGTTGGCCCTTCCATCGCATCAGGCAGCCAAACATAGAGTGGGATTTGCGCTGATTTCCCGATGGCGCCAACGAACAGAAGTAGCGTTGCAATTTTTAGAGTATTCTCTCCAAANATCTTTACNTAATNCCCCATCTCTGCATCGTGAAAGATCTTCTCAAATCNAAAGGAACCAAAGGCGGCAAAAAGCGTGAACATTCCAAGCAAAAACCCAAAATCACCAATTCGATTAACAATAAAGGCTTTCTTACCGGCATCAGTTGCGGACTTCTTCTCATACCAAAAACCAATCAGCAAATAGGAGCANAGACCAACACCTTCCCAACCAATAAACATCATGACATAGTTATTGGCTAAAACAAGAATAAGCATTGAAAACACAAACAAATTAAGATATGAAAAATAGCGTGCGTACCCCGGGTCNCCGTGCATATAGCCAATCGAATACACATGGATCAAAAATCCAACCCCAGTGATTACCAACAGCATGACTAAGGTTAAAGAGTCAACACGAATACCGATTTCAACCGAAAGGTCACCAGCAGAAATCCATTCATACAAAGAACCATCAGAATAAGAAATGGCTCCATTTGCCNTACTACTGCTAATTTCAGAAAACAATAATANAGAACAAACCAAGGATATCAGGATAGCNACACAAGCAATCACACTACTTGCTTTCCCTATCAACTTACCGAAAACCCCATTGATGAGAAAGCCAACCAACGGTGAAATCAGAAGTAAAATTATCGTTGATGACATGAAATCCCCTTCAACTACCCCTTCATCGACTTAATTTCATCTACATTGACAGTCGCATGGTTCTTAAAAACACTAACGATGATTGCTAATCCGATGGCCACTTCAGCAGCAGCAACCGTCATGACGAAAAAAACGATAACCTGCCCAGAAGAATCCCCCAATTCCCGAGAGAAAGCGACAAACAACAAATTGGCAGCATTCAGCATTATCTCAATACACATAAAAATAATAATCGCGTTCCTACGAACCAAGACACCTATAACCCCAATAGTGAAAAGCAATGCACTTAAAACCATGTAGTACTGTAGTAACATAATTCTGACTTTAAATAACCTAAGACAATCTTAATTAATTAGTTCTTTAACTGGACATAATCTCATGCAGCTTCTTGCGGTTCTCTGTTAACAATAGNAATAACACCAATAAGAGCTGCAATGAGTATAAATGAAGTCACTTCAAAAGGAAGAACAAATTTGCTGAACAAAAGAGTCCCTATTCGTTCAGTTTTCCCCATTTCACCATGAACTAATCCAGTTACTTGAACACTGGTTAAATTNGATACTGAGGTGCCTTTTCCATACAGTTCTTCAACNGAATGTTTAATGTCTTCATCGCTCATCTTGAAATCGTCCTTCAACCTCTGAATAATGACATCGGTACTTTGTTTCTTGATGACACCACCATTTTGATCGACATACCGAGCAACCGTAATCCCTTCGATAGCCAGTAAAACGGCTAACACCAACACAAAGATCTTGATCGCACTAATATTCTGACGTGCTGTATCCTGGAGACTACCCAAATTTAGGAGCATGATCACAAACAAAAAAAGCACCATAATCGCACCTGCATAGACAATCACCTGAACAGCTGCAACAAAATGGGCGCCAAGTGCGATAAACAAACCCGCTTGCGAGAAGAAGGTCAAAATTAGAGCTAACGCACTATGAATCGGATTCTTAAAAGCTACAACACATATTGCGGAACAAATCGCTACTAAGCCAAAAATTACTAATAACACCATAACGAGNACTTTTCCTNAATTTATCGGGTCATAAAACTTGGAGANTCACCACTAACAATGTCTAAATCGTCTTCTATAACAACCTTAGACTTGCTTCTCATCGACACCAGAGTCGTGACAACCGAAGTAACAACTACAGCAGAAATAACGTTGAAGATACCAACCCATAACCTAGATTCACTANCTACCCACACAACAGCTGTTACCACGATCGAAGTTAATGCAATCGGCAACAANACCTTCCAACCGAGGTTCATCAGTTGATCATAGCGAAAACGGGGCANTGACCAACGAACCCAAATAAAGAAGAAAAGGAAAAATGATGTTTTAACAAATACAATAATAAACGAAAGCAACCCGCCGACAAGNGTTCCNGAATCAACTANTTTTTCTAANCCTGGGAAATACCATCCGCCCAAGAAAAGGACAACCACTACCACTGATCCAACTATCATGTGCATATATTCNGCCATGAAATACATGGCAAACTTCATGCTACTATATTCCGTATGGTAGCCGCCAACAAGTTCTTGCTCTGCTTCAGCGAGATCAAAAGGCAAGCGGTTCGTTTCTGCAAATACAGCAATGATAAAAACTAGAAAGGAGGGAAAATGTGTCAAGAAATTCCAGTGAAGGAAGCTGGATTGTGCCAAGACAATCTCTCTTAGTCTCAGCGACTCACTCAGCATCAACACACCAACAATTGAAAGCCCAAGCGGCAATTCGTAGCTAANCATCTGAGCGGACGCCCGTAGTCCGCCAAGAAACGAATATTTATTGTTAGAAGCCCATGCACCAAGTACTACTCCATAGACTCCAAGTGATGTAATAGCCAAAATGTAAAGTATCCCGATATCAATGTCAGCAATCTGAAGCGGAATTCTGTATTCTTGACCATCCCATGACACTGGAATTTCACTNCCGAAAGGAACAACTGCGCAGGTAATTAAAGCTGGGATCAAAATAATAGCCGGCGCAANGATATAAACAACTTTGTCAACATGCTCCGGTATAAGATCCTCTTTGAGTAAAAATTTTATTCCATCAGCAATTGGTTGCAGGAGTCCCTGTGGTCCTACACGATTTGGCCCATAGCGATCTTGAATCCAAGCGCTGACTCTGCGTTCCGCCCAGATCATCCCCATCACACCAATCAGCAGCATATGCACAATGATAAGGATCTTGATGATAGAACTAATAAGAACTAAGCTTAAAGGCAAATTTTCCATAGTTTTCTAACGCTATTCCACTCAATTTTTCGCACACAAAAAGCGAGCAAAGCGCCAGACTACCCTCACTCGCACCTCAAACCATTGATCATCAATACTTAGCTATTAACCAAAATGCCTTGATCGCCAATCTTCTGATGACTTGCATCCTGATAACCAACCACTTTTTCAGCTATTTCCAACGCGATTTCACCAACGAAATTATAGTCGATATCACCACCAAGTTTCTTAACAATCTGCTGAATGATCTCCCAATCAGGTTGTGCTTGTCCTGGAGCACTAATAGATTTCCGGATGCGNTGTATCCATCCCTTAGAGTTGGTGAAGGAACCATCCTTCTCAGCAAAAGTTGCTCCCGGTAATACGATATCAGCCAATTCAGCCACCTCAGACAACAAAACATCCTGAACCACCAAAAATCCAATTTTTTCTAAAACATCACATTCAGTTTCATCAATGGGCCGTTCAGGCGCACCATTTATCAGATAAACAAACTTCTTGTCTGACAAAGCGGTCCAGAGCGGCTCATCTTCCCGCACTTCGGTTTCATCCTGACACAGCATATCCTTCGCACCACGAGTATTTGGATTCTTATCAGCTTCAATTGTAAACTTTGGATACACATACTCATCACCCAATTTCCTGCCAAATAGCCCGATGGTACCAACTTCAAGCTGATCCGCGAGTTTCCGGAGAAGATAATTCTCTTCATTGGTAATTTGGGAGGATCCGACAATAGCCATTGAATCAGAATCGATTGCGGATAATTGCTCTAAGATTATACTGAACGCATCAGCCCATGACGTTGGAACCAAACTGCCATCAACACGTTTCATAGGTGTTTGAAGACGATCTTCACTATTCACATAATGATAACCAAGGCGTCCATCATCACACATCCAATGTTGATTAATATGTTCATGATAACGTGGTTTCAAACGATACACACCATCATCCTTAAAATCCAAAGTAATATTACANCCAACGCTGCATCCAGCACAAACCGTGTTAACAGTCTTCATGAACCAAGGACGTGATTTGAACAAAAAATCCTTACTCTTCAAAGCCCCAACAGGACAGATATCAACAACATTTCCAGACAATTTATTATCAAGCAATTGTGTTGGTGTTCCATCNTGTTTTCTGGGAATATCAATTTCGTTCTTCGATCCACGATGAACGATGCCTAACTCACCAGTGCCTGTTACTTCATCACAAAAACGAATACAACGGGTACAAACAATACAGCGAGTCGAATAGAGAAGAACCTCTGGCCCAAGATCCTTCTTNGGTGGTACATTCTTCACTTCAATATACCGACTTGTTCCACGCCCATGNTTAAAACTAAAATCTTGCAACTTACATTCACCTGCTTGNTCGCAGACCGGACAATCAAGCGGATGNTGAATCAGCAAAAACTCCAAGATATTCTCACGGGCCTTTTTGACACGNGGGGANTCTGTGCGAACAATAAAATCATANTTACCTTCCAANTTNCTGTCTTCTGGCGCCGTTCTCACCGTTGTCGTACAACCCGTAGCGAGNTGNCGNGCTGGCACAATCTTACCAGCTGGAGGGAAAAACTCATGCGGTTCAACTAAACACATTCGACAATTAGCCGGTCGAGATAGGCCTGAATGGAAACAGTAATGAGGAACTTCAATACCAACNTGTTGAGCAACCTGAATGATATTCATTCCATCTTCCACTTCAAGCTCGAGGTCATTTAATTTGATAAATGCCATTACAGTACNTTTCTCATATCAACTATACTTTAGCCTTCGCGACGAGGCCGAACAACTGTCTTGCCATCATCCTCAATTAAAGGTCGATTATAAATGTATGGAGGGTCCAAAACAGATCGCTGAGCTTCAGTTAGCTCNTTCACCCATTCAGGAAACTCGGTATCNTAATATCCACCTGCAAAGTGCAGGTACTTCGGTGAATACCTAATGAGCAAAGACCTTCGCTCCCGATCTGTAGCTGACCAAGGGATGGTACCATGGAGTGTAGATTCACTAAAGATGACCAGATCGCCCGCTTTGCAAGGAACATTATACACAACGTTTTTATCAATCTCCCANTCCCTCACTTTTTGAGGACAAGAAAAATTAGCTTTGTGGCTTCCAGGAATCACACAAAGCCCNCCGTCACCTTCAAAAACATCCGCTAACTGGTACTGCAGAACAACCATTCCACAACGCATCCGACCATTTCTATAGGTATAGTATTGCGCACCATCAAAGTGACGATCCGTCGACCCGTGAATTACCAACCCTTCAGTACCATAATCAGAAGTCAGAATAAACGGTGAATGATCAAGTCNCCAACCACGACCATGAATTGTATTCAAATAAGGAATTGCCTTAGTATGNACAATGAGATCACGAAACGGCTGACAATGTGGTTTCGGCCAACTCAGCATGCCGGAATACATTCCGCGCTTGTGCGTACCACCTAGCGTTTCGGAGTCCGCTATGTTGGAGTTACCGTCCTCACCACGGCGATCAAAGCTAGCATCAACAGCCGTGTTCAGACTATCAAGCTCACCCTGACTGAGAAATCCCGGAACAACGAGAAAACCCTGAAGATCAAAGAGGAATTTCTCTCGATCAGTCATTTCAGCCAAAGCCATAATTTCAATTATCCCTGAATGACCTGTGGTATGATTCTCTGCTGATAAGCATAATTTTCCTCCGGTGTGACGGTTGCTTCATCAACTGGCAACACTGTACATTTGCCATCTCGAATACAGGCTTCAAATTCCGGACGAAATTTCCGAAGGTAGCTAACAGCAGGCCACGAAACAGCTATTCCAAACACACAAATTGTGTCCCACGTCATAGTATCAACGTTGGCAATATTGTTGGCAACACTTTCAAGCAATTCAAGGTCTTCATAGACCTCTTCCACTTCTCCCGTATCTCCCCATCGGCCACTTTCAGTAATACCGAACCTAGGCCGTTTAATTTTCGTCTGCCTGCCACCACCGCTTGCGATTCTCTTGACAATATCCCTTACCCACGGAGTTCCATTCCGACAAGGCGTACACTGCCCACAGGATTCATGTGCATAAAATTCCATAATATTCAACAACGAATCCACAATCGAACGAGTCTCATTCAATACGATTATCCCACCAGAACCAAGCATTGTCTTTGCCAAAGTCAGTGAGGTAAAATCCATCCGGGTATCAAGCTCATAATCTGTTAAAATTGGTGCTGAGCTTCCACCTGGGATCACAGCTTTTATCCTGTCACCTTTAACCCCACCAGCAACATCAATTAGTTCATCACAGGTCAAGCCAAGTTCAAGCTCATAAACTCCGGGATTCTCAACATCACCACTAACACAATAAAGTTTGGTACCGGTATTTGGATCAGGCTTAGGCGGATCAAACCGCGCATCACCATAAGTTACTCCCATATCAGTGTACCATTCAATTCCCTGATCAACGATAAAGGGAATATTACATAAAGTTTCTACATTGTTGACAACAGTCGGTTTAGAAAACACGCCGGAAACTGCAGGAAACGGAGGTTTCACTCGAGGTTGACCCCGCTTACCTTCAAGTGATTCAATCAATCCAGTTTCCTCCCCACATATGTAGGCACCAGCACCAGGATGGGTATATATATCTAGGCTAAAACCTGAACCCAAAATATCTTCACCTAGATAACCATTACTGCGTGCTTCTTCAATTGCACGATCAAGCATTTTCTTTCCCAGCGTAAACTCGCCTCGAACGTAAACATAGCAGGAGTGGATACCCAGAGCGTAGCAGGAAATTAATATTCCTTCAACCAATAGGTGTGGTATCCTTTCCAGAATATAGCGGTTACTAAAGGTCCCAGGCTCACTTTCATCTGCATTACAACATAAATAACGAGGCTCTATATCTCTAGGCACAAAACTCCACTTTAGGCCTGTAGAGAAGCCAGCACCGCCACGACCTTTCAACCCCGACTGTAAAACCATGTCGGAAATCTCCTCAGGAGGAAGTTCCTTAAGTGCTTTCTCAAAACGCTGATAACCGCCATATTGCCGAAAGACATCAAACGTGTAGATATCAGGCACATCCAAATGCTCGTATATAATCCGTTTTTCCTGTATCATGTTTTCCTACGTCTCTAATCTAAGCTGTCTAAGACTTCATCAACCTTTTCCGGTGTAAGGTTTTTGTAAAGATCATCATTAATCATCACAACGGGAGCCACATCACAAGAAGCAAGACATTCCGATTTCATCAGCGTAAATCTCCCATCAGACGTCGTTCCTTTTGAAAGATCTTTTTCGGCAGCAACATCTACACCAAGTTTCCCTTTTAAATGGTCAAGCACTTTTTTACAATCCCGTAGTGCGCACGGTAATGTGTGACAAACACGAACGACGTACTTACCCACCGGTTCCTCAAAAAACATCGGGTAAAAGGTTACCACGTCTTTGACTTTCATCACTGAGACCTCTAGAACCTCAGCGACGCAGGCCATAACCTCTTCTGTAATATATCCATTTTGCTCCTGCGCTAAGTGTAGAGCAGGAAGCATAGCGGCTTCTTTGATCGGATAACACTTTATGAGATTTTCCAGCGTCGGTTTGTTGTCCTCAGAAAACTCAAATGCCATTTACTTTCCTCAAAATATAAAATATTGTGAAACCTTGTAAGATTAACGATCAAGTTCTCCAGCGATAACGTTCAAGCTACCAAGAACAGCAACCATATCAGAAAACATTCCACCACGAATTAAGTGATCAAAAGCTTGAAAATGGAAAAAGCTTGGGGGACGCACCCTAACCCGATAAGCTGTCCCACTACCATCACTAACAATATAAAACCCAAGCTCGCCATTCGGCGATTCAGTCGCACAATAAACTTCACCAACAGGTGGTTGAATACCGTGGCCATCCATGATGATTTTAAAATGGTGAATTAAACCCTCGATATGTCCATAGGCATCCTGCTTCGACGGCAGGCTGATTTTGTGACTCTCCACGTTAATTGGACCATCCGGTAAATTGTCCAGTGCTTGGACCACAATTCGACAGCTTTGAACCATTTCTTCCATACGAACGAGATAGCGGTCGTATGCATCCCCATTAGACCCAACGGGCACATCAAAATCAAATTCATCGTAAGACGAATATGGTTCAATCTTACGCAAATCTCGATCAACACCAGTCGCCCTGAGGCATGGTCCTGTGTAACTGTAATTGATCGCATCCTCCGAGCTAATCTGGCCGACATCTTTAGTCCGATCCATCCAGATTCGGTTCTTGGTCAACAAGGTATGAATCTCCTTCAGTTTTTTAGGGAAATCCCTGATGAACGATCGGACCTCATTTTCAAAGCCAGGATACAAATCTCGAAGTAATCCGCCTACACGTGTATAACTAGTCGTTAAACGTGCGCCTGTTGTGTTCTCAAAAATTTTGTAGAGCTTTTCACGTTGCTGGAAACCATAAAGAAACACCGAGAACGCGCCTAAATCCAAGGCTGATGTCCCCAACCAAATCAAATGATCGGCGATACGAGACAACTCCGCCATAATTACACGAACATACCGACCACGTTCTGGCAATTCCATACCAAACAATTTTTCAACAGCCAAAGCATATCCAAAATTATTCGACAAAGGCGACAGATAGTTCATTCGATCAGTCACAACAATGTATTGATTGTAGTCGAGATGCTCACCAAGTTTCTCAAATCCGGTGTGAAGATAACCAAGGTGCGGAGTTGCTTTCAACACAGTTTCACCATCCAATTCCAAAACAATCCGGAGAGTTCCATGTGTCGCTGGATGTTGTGGTCCAAAACTTAACGTCATAGGTTCGCCAGTGGTCGAACGATCAACAGATTTTGGCATAAGTTCTTCCCCTAACTTGGTCCTAGACATTTTCACGTCCGAAATTAAATTTTTCTCGTTCTCCACGACCGCGGAGCGGGTAGTCTTTGCGAAGCGGAAACCCTTCAAAATCATCCGGCATTAAAATCCGACGCAAGTCAGGATGACCATCGAAATTTATGCCGAACATATCATAAACCTCACGTTCCAGCCAATCGGCACTCTTCCAGAGGGCAACAGTCGACTTTATGGTGAGTTCTTTTTCATTAACTGGTACTTTGACACGTAGACGCTCGTTTGTCATAAAGGAATTGAGATGGTAAATCACCATAAATCTTGCGTAGTCATACTCTACTAAAACATCTTCCATCTGGGAGTAGTCAATTGCGGTGACATCAACGAGAAAATCGTAGGAAGGGTTGGAGCCTGCCTTCAAAAACTCAAGGATCTCAAACGAAGCATCTTTGCTAACAATCACACTTAGCTCACTCCGTTGATCAATAAAGGCAAGAATATGATCCGAGAATTTTTCTTTTAACTGCTGAATAACTATTGGTTCCTGTGGTTCTGCGACTTCGGCAGCGGTTTGCTGTTCGCTCATAATCCCACTATCCCATTTTTTAACTTTAACCTAATGTTCCCTGTGAAATTTCTTCTCTCTTAGTCATTCGGGCAACAGAAACCGTCTCGTCACCGATTAATTTCTGAATCTGCATAACAGCATCGATTAGGTCTTCAGGACGGGGAGGACAACCCGGAACATAGATATCGACCGGCATAAACTGATCTACTCCCTGAACAAGCGTGTAGGTATCAAACACCCCTCCACAAGAAGCGCACGCGCCCATAGATATTACCCATTTGGGTTCAGGCATCTGGTCATAAATTTTCCGCAAAACCGGCATCATCTTAATCGATATGCGTCCCGATACAATCATAAGATCAGACTGACGAGGTGAGAAACGAATAGCTTCCGCACCAAATCGTGAAAGATCGAACTTCGTGGCCAAAGTAGCCATCATCTCAATAGCACAACAAGCTGTACCAAAGGGCATTGGCCAAAGCGAGTTTTTACGCCCCCAATTTACAACCTTATCGACAGTTGTTGTGATAAAACTGTCCCCAAGCTTACTTTCTAATCCCATGATAATCCACCTTTCTTCCAAGCATAGATATAGCCTACGAGTAAAATGCCGATAAATACCAACATCTCTATTAGAATAAAACCACCCATCCCATCCCGAATAAACTTTTTAAATACCAGCGCCCAAGGATACAAAAAAATCACCTCTATATCAAAAATAATGAACAGCATTGCGATAAGATCGAAACGAATCGAAAATCTTTGCCGGGTATCTCCCACCGGTTGCACACCGGACTCATAAGCAGATAGCTTGGATTTATTCGGTTCCCGGGGACCCAATAGGTGAGTAGCGAGCAAGTTAATAGCCGCAAAAATAACAGCAAAAGCGATCAAAAGTAAAACGGGCAGGTAATCAATAAGCATTATCGCTTGCAATTTGGGAATTTGATTGTAGTTCCAGCTAGAGCCAAAAAGCCCAAAAAATCCCCTAATTTCCTAAATCTTCCTTGAGAGTAAAAACGGCCCAATTGTCTCACATGCCAATGCATTGTGTCAAGTCTTTTTTTACATGTTTCGCNTTAAAATGAAAACTGATGATATACTTTAAAATAGTGACATGTAAAATAACATGTTACAGAATAAACCATAAAAACTCAGGGGTNCCATAATAGATGGATAAATTGATTATCCAAGGNGGACGGAGACTCAANGGCACAGTATCAGTTAGNGGTTCCAAGAATGCAGCTTTGCCAATCATAGTGGCGGCAACAATATTAACCGAACANCCAAGTACCCTTCGNAACGTTCCAGACCTAATGGATCTGGAAACCTTATGCCACGTCTTGAAAGGATTGGGAGCACGACTACAATTTGAAAAAGGAACGCTATCAATTGAGCCCATAGACCAGAAAACTTACCAAACTCCCTATGATCTTGTCAGGAAGATGCGTGCCTCCATATATGTTCTAGGCCCTTTAGTTACCAAACTAGGNCANGCAAAGGTTTCATTTCCTGGCGGATGCGCGATTGGNCCACGACCAGTAGACCTACATCTTAAAGGCCTTGAAGCACTTGGTNCAACCATTGAGATTGAAGGCGGGTATATCCTAGCCAAAACTGACCAGCTTATTGGTGCAGAAATCGAACTTAAAGGAACNAACGGATCAAGTGTTGGAGCGACAGCAAACATTATGATGGCCGCTGTCCTAGCAAAAGGCATAACAACTATCCGAGATGCTGCCTGTGAGCCGGAGATTGTAGACCTAGCCAACTTTCTAAATAAAATGGGAGCACAGGTGGTTGGAGCTGGAACTGCCACCGTTACAATCCATGGAGTCAAAGAGTTACATGGTACAGATTACGCTATTATTCCCGACCGGATTGAAGCGGGGACTTTTATGATCGCAGGAGCAATCACCAACGGAGATATTTTTATTAACAATGCCATTCCAACACATATGGAAGCGTTAACAAAAAAGCTCAGTCAAATCGGGGTACAACTAGATTGGCAGGATAAGGGTGTCCATATTACAACNCCTAACCCACTTGTTCCAANTGACGTTAGTACTGATGTTTATCCCGGATTCCCAACTGATATGCAAGCCCAAATCATGGGNCTAATGGCCTTGACCCCAGGAAAGAGTATGATTACCGAATCTATATTTCCTGACCGGTTCATGCATGTCAGTGAACTCAGCCGCATGGGAGCAAAAATNCTCGTTGATGGGAACAGTGCGTTTATCCATGGTGTAAANAGCCTCAGTGGAGCNCCNGTCATGGCATCAGACTTACGTGCCGGTGCGGTATTAATACTAGCTGGCATGGCAGCCAAAGGTGAAACAGTCATCTCACGTGTTTATCATATTGATCGTGGCTATGAAAAAATTGAGGAAAAATTAACTAATATCGGAGCAGACATTGTAAGACAGAAATGAAAGTTAGGAATCGTTTATGATAAAAATTGTTGAGTACAATTCAGAGTCGTCAACAGAATTGATAAAAAAATTGGAACATCGCAGTCAGTTTGAAAACGAACCTATTCTGATAACGGTTCGAGAGATCCTCGCAGACGTACGCGAGACTGGTGACAATGCTGTAATTAAATANACCCGNAAATTTGATGCGCCAGACATGTCACCCCACAATCTTCAGGTCACTGANCAAGAAATTGACCTCGCTTACTCNGAAGTTGAAGAGGAGTTTTTNGAAGCAATTAATCTAGCCAAATCAAATATTGAAAGCTTTCACCAAAAACAACTNCGTAACTCTTGGATAACCACAGAANCAAACGGCNCTATTTTAGGCCANCTGGTTCGACCACTTCGTCGGGTTGGTGTATGNGTCCCNTCAGTAAGCCAACTGCTTGTNTCATCACTGATTATGAATGTGGTACCAGCAAAGGTGGCAGGAGTAGAAGAANTCGCCGTATTCATGGGCCCNAAACCAGATGGAACCATTGACCCACATATGCTGGTGACAGCAGCGGAGTGCGGCACGCGTGAAATCTACAAATGTGGTGGTGCCCAAGCCATAGCNGCTATGGCNTANGGCACAAANACAATTGCGAAAGTNGATAAAGCNGTNGGACCNGGAAACCTGTANGTCCAAGTCGCTAAGAAAGAGGTACACGGNTTAATTGACATTGATAAGATCGCTGGGCCCAGCGAAGTTTTAGTCATCGCGGACGAACAAGCAAATCCATCACATATTGCNGCTGATCTTATATCTCAAGCCGAACACGGCGAGGATTCTTCTGCAATTNTAGTAACCGTCTCAAAGNAAATCGCCAAGGCAGTTCAGTCACAAATTGTTTCTCAAGTAGCCAATCTTCCTCGTCAGAAAGAAATAATCGGCGCTTTTGAAAACTATGGTGNCGCCTTTGTNGTTGAAAACCTNGACCAAGCAATAAGCCTAGCGAACCATATNGCACCTGAACATGTTGAGCTAGATATTGCCGAGCCGTGGGAATGGCTCGGCAATATCCGAAACGCTGGAGCCATTATGATTGGAAAGTTCACACCAGAATCGGTTGGTGATTACATTGCCGGACCAAATCACATTTTACCGACAGGCGGAACAGCAAAATACGCCTCACCGCTAAGTGTCGACGACTTTATCAAAAAAACCAGTTTGATCCATTACACCAAAGCAGCTTTAAAAGAGGTCACACCTGCTGTTACCAAATTGGCTCATGTCGAAGGACTCAAAGGACACGCAGCAGCAATGAAAATACGATTTGACACAGATTAGATTCCGATTAAATGTGTTCTATCTTAAAATGACCATTTTTTTCATGGCATCATAATCCGAAGTTGTTAACCGATAAAAGTAAACGCCACTTGATACTGGTTCGCCCAACTGATTTTTGCCATCCCAGTAGATAGCTTGATCAGTAGCAGTGTAAAAGCCTATTTTCTTGTACCCAAGATTAATGGTACGAATAACCTTCCCTTCGAAATCGTAAAGTTTCAATATAACTGATGTTGGCTGCGCCAGTTGAAATGGAATCCAGGTCTCCGGGTTAAACGGATTTGGATAATTCGAAAGTAATTGGGTTTGGCGCGGTAAGCCACTAAATTCACCTGTTTTGATTTTAGCATGAGATGATATTTTCAACCCTGAATTGGGTTCAACAGAAAAAGGTTCCGGGTCGACTTCCAAACCCAAATCGACATAATCAAAAATGAACACAGCTCCTGCATCATTTCCTGCACTATCATCCCCATGAATTCCAACGATAATTTTCTCACCACTCATCCCTATCGTACCACCAAAACGATCGTAAGGCATTGATCCTTCCGATATTGTGGCTAGAATAGCTGGAGACCAAAACTCTCCAGCACGAGCGAAGGAATAAACTGAACCAGTACTCGGTATGGGAGGGTCATCTTTACCTTCTATTGTATCACGATCAGGAGCTCCAACGACAACCGCTAAGTCATTCAAGGCAACAACAAGACCAAAATGGTCCTCGACACCAGGTTCATCAGCAATAAACTTGGTTTGTTGCGACCAGTTCTCTTTCTGGCGAATAAAAACGTAGGCCGAGCCAGCGTCGATTGCTGCACCTATTTCAGGCTCAGCAATATCGTCTAACCAAGCACCGACGATAGCGGTATCTTTTTCAGTAGTAACAGCAATACCAAATTGGTCTCCTATGGCAGCATCAGCGGCTATCAACTTGGCCTGCTGAATCCATTTTTCTCCTTGTTGGACAAAAACATAGGCAGCTCCTGCATCCGTACCAACAACGTCATTCTTCGGTGCTCCAACAATAACAGTCTGCTGGTGTACAGCGACTGAATAGCCAAAGGCATCTCCCGGTGTTGAATCGTTCGCCTCCAATTTGGCCTGCTGACGCCAAGTTGCATTGTCACGAACAAAAATAAACGCTGCACCGGCCTCTTGGTTGGCTCCATGCGCACCAACAATTGCCAAATCTCCATTAATAGCAACGGAACAACCAAACAGATCTCCTGTTGCTATTCCCGTTCCACTAATCTTAGCTTGCTGATTCCAAACATCCGATGTCTTAACAAAAAGGTACGCCGCTCCAGAGTCAATCCCGGCATCATCCATCCCGTGGGCACCAACGATAATGGTGTCTTTATCAACTGAAACAGAGTGTCCAAACTGTGCGCCGATAGCGGCGTCATCAGCCGTCAAAACCGACTGCTTATCCCATCGGGTTTGCCCCTTATCATCAGTTAAACTGGCATACACGTATACTGATCCCGTGTTGATCCCACGTCTATCATCTTGCCTGGAACCCACAACCGCTGTTTTGTCGGTAATTGCCACTGAATAACCAAATTCGTTCTCTGAAGAACTAACAGTGTCTATCAATTTGGCCAATTTGAGCCATTTTCCGCCTTGCTTAGTGTAGATGTAAGCAGCCCCTGAAAGAGCACCACCTGCACTATGAGAAATCGAGCCAACCACTACTGTATTACCATTGAGAGAAACTCCATAGCCGAAGCCATCACCTTCCATCGCATCATTAGGCAACAATTTAGCAGTTCGTATCCATTGCCCTTGACGTTCCCTAAAAATGTAAGCAGCTCCCGTGGCTCCGCGTTCAACCTGTTTTTCCCATTCATCATTGTTATCCTCAGATGATCCAATAATTATTGTCTGATTTTCCAACGAAATAGAATGGCCAAAATTGTTGCCGGATCGAGCGGCCAATGCGGCACCATGCTGACGCCAAACATTATCTTGAAAACGGAACAAATAAACCGCTCCATTTCCTGCTGATCCACCTTTTGGAACCCCAACGGCGAAGATTCTCCCATTTGTTTTCACTGTGTGACCAAAATTGTGCTTCTCACGAGTATCCCGGCCGATAACTTTGGCTTCCTGTATCCAAGATTCGCCGATTTTTCGGAATACATATACAGCACCAGAATCACTATTAATCCCTTTGCCATCTTCTCTAATAGCACCCACAACAGCCAAATCCCCGCTAATCGCAACTGAAGTCCCAAACCAATCGAAGGCATCGGCATCATTTGCTACTAATTTGGCTTGTTGCACCCACGAATTTCCCTGGCGAGAAAATATGTAGGCCGCACCTGAGTCTCCTTTTGGTGCGTTGGCAGAATAGGCTCCGACAATCAGATTCTTACCATCGAAATCCACCGCATTACCAAAACGATCGCTTTCCTCTGTATCATCTGCATTCACATTTGGCTGTCGAACCCATTGATCAGCACTTCGTGTATAAACAAACACAGTACCATGATTCTTGGAGATCTCGCTGTACCTCGGCATCCCAACGACCAAAGTATCTCCTCTAAGTGTAACTACGCTTCCAAATTCATCATTCGGCTTGCGATCTTCCGGGATAATCCGAGTCTGCTCCACCCAACCGATTTCATCACGAACGAAAACAAAAATCGCACCGGCGTCTTTGCCTGCACCTGGCACCCCAACCACTGCAATTTCACCACTCACCGATACGCTCTTACCCATATGATCATCAAGCACTGATTCAACCAAAATTTTAGTTGAATCAGCCTGCACCCAATTAACAAATATAATGGCAAAAAATGTAAGAACAACTTGCACCCAAAATTTTCTTTGTTTTAACACCCACTTCACCTCAAAAACTCTTTACGAATTTAAATCTTATACATATATCCCTTATCCAGCTCCAGACTGTACCCTACTCGGTATTATCTTGGTAATGAAAACCAATCAAATAACTTGGCATAATAGAACCCTTAGCTAAGAGACACTTTTCCAAACGTCCAAAACATAATCGTGCATAACTTAGACCAAAATACAATCGCGAAAAAGAAAAGTCTAACATAAATCAGAAGACCTAGCACAATAATTCTCTAGCCGATTCCCCCTAAGTTTACTCCTAGGAAAAACAATCCAAATTTGGGGAAAAATCGCTACCAAAGCATTAAAAAACGTGATGACTATAACCATACTTCTCAGACACCAAATTGGTAGAACAAAAACAGGACATAAACAAAAATCAACTCCACCTAAAACCCAAACTAACCCAGCTTCACTCTCTCTAATATATTATGAATAGCCAAAGAGCAATCGCCACGAAACATAAAAAATTATAACCTCGGTGGATGTTGGAATCAAACGACAGGAGGCTACTTCTCTTCAACCCAATTAAGTTAGTTACAATAAACAAAGCAAAAATGCCAATAAATGAGAAGAGACATCAACAAACATTCAGATCCCCTTTACTTGTTAGCTGTAATTACTTAGAATGGAGACGAAAATCACATCTTCCAAACAGGAAAACACTATTAAACTCAGACCAATTTGGTGGCACATGTTCTCGTACAGTAAAACAGAAAGCCCCACAACAAAAAAGCAGAACAACTTGCAAAACAAGCAGAACTGACATTGACACAAAAACTGAATAGTGTGAATAAGCAAAATTAGGACACTGGCAATTCCGATATTAAGGGAATCGAAGCATAAAAACGTGGCAGGAACTATGAATGATATAGGTCGCTTAAATAATACAGGACAACCAGAACCTCGGACAACTCCAAATTTGGATTGAAACTTTAAGAAGATATAGTTGCCCGACACACAAAAAGTACGAAAAGAACCCTAAAAAGGCTCAGTGAATGGGAAACCGCTTGCAAACCACATACTTAAAGTAGTGCCTATAGGTTTGGTATTAAAAGAAAGGTAAATTATGATTAAAAGGCTAGTCATTGTTACAATGGTGCTAACAATTGTCTCGGTAAATTTGGCACTCACTGAAGAAACCAAATGGATCGTAGTTAGAAATGTTAAAAAATTGAAGGGTATAAAGGCTAAAAAGATTACTTGGCAGAAAGATGATGCCAAGATGGTTCGAATTCCTAAAAAATTTAAGAGGACAACTCATAACGAGCTTAGCAACCTAGTCTCGCAAAAAAAAGAAACCATGACTAAAGAGTCTGATTTTTTCTACATGGATGCTTACGAGGTAACAATTGGTCAGTTTAAAAAGTTTCTTCAATCTTCAGGCTATAAGCCCATGAAATCTATCAATTGGGATGAGGTTTATATGTATTCACCAACTGACAAACATCCGATAATCTATGTCAGTTGGCATGATGCGAACGCATATGCTAAATGGGCTGGAAAAAGATTACCTACAGACAAAGAATGGGAATTCGCTACGAGAGGTGGATTGATTGATAAAGAATTTCCTTGGGGTGATGATGAAAACCTAGCACGAGAGTATGCAAACTATGAAGGAACAGGTGGCAAGGACAAGTGGGATAATTCTACTGCACCTGTAGGTAGTTTGAAACCAAACGGCTATGGTTTGTTTGATATGTCAGGCAACGTTTCAGAATGGTGTCAAAACCAATCAGATAAAAACCATTCCACGTATGCACTACGCGGCGGATCATGGTGCAACTTTACTGATCCTCTACGTGTTATGTACCAACTATACCCTGATCCGCACCATAGATCATACATCATTGGATTCCGCTGCGTGGCAGGATTGAAATCCCCTTGATTCATGACATAGGCAGAAACACACTCTTGGGTATGAGTTCCTGCTGGCACAATATCTCTCTATCAGCATTTGATGTTGTACCCTATACATTACCTAGATCTAACAAAGTCAGCCACCCATTACACTACAGCTGTAACCTTATGTTTTTTTATCCATAAGCATTTAAATGTGCATGGTGTTTAGAAACCAATGCACACAGGGATACTAGAAAAAATCTAAAGTCCATGTTAGAATGACAGCGTATAGGTTGGATGATGTTTGATATAGAATACTGATTTTCCCCATATAAGCACAATCTAAAGTTATTGGAGTTCCAGATAATCTCCCTGAACGCTTTGATGCATAATTTAAATCTCAGCTAAAGCGAGAAAACCAATTTCAACCAAGCCAATAATGAAAAGTCCGTAAAATTACAAAGATCCAATCAGGATTACATAATAGCGCTGAACTTTGACCAACTATATATTTCAGATAAAAGCATGGAAAACAAAATTGCCGCAGTTCTTCTTGATTGTGGAGACACACTTGTAGACGAAGGAACAGAGATAAAAGATGCGAACGGGGCAACTCTAGAAGCAGATCTAATTCCTGGCGCAGCAGACATGGTTCACAAAATCAAACGCCTTGGATATCGTATCGCTCTAGTAGCAGACGGCCCCTCAGCAACCTTTCAAAACGTTCTTACGCAACACAACCTGCACCATTTATTTGACGCTTTTTCTATATCAGGAGAAGTTGGGGTAAACAAACCCAATCAACGTATGTTTGTTGATGCCATGAACCAACTTGGCATCAACCGTACCAATTACAATCGTGTATTAATGATTGGTAACAATTTAGAACGTGACATTAGAGGAGCAAACGCTCTAGGAATTATCTCTGTGTGGCTCAATTGGTCACCACGTCGATCAAAAACCCCTACCGACGATTTGGAAATACCACAACACACGATTGAGTACCCCTTAGATCTAATCCCTCTCATCGAATCCCTAGAAAGTCAGCCTCATCCACAAAAGCAAATTGAAATTGTCTGTCACCGTGGAGCAAACGAATATGCTCCGGAGAACACTTTTGCTGCTGCAGAGATTTGTGTTGGTTGGGGAGTAGACTATCTTGAAGTTGATGTCAATACCAGCAAAGATGGTGTGTTATATAATTTCCACGGACCAGAACTCGAATCAACAACAAATGGTAAAGGGAAGATTCATCATCTCTTATCCAATGAAATTGACCAATTGGATGCCGGCAGTTGGTTTGATTCAGAATTCTCAAACCAAAAGGTTCCACGACTTGAGAAACTCCTGAAATGGATAAAAGGGAAAGCAAAAGTCTTTTTCGATGTAAAAGTTGCTGATCCAAAAAAACTGATTGACCTTGTTTATGATGTGGGACTTGAAAATGAATGTTTTTTTTGGTCGGCCAATGATGAATGGCTGAAAACAATGCACCAACTTGATCCAAGCCTACCAATAAAGATTAACGTCAAGACTGCTGACGAAGCGATCGATGGTCACAAAATTTACGGTGCTAGTATTATTGAGGTCTCTCTCAATAATATGACCCAAGATTTAATTGAAACTTGTCAACACAATAATATTAAAATCATGATCTACCATCAGCAAAAGGACGTAAAGGCATTTCATGAAATTCTAGAATGGGGTGTTGAGATGGTTAATCTTAATCACGCTGACACCTTCACAAAACTTGCTCAGAATTTCTACAATGAAAAACATTAAGGTTGGTTTAATTGGTGCAGGGCGAATCGGTAAGCTTCATGCCGAAAACCTAACCACCCACATCCCACACGTCGAATTAGTTGCTCTTGCTGACACTAAACCAACATTAGCAAAGAGAGTCGCTGATGACTTCAATATCCCCTACTATTTCGACGACTATCACCAAATCATTGATCATCCAGAGATAGATGCAGTAATCATTTGCTCACCAACAAACACACACGCACAAATCATTCAAGAAACATCCAGTGCGGGAAAACATGTTTTTTGTGAAAAACCAATCGATTTCGACTTAGATCGAACGCAAAAAACCTTGGAAAGCGTCAAAAAAAACGGCATAAAATTTCAAGTTGGTTTCAACAGACGTTTTGATACCAACTTCCAGTCATTAGAAAGTAGAATTCTAAAAGGAGAAATTGGTGACCTACATATTTTGAGAATCACCAGTCGAGATCCTGCCCCACCTCCAATATCATACATCGAAGTATCAGGAGGTATCTTTCTCGACATGATGATTCATGATTTTGATATGGCACGCTATCTTGTTAAGAATGAAGTGGTCCAAGTATACGCAGCTGGCGGAGTGATGATCGATAAAGCCATTGGTGAAGCCGGAGATATTGATACAGCGACTGTTATTCTGAAATTTGCCAATGGTGTGCTTGGCACTATTGATAACAGTCGTCAAGCAGTTTATGGTTATGATCAACGCATCGAAGTCTTTGGATCTAATGGTATGATTCGGGCAGAAAACGTTGAAACAGACACCTGCATTTTAAGTAATGCCAAAGGATCTCACCAACCACCACTACCGCATTTTTTTCTAGATCGTTACAAATCATCATATCTAACAGAAATGGTTAAGTTTCTACACTGTATCGAAAATGACACCATTCCGGAAGTGGTTGGCAATGATGGGCTAAAGGCAATACAAATCGCATTGGCAGCAAAAGAATCCTATTTAATGAATAGGCCCATAGAAATTAAACATACCATGTAAAAAAGCAAAAGGAAACATGATGAATAATAATTCACAAATACCCCAACGCATATTGATGGGACCTGGCCCAAGCAATGTTCACCCACGAGTTCTTGAAGCAATGAGCCGCCCTATGATTGGTCATTTAGACCCTATATTCCTTGAAATCATGGATGAGAACATGAAATTGTTGCGTCAGATTTTCGGAACGAAAAACAGATTAACACTTCCAATTTCTGCGACTGGAAGTGCGGGTATGGAAGCAACCTTATGCAACCTAATTGAACCAGGTGATGAGGTCCTTGTTTGTGTTAATGGTGTTTTTGGAATGAGAATGTCTGATATTGTTGACAGATGCGGAGGCAAACTGCAAACTGTTGAAGCACCTTGGGGACGCATAATTGACCCACAAAGCGTGGCTGACAAGCTCAAGAATGTAAAACCAAAATTAATTGCTATTGTCCATGCTGAAACTTCAACCGGTATTTTGCAACCACTCGTGGAGATCGCAGAATTGGCTAAAGCACATGATATATTGCTAGTTGTTGATTGTGTAACTTCTCTCTGCGGCACATCAGTCAATCTTGATGAACTGGGTATCGATGCCGCTTATAGTGGCACGCAAAAATGTATGAGCTGTCCGCCCGGTCTCTCACCGGTAAGTTTCAGTGATCGAGCTATCAACACAATTCATAATCGTAACACGAAAGTACCAAGTTGGTATCTAGATATGGGGATGATTTCCAAATATTGGGGAGACGATCGAGTTTACCATCATACAGCACCTATTTCGATGAATTATGCACTTAATGAATCCCTAAAAATAGTTTGCGAAGAAGGGCTTGATGCGCGATATAGCAGGCATAGTCTTCATTCCCAAGCTTTAGCTGATGGACTCAGTGCACTCGGCATTGAATGGATCGCCCAAGAAGGTTTTCGTGCACCGATGCTGACCTCCGTTTCAGTTCCTAACGATGTTGATGAAGCAACAGTACGAAACCAATTGCTTCACACTTACAACATCGAAATTGGAGCGGGACTTGGAACACTCAAGGGAAAAGCATGGCGTATTGGTTTGATGGGAGAAACTTGTCGGCGGGCAAACGTCATTGGTCTACTCACGGCACTGGGAGAGATACTACCGAACAGATCAGCTGATGAAGCTATACAAGCTGCTGAAAATGTTTACAAAACAGATAAATGACATGTTCGGTGATGGATCAACAGATTCATCGCTTTGTCATTTCGCTCCAGATTTTCACGAAATGCTTTTTTATCGTTTGACTCGGAATCTTCGGGCGAAACATGTCCACGGCCCTTCTAGGCGGCGCTAGCGAAACAAGATCAGCATCTAGATCTTTTAGACGCTGTATAGCCAAACGACCGGAATAAGAATCTGGAGCTATTTTGACAGCTTGTTGGTAATCTTCAATAGCATTTCCATCTCGATCAACTGAATGGTAACAGTTTCCACGAAAATAATAGGCATTTGCATAATTAGGGTTAATTCGAATAGCCTTTGAATAGTCTTCAATAGCATAGTCATAATTTTCGAGATCTTGTTGGCATTTTCCACGCAGTACATAGGCTTGTACATCATCTGGTGCATAGCTAATGGCCGCACTGGCATCAGCTATTGCCAATGGTAATTCACTAATCTTTCGATGGATATTTCCACGGAGAATATAGGCATCTGCATAGTCCGCCTTGATCCGTATTGCAGCGGAAAAATCGCGGCTTGCTTGATGGTAATTCTTGAGATTATGGTAAAGAGTACCACGCAACAAGTAAGCTTGAGGCCTATTAGGTGACATTTGAATTACTCTTGTCAAATCGACAATCGCCGCGTTATAATCACCAATCTCCTTGTATGCTTGAGCCCGGCTAAAATAATGGTTCGGATTTTTCGGTTTGGCCTCGATTTGCTCAGTACATTCCCTGATAATCTGGTGCTGGTATAACATCCCTATCGCATTGTTTAAAATGAAATTACTTACGCTTAGCAACGGGAAAAATCCCGATTAAGGTTAGCAGATTCATTCCTAAAAGTCAATATTTTTCATACACTGCTTGTGTTATTGTCACCCCTGAAAATAACAATTATTTTTAACCTTCTACTGTGTGACATCTGGAAGATTCTTCTTGCTCTGTAAAATTCTACTCTCAATTATAATCCACTTTTGGTCAATACCTACGCCTGAAATCATACATAAAAAAGATAATTCTCCGATGGTGCTTGTGCCCGAAGGTGAATTCATAATGGGTTCGACAAGAAACAACGCAGCCGATCCCGATGAAACACCAGCTCACGTTACGAAACTTGATGCATTCTATATTGATAAATTTGAAGTGACTAACGCGCAGTATGGCCTTTTCCTATCAGATACAGGACATACTAGACCGCGTTTCTGGAATGATCCCCACCTAAATCGCCCCGATCAACCTGTTGTTGGGGTAAGTTTTGAGGAGGCATCTCGCTATGCAAATTGGGCAGGCAAGCGATTACCAACCGAAGCAGAATGGGAATTTTCTGCCCGCGGAACTATTGAGAATCAATATCCGTGGGGAAATCAATTCGAGGTTGAAATTAATGGAAAGGTTAACCATGCAAATGTTGCAGGCAACGCTGACGGATTCGATAAAACCGCTCCTGTCGGAAGTTTCCCTACCGGCATGAGCCAATTCGGAGCACACGATCTTGCGGGTAACGTCTTAGAGTGGGTCTCCGATTGGTACGATGAGAACTACTACGCAAACAGCCCAGTTAAAAACCCAGAAAACAAAAACCCCAGTAATTTCCTCGGGCGGGTTTTGCGTGGTGGATCATGGAAGAAACCCCCGTTGAAGGTGAGGAGCACCATGAGATACACTTTGCTACCTAGCCTTAGTGATGACACAATAGGGTTCCGTTGCGTAATGACGGCCAACGATCAGACATCACATAATGATCTACCATGGGACCTAAATAAAGATGGCGTTGTTGATATCCTCGATTTGGTGATTGTCTCGATCCACTTTGAAATGGTTAACGCACCGAACGGTGATGTAAATAAAGATGGAATTGTTGATATTCTCGATCTGGTGGCTGTTGCAAATCATTTTGGTGATCAGATCAATTAACGGCTAGTACCATGCCAACCTGATTTAAGACCTAGTTCCCAAGTTTGAGCTTTTACTATTCCCATAATCAATGTGCGACAGAAAAACGTTCTAGATAACTTATTTACCTTGTAAATGCATAATGATAATGTGTATTCAAGCTTACATTTGCATAGGTTTAAACATTTAAAACGATGACTTTTTTTATTGTCCGACCCACACCAAAATAGTATAATGAAGATAGCTATGGAATCTGCTCAAACTCCTATTTCACCTGACCAATCGCTTCGCACCCGAATGCGTAAATTCTATGAGACCTCCGAAGCATACAAAGGCTTACTAAATCAGCACAACCACGTTTATCTAAAATCTTATGTCGATCTCGTCGACTATTACACTCCATCGGATGAGTATACGCTTGACCTCGGTTGTGGAAACGGAATCTCATCCAAAATGCTACATGATCGAGGTAGAAACGTTGTTGGCGTCGATATTTCACCACTCTTTCTAGAAGAGACGAAAAAATGGGAGAATAACACTCTAAAGTATTTTGTAGGCGATGCTTTGAATCTTGACTTTGAATCTGGACAATTTGGCGTTGTATGCTCGAACGAGTTAATTGAGCATACACCTGATGTGGAGACGACTCTTCTCGAAATGATCCGCGTTACCCGAAAAGGCGGGAGGATTGTGGTTGCTGGACCTAACTTGTGTTCACCTATCATGCCACTTCTCGACTTCACACAGATGATTTTTGGAGGAAACGGAAGACCAATTTGGGCAGAGACAAAACAACAGGCTCTTAAAAACGCACTAAAGAACACAGGCCTCTATTTCACAAAGCGTTTGGGACGACGACCGAACTTTCTATACCGCGAGCCAGATCTTGAAAATCAAATCATCGGAGGAGATGCTGACAGTACTTATATTGCTAGCCCCATTGATCTGGAAAAATTTTTTCAGCGACAGGGCCTACGTATCAAAAAGCTCTGTGTCGGTTTTGGATTTAAAGGCAAAATAATGGCGACCTTTTTTCCAAGAACCAGCTTGTATATCAGTATGGTCATTGAAAAATGAATATTCGACCTACTGATTTTGTGTTGGAAATCGGTAGTGGACACAACCCAAAAACAAGATCAGACGTTCTATGTGATAAGTTCATTGATGATGATCTCCAGCGTGGCGGAGAGATTATCACAGACCGGAGTATGATTGAGGCAGATGGACAATACTTGCCTTTTGCCGATAGTTCATTCGACTATGTGATCTGTTCACATGTACTTGAACACGTTGAAGACCCCAAATTAATGATTTCCGAACTAGAACGGGTTGCGTCACGCGGCTATATCGAGGTACCATCGGAGATTTCAGAACGTCTTTACGGATGGCCTTACCACCTATGGATTTTTAACCTAATCGATGGTAAACTGTTAATTCAAAAGAAAATGGATCCAGATCAATTCGGCCAATTATTCCATACGCTAGTAGCAGAAGATAAAGGCTTTTTACGTTTTCACAAGAAATATCACCCAATATTTTTAGTGCATTATGAATGGGAAAAAAAAATTGATTATGAATTTCGAGACTCAAACACACCAACATTGGATTTCAACTCGTCCGAAATTATTAACAACATGCTGAAAGAGATCCAATCCACTCCATGGCCGAAGAAATGGCAACCCTTCATCAAAGACCTTATTCCAAAGACAGTCGTTTCTAATTTTAAAACAATGATAGCAAAACAGCGACGCCAGCCATGGCATAACAAG
>PBXZ01000070.1:0-7651 GCA_002729415.1 Candidatus Poribacteria bacterium | reverse complement strand
TGTGAAATGTTGGTGGAGTTAGGTTTTGACGCGATTTATGTTTCCTTACAAACGGATGGTCTTCATCATGTCGATAGGATGGCAGCTACCAAGAATCAATATGGCTTAGAGGTTGTGGCTGCTTATGCTGGTCTCGATGTGATTGCCGCAAAGGATGACCCCAAAAACCATGAAGTCTCAGAACTGTTTCAACGACTTCCATACGGTTGCGACTTGGAATTGACACTGATTACCAGCGATCAATCCGTAAAACCTTCGTCGATAGATATCGATCACTTGGCGATTGAGAGGTTGGAACCTTTGCTTGAAATTGCTGAAAAACAGCAAGCGTATGTTTGCCTTTATCCACACTTCGGTGCTTGGCTGGAACGTGTTGAGGATGGTGTAAGGCTATGCGAAAAGATGGAACATCCTGCTTTGAAATTAGTCTTCTGTGGTTTTCATTGGTATGCAGTTGAAGGAAGTAACCTCTCCCAATCCATATCAAGCGCAATCCCTTATTTACACTCGGTGAACATGTGTGGTTCAAGTAGAGGGGGGGGCATTGCAGGTTGCACGATCGAACCTCTTGACAGTGGTGACATGGACAATTTTTCTTTGTTTGGTTGTCTCCACCGCTGCGGATATACAGGACGCATTGGTTTTCAAGGATACGGTATTGGTGGAGATGTCTACACCTATCTCCAGCGTTCAATGAACGCGTTTCGGAGTATGGAGAAGCGGCTGAGCATCCACCCCAATTGGGGTGGACTCATTTAAATGTGGAATAATCAAAAGAAGGAGGGGGAATTGGAGATTTCTCCCAACTCTGATCAACCTTCCCCCGGATTTTCATCATCCATGTCGAGAGTAACAAAATGATAACCGATCTCTTTAATTCGTTTGACAATCTCTTCTCGAATGTTTATAGCTAGTTCAAAGTCAGCATCGGCAACTTTGATACGCAGGATAGATCCGTGATGAGAAAGTCGCATATCTTTAAAATTAAGATCGGCTAGGATTTGATGTGCTAATGNTATTAGTTCTTCATTAGCAGTTTGCTTGTCATTTTTCAATTCTAACTACCTTTTTATAGAGTTCTAAATATGACTGAGCAATATTTTCCCAACCATATCCTTGAGCCAACTCAGTACTCTTTTTTCCCATCTTAACTCGCCGTTTACCNTCATCAATCAGTCTGACCAAATGNTTGACAAGTTGATTGACATTGCCAGGATCGAACAGCTCACCATTGNTGCCAATTTTTACCAAGTCTGTGATTCCCTGTACTTGACTAGCAATAATTGGCAGCCCTGTCCCCATAGCTTCAAGAACAACCAAGGGCATTCCTTCTGCGAGTGAACAGAGGGTGAAAATATCGGCTTCGTGATANTTCTGTGGAAGATTGGCATAATCAATTGAGCCAAGAAAATCAATTTTGTCGCTGACGTTTAGGTTTTCTGCTAATGTAACTAATTCTGATCGGTAGGGACCATCGCCAACAATCTGAATGCGAAAGTCTGCGTTTGTTTGTTTGCAGACATCTGGTAATGCTTGAATAAGAAATTGAAAACCCTTGCGTGGAATCAACCGACCGACGGTTAGAATCTTAACAGGTGTTGAACATGGATTCCGCTCAATCGAAAAAAAACGATGTAGATCAAGACCGTCCGGAATTACATCTATTTTTATTGATTGATCTGTTTGGTAAGCAAGTTCTCGTAGCCCGTTGCTACAGGCAATAACTGCGGTTGCTGACCGCCAAATTGATTGGATAATCGGTGATAAAACCAAGTAGAGCCATCGGTAGTAGGGTGGATCTGGNTTTGGGCGGGGAACATCTCTACCNCCTAGAAAAACAACATAAGGTATGTTATTTGTCTTTTCTAACAAATATGCACATCCACCGGATGGAATGCCAAAAAAAACTTGAACCACATCGGGTTGGAACTGGTTGGCAACGCGAAAGCCATGGATTGTNGAGCTTATGGCGTAGGTCATCATTTCATGAATGGCNCATACATCTTTTCGTTTCCGAAGNACAGGTACCCGATGAACAGTTATATTTTCAATAACTTCATGTTTGGGCAAATTTTCGAATCGTGAAGTAATTAGNTGAACTTGGTGGCCTGACGTAGCCAAGTGTTTACCAAGGAAATAACTGACCCAACCGCCACCGCCACCGATCGGGGGAAATTCGTAGTTGAACATCAGAATTCGCACGCTNAAAGTGTAGCAAAGATTATAGTGGAGNGCAACAGCAAAATGTTTGACAGGTNGTTTTAATCACGATACTATAGCCGAGTTNAAGTAGGCTGATTTGGTTAAGTTATGGAGATGTTGTGCGGGGTATTTTTGTTACTTTTGAAGGGNNTGAGGGGGTGGGGAAAACCACGCAGATTCAACGTTTGTCAGCAGATTTGACGACTCAGCGATATCCAGTGACTGTTACCCGAGAACCAGGAGGGACAGCGATTTCTGAGCAGATTCGGTCGCTCCTTCTAGATCCTGAAAATACCGCTATGAAATCAACTTCTGAGTTGTTGTTATATGCTGCCTCACGTGCCCAGCANGTTTTGGAAAAAATTANNCCTGCNNTAGAGGAAGGAAAGATTGTAATCTCAGATCGATTTGCTGATGCTTCNCTTGCCTATCAGGGTTATGGTCGTGGGTTGGATATCGATCTTATTCGAAACTTGAACCGAATTGCAACCANCGGAATCNTACCGGATATTACTTTTCTGCTTGANTTGCCAGTAGATATTGGGCTGAAGCGAGCGGGGAAAAGAGGTCGNGGTTTCGATCGNTTGGAACGTGAGAAAACNGAGTTTCACCAACGGNTTCGGCAAGGATATCTTGAAATGGCCGATCAGGAACCCAATCGAATCAAGGTTNTTTCTGCTGAACATGATGAAGATCAAGTATATACTTCTATAAAAGAAGAAATTGNCACATTATTTAATGGACAGAAATCGTGATTATCGGACATCAACAGATTATAAGTCAACTTCGGCATGCAGTAGGAGAGGATCNCATTGCTGGTGCGTATCTTTTCGCTGGGATGCCGAATGTGGGAAAGGAAACAGTAGCCTTCTATTTTGCCAAATCGATTAATTGCCTAGATTTGGTCCACCGACCTTGTGACAATTGTTTAGCTTGTCATAAGATCAATACTGGTAACCACCCTGATTTTCAAGTTGTTCGTCCTGAAGGGAAGCAGATTAAAATTGATCAGATTCGTCAACTTCAACGGCAAGTCGTGTTTCGACCCATTGAAGGTAGGCGGAAATTGTACATTATTACCGAAGCTAATCGNATGAANCTNGAAGCAGCTAACTGCCTGCTCAAGACATTGGAAGAACCTCCTGCCGGATCGGTCCTGGTTCTATTGACGAGTCATTTGGATGCATTATTGCCAACTATCCGTTCGCGTTGCCAGATTATTTCGTTTCAACCGCTGCCGATTCCAGAACTGGTTGAAGTCCTTACTGATCGGTTTAGTTTATCTGACGATCATGCTTCATCAATTGCCACGTTATCTCAAGGTGCTATCGGCAAAGCTTTGTCGCTGATTGAAGACAAGAGTTTGACTGTCATAGATCAGATTCCTGAAGTAGTGACTACCACNGATCGGCTATCGGCTTTTCGAATCGCCGAACAATTGGGTGAAGATTTAACACAACTNGATCAACTGGTGATGTGGTATCGAGATTTGCTGCTAATCCGGCAAAGCACATCGTTNGATCTGTTAACACACAGGAACCACCTTGAATCACTCCAGCAAATAGCTAAGCACTACTCGCGGATCCACCTGCAGTCAGCCATAAAAGCCATATTCGAGACTAAGAGACTTATCGAGCGAAACGTAAATGCTACTTTGGCTTTAGAGGTTCTGGTGTTCAAGCTNATGAGAACTGAATAATTNTTATTGAAAAGGACGTTGTTCTTTCGGTNTGGGACGACGCATCGGTTCTAAAATCTTCCCAGTTCGACGTCCATTCAGCTGGGAATCAATTGATTCCACGCGACGTTCCACGAATGTCTTCAAGCCAAAAATAACGTCCAGCATGGGGGGAGGAGGACGTCGATTTCGCCGATTATCGCCNCGTTGACGTTTCNNGCGTCCTTGATCTCTGGGTGATAAGTCTTCCGATAGACTCTGNTCAAACATCCTGGTCGAGAACTGTTTGTGCTGGTCGGCAACGACGGCCTCCTGTATNAGGTTTGCCAACCTGTCGATTTCTAAGGCCATCGTCTCTGGATGAAACTCGATGTCAATTAATGCTTGTAAATTGCGATGATACTCAAACCGATAATCCTCAATAATCAGTAGTCGTTCTACCAGCATTCGTCGTCCTATCGATGGGTGATTGATATCCATATCCAGTAGTCGATTTGCCTGTCCTTGTTGGAAATTCCCNAAAGCTTCATTAAGATCCCACGGTATCATGTTGTATTGATCGGTGCGTGTGTCGTGATACAGGTAGTAGTTGTGCCCTGTTCCAAAATAGCTGTCCAAGTTGACTAAAACTGTGTTGATTGCCATCAATTTTAAAAATGAATCGACATTAAAATAATGTTCGATCTGCTCGGCAAACTGAGCATCATCCGACTTGTGTAAGAACTCCAAAAATGAGATGAGTCTGCCTGTATCAGAATCCTTTTTCCTCGATTTTAAGGTATATCGTTGTTCGTAGTTTTTCCAACGGCCACCAAGCGNAATTAAATCAGGAATTCTGTCCGGTTTAACCAGTAGNCCATCATCGTTGCCAAAGTGATCAACTAAGAATACCCGATCTACCTGCTCAATCATTGTGTATAGTCCCAGATATTCCTGATCATATACACCATCTACTGTCAGATACAATTTGGCAAAAACGGTTCTTGGTGCAGGTACATCCAGCTTTTGAAAAAGGTGGTAGGCTAACTTCTCTCTNANAAAGGATGGGTCTTTGAAACCGTTGCTGAAATTCAGTTTTTGGTAGCCAAAGAAATCCTGTCCTTCAATAAACCGATCGAAGTCAAACTTGAACGGTTTTTTCAGACCGTTCGGCATNGATTTGAGTGANGAGTTTCCTTTAAACCGTACGCCAACATCTTTCCAAATTCGACCATCGAACCGAATATCTGTTGGNACATATTCAGTGTCTAATTCGGCCATTATGGGCGNAGGTGGAGGTCGAAACGGGCGATCATTGGCATTAGGCGGTGGTTCTGGACGGAATTGGTTGAAACGCATTGGCTGCATCNTTTCCCAGTTCTGGGGAGTAATTGTTATCCAAAATTCCAGAATGTAGTCAGATTCAAAAACATCGGCAATGGCTGAACCTAAGANTGTTAATAGTAAAAAAAATGTTATTCCAGATTTTGGCATCAGCTGATTTTACTTATAAACATAACAACTATTTAGACATACTACTCTAANATTCCGCCCATGTTTCTNGTTAAAGGTTTGGATTATCTCACTCATTCCAAGTGGCATATTAGCAATCGCTTAGGCATGGTCTTGCCTTGGTTCCGGTAATCCTCCAACCGCGATATAGGTATCACCCAACGTCTTTATTTTTTTAATCCAAATCTGTCTACTAACTGATTATAACCAGTGAAGATTGCATCCAGTAACTAGATTAACTCCTCAGCGGACATACCAGCGGTTAANCACGTAAAATCAACAATGTCTGAAAATAATATGGTTGCTTTCGCAAACTGATCAGAAATCGTTAACTCATCTTCTTTTATCCGTTAGCTATCGACGGCGACAAGATAATTGAGCAGTAAGCATTCTGCTCGGTCATATTCCTATTGGATACGTTCAAAGCCTTTAATAATTATATGTTATTCTCTCCTAGTTGTCGATCTGTTTCTCGCTCCTATTTATACATTCTTTCCTGTGTCAGGATGGCTTCAGGTTTCTTTCTCAAGTACTGAAAACTNGAGTTAATANAAACAAATATTAAAGCTAGAATTCCTGTGATAGAAGGGAAAGCTATCCACTCATTGAAATACCATGGCGGAATAATTGTTAATTCTGCTTGGGCAAGTTCTANGTAGTTAAAATCTCGGTCAATAGCTTGAATTTTCAGACTATATGTGTTTGAAGTTACCAAGGTTANCCCCTACATCAAAGCTGATATCAAATGCTGTTTCCGTGGTAGTGGGATTCAATTTCGGTATTCGATACCTGTATTGTCTCTTGTCTGGCAATGTTTTGAAATCGATGGCTTTACAGGTGACAGTGAACCGGTTGCCGCTGGTGATAGAAGGGATTCGAGATAAATTGGTGTAGGTCTGGTCAGTTTCAATGGAAACAATTTGGGCAATCGGTGGCATAATTCCAGATTGGTCCCCAACCAGGGAACATCATCTTGTTCTTAATGGATAGCCGTAATCTGATTGCCTACCAGACTATCATTGATATCCAGATGGGAAACGGATTATGACTGNAGGTAAAGATGGAATTATTCAAATCTACACCACTGAAATTGAAGAGTTGCTGCAAATTGNNAAAAGTCAAGTCACTCGTCAATTAACANCTGAGGAGAAGAGAAGTATGGGGTGCTGGATTGGTAGGAATGTCCGATAAGTGCTAATTATTNGATCTCTATTGAGAGAGATAACGAAGATGGCTTGGGATGTTGCCTCGATGCCCAAAATCATAGCTATGGTGACCTATCGATGTGAACAATTAAGCCCAATTGCCAAAACCACAAGCGTATGAGGATTCGATTTAAGCGGGGGGGCGCTGTTTGTCTAGTACGATCAAAATCTCTCTGAGGGATTGTGGATGGCTTAACAAGTGAAATTAGATGGGTAGGCTTAGTGGGAAATAGAAAAGTGTGTTTTAAATTTGGTTGAGTTAACATGAACAGAGATTATTTAAAATGGAAGAACTGAATTTAATTCTTGGTTTATCCACCGTCTCCATTGGGATTTTCTTTATCATACTGGACGATTTCACTACTGCTAGAGTAGAGCAAATTGGGATGAATCATTACTATAATATGAGGATCCGTAAAGCCTTTGAGTCGAAAGAAAATTGGTACAAGATTAATTGTTTCGGTGCCAGGCAGTGGATCATTTTCTCCGTCTTGATGATCCACATTGGAGTCATCTCATTTTTTATACTGTTTGTTCAGCACCATTTTCTGATGACTCTTCTTATCCTGTTGAACTATGGTTTGAATCGCTGTATAATTGCTGTGTCAATTAACAGGTATGGGATCTATCTATGTCAGACATTTTTATATCTTACTCTCGCCGTGATATAGACTTCGTTCGCCATCTGTTTGATCAACTGCAAGAGCGTGATCATGAATCTTGGGTGGACTGGCAAGATATTCTACCCACCGCGGACTGGCTGGCAGAAATTTATCAAGGTATCGAGGCTGCCGATTCTTTTTTGTTTGTTATCAGTCCTGATTCGGTGGTTTCAGAATTCTGCACTTTGGAGATTGAGCATGCAGTTAAGCATAACAAACGCTTAATTCCCGTAGTGTGGGAAGATGTGGAGGATAGCCAAGTCCATGCGTCGATGGTGGCACGTAACTGGATTTTCCTTCGTCAAGAAGACGACTTTGAGGCCGGCTTAGAGTTGCTAATTGGAGCCCTTGATACTGACTTGGTCTATATCAGGGAGCATACCCGATTGCTGACTCGTGCCATTGAGTGGCAT
>PBXZ01000069.1:0-39313 GCA_002729415.1 Candidatus Poribacteria bacterium | reverse complement strand
CCGAGCCAAAGGGACTTTAACACTGAAGAGCCTTAGTATAAAAAGGACCTAAATAAATCAATCCTCACCATTTTTCGAACTTGAGCTTAATTGAGAATTTTCGATTGCTTGATTTCATACACCTGTATGCGTTTCTACAGCGAAACGAGAAAATCATAAAGGCGTATTTTGTATGAAAAGGAGGACTAAGGGGTAGGGGTTGCTTTGTATTCATTTAGGAACTTTTAACAAAGCGTGATCTATTATGATAGCATTAGCTCTAATTTCCCCATCTTCTGCCGACTAGCATTATAGGCCAGATGACACAATTGGACAAAAGGATGACTCCAAGGCTTCTCTGCCCAAAATTTGTGTGATCTTGCAAATTATGCTAGCATGAAAAGGTCACAGAACTGTTTTTACATAAAAAGCATTCTCCCAACTCCCACGATGAAACTGAAAGAGATTTAATGAATGAAAACTGACAAATCCGAGATTGATTTATGGCCAAGCGGTCTACCGGCTAACGCTAGGTTACTCCCTGATGAACAAATTGAACAATTAAAAAAACAACAAACCGAAGAGCACCTCACTTGGGTAGAGAAACCAACGTTAACCCTTTATCCAGCATCACCTGAAACTGCAAACGGTTGCTGCGTCGTGGTGTGTCCCGGTGGTGGTTACAACATCTTGGCATGGCCCAAGGAAGGGTTGGAATTAGCCAAGTGGTTCAACAGTTTTGGTGTATCTGCAGCGGTATTGAAATACCGTGTACCCCGCCGCCATCCCGAATATCCACACCAAGAACCGATGCAAGATGGGCAACGTGCCCTGCGTCTGGTTCGTTACAACGCAGCAGAATGGAATGTTGATCCCGAGCGTATCGGCCTGCTTGGTTTCTCCGCTGGAGCGCATCTGTCGTTGATGGTGGCAACACAACATCAGTCAGACAGTTATGTGCGTATAGACACTGCGGATGATGTAAGTGCCCGGCCCGATTTTGTCTGTCCGATTTATGTGGCCTATCTTGGGCCGAACTACAGCGATGATCGTCCAGAATTAGGCTCCTTGGTAAAAATCAGTCAAAACACCCCACCCGCCTTTATGGCGGTAACTCTAGATGACAGCTATCGAGGGGTACAAACTGGCCTGTTGCTAAATCAATTCAAGCAAGCGGGTGTTTCTGCCGAAGCCCATATCTACGCAGTCGGTGGTCATGGTTATGGTATCCGTCCTTCCGGTAATCCTGTATCGAGCTGGCATCACCGATTGCAAGACTGGATGCACTCGAGTGGGCTATTACGGTCACCAAACGAAAGCTAGCTCCTCCCATTCTGACAACTGTCGGGGGTGATCCTGACACCAACAACAGAGGACTTAGAGGTGTCCAGAGAGCAGTTGAGGTGTAAAATGGAAAGTAAAGTTGAATTTGGAGTTAAGTAAATTCAGTGCGTCTGAAATCTGATCTTTTTTACGTTCGAACCAGGCAAAAAGGATTAGGGTTGCCGTTCCTAGGCTAATTCCAGAAAACCACCAGATCCAAGTATTCCTCTTTCCATCTTCGAAGATTTGGATCAAAATGTCTCGCAGAAGAAAAACTGTTCCAAGATACAAAAAATGGCGGATGTGTAAAGCAATTCCAGCCAGTATCCCCAAGACGCAAATCACCTCTAGAATGATTGGCGGCTAAAAACCGGTAACAGTAGAGGGTTCAGCAAATTTGGGCTTTTTTTGAACCGAATAATTTTTGAACCGAAATTTTCACTTGAGGCTTTTCCTCTGTAACCCTTATAAAATGTTTGAATTAGTCTGAATATTACATTAAGTAAAATCCTTTATTTACCAACGTACTGCTACTTTGATGACTTCTTCTGGTGCATGATAAATTTTGCCGTATGTTTCTGGTAGTTCGTCTGGTGAGACAATTGGATTAGGCAAACCATGCGGATGCAAATTGTCGGAAATGAATAGTTTCAGTAACGTTTCCACAATACGCGATTCACTCCAATAGAGTTCTCGCTGTGGATGGCTGCAGGCGCGGGCTGATATAATATCGATCTGATTGAAATGAAATTCCTCACCGAGTTCTAATGCAGAAGAATCTCCAGTATACATGGCTAATGGTATTACCTTGCCTGCATACCGTACGGCACGGATTGCCTGATTTAGCGCCGCATAGCTACCGCTAGCTTCTATGACGACATCTGCTCCGTCGGGGAACCATTGCCGTGAAGCCATGCCGAGATCATCGATTTCATTAGGATCAACAACTTTGGTTGCNCCATGNTGAAGNGCTAGTTTGCGACGAGCCTCNATTGGATCAACAGCAACCANGTCCACAGCGCCCGATAATCGTGCAAACTGTACGGCAAAGAGTCCAATCGCTCCCATACCGGAAACNATNACCCGTTCGCCGATCCGAACATTTCCATCGCGAACCGCNGCCATAGCAAAATCNGCTGGATCAATACAACAAGCAGCTTCNGGTATCAACCCATCGGTTAATTGCTTGAAATGGCTACCTTGNTGTACNGANTTNAATCCGCCATATGNGTAAACTCTATCACCTTCCTTAAGATGGCTAACATCNGACCCAACCTCAATAACACTTCCGACAGTTGTGTTGCCAACAGCACGCCATTGTGTAGCATCATGGTTTTGTCTTTGTGAACGATCAAAGACTTTACCTTCTGTATAGGGCGCACTNGTATAAATTGCCTTGCCCAACAATTCGGATTTTTCGGTGCCATGTTTGGCAGCTGTCAGCTCGCTTTTCACACGAACCTCCTGCGGTCCCAGTTCACCGAGTTCATATGACTCCCAACGTGGTTTATATTCATTGTTGCAGACAAGTTGTCTGAGCTCGATCCCGTTAATATTTGACATGTTTTTTACTTACCTTTCAGAATTTGGAGTAGGTATCATGATATGTGACTAGTGTTTTTAAATCAATATTTTAATGTTTTCCTATCTGTTTGGATCTAATGGAATAAATTCGAAAAAACTTGACAGAAGTTTTGATTGGTCATACCATATTAATGACTGACGCGTCAGTCATTAATATGGTTATTAGGTGATGAACATTAAAAAAGTNGAAAAAAGTACCGCAAAAAGGCAACAAATCCTTGATTCTGCAGTGGCTGTATTTGCTGAAAAAGGGTTCTATAATGCTAAAGTCACTGATATCGCTCATAAGGCTGGCGTCGCACATGGTACAGTTTATCTGTATTTCCAAACCAAAGAAGATATTTTAATCCAAATCTTTGAAGAAAAATTTGAAGAATTAGTCAGCTACATCTTTATGGAAGTTAGGACTGAACAAAATGCTTTGGCTAAATTACGTCGTCTGATATTGATTCAATTACAGATGGTTGAAACCAATCCTGAGCTTACCGAATTAATGCTTTTAGAGGCNAGGCAAAGTAGTAAGTTTATCCTTAGTTCAGCCATCAGTAAAATTGGTGATTATTGTGACAAGATTGAAGGGATTTTAAAAGAAGGTATTGAGGAAGGCCTAGTTAGACCAGATTTAGATCTAACTGTGGCTTCCACCATGCTTTATTCTGGTATTGAAGGGATTGCGACTCGATGGATGCTTGAGAACAAACACTATAATCTGAATTTATGTGCAGAACAACTGATACAATTGTTTATCGGTGGTATTAGAAACCTGCCATGAAGAAAAATTCGTTTTCGTCCATTTTATCCTTGGCAACTTAAATTGCAGTAAGGAAATATAATTATGCGAAAAGACCTATGTTTAATCTGTTATGTGATTTTCATTTTTATGTACTGTTTTCCTACAGTCAAAGCACATNAAATTAATCAAAAAAATAATATTATTGAAGAACAAGCCGATGTTGGACTATCGCTAGGTCCAATTCCGGATCTGACTATTGAAACAATTTGCTCTGAATTATACTCAATAGACAGCTTGTGTCGAAAAGGCCTGGTTGTGCTGGTTTTCACTTCAACAAAATGTCCTGTTGCCAGCCAGTATACCCAAAGACTGAATCGAATGAATAAATATTATTCCAATGCTTCGGTGATTGGGATTTACTCTAACCATGAAGACACTGTTCAAGCTATAGCAAAGCATGTCAGAGAGATGGGGATTTTATTTCATACTGCCAAAGATTTTGATGGCAAATTGGCTAATCAACTAGGAGCAACCATGACACCGCAAGCATTTATAATTGACCAAAACAGAATCATTCGCTATCGCGGTCCGGTTGACGATAATCGATACGCCAATCGTGTCAGGGAGAAGCATCTGCAAAATGCGATAGACCAACTTCTTAATGATCAGGAAATTACTGTTTCCCAAGCAGATTCATTTGGTTGTACCATACATTTTCCTGAAGAGGCAAACCACACAATTACTTACGCACGCCATATCGCGCCGATCATACAACGTAACTGTCAGTCGTGTCATCGCCCTGGGCAGGTGGCACCATTCTCGTTGATGACTTATGAGGATTCTAAAACATGGTCGGCTGAGATAGTTTCTTATACTCAGAGNCATCTGATGCCTCCCTGGAAGCCGGAACCNGGTTATGGGNACTTCAANCGGANGCGTCGTATGCAGGAGTGGGAAATTNAAAAAATCGCAGAATGGGTGAATTCCAGCATGCNTTATGGTAATGAAGCAGATCTCCCAGTCCCACGTTCCTTTAATAATTCTTGGTTTTTGGGTGAACCGGATTTATTGGTCAAAATGCCGGAGCCTTATGATGTCCCGGCAGACGGTGAAGATGAGTATCGTCACTTCATCATCCCAACAAACTTCGACCAAGACATGTATGTCCAAGCCATAGATGTTGTACCAGGCAACAAAAAAACAGTTCATCATGTGATTGCCTACTTGGANACAACGGGNAAAGCGAGAGAATTAGATGCCGCAGANCCGAAGCCAGGGTATGCACGATTTGGAGGAACAGGTTTCGATGCACAGTGGCTCGGCGGTTGGGCNCCCGGAGTTACNCCTAATCTATTGCCGGAAGGAACTGGAGCCTTACTNCCAGAGGGAGCAGATATCGTCCTGCAGATCCATTACTACAAAACCGGTCGTGTCGAACGAGATCTTTCACAAGCTGGTTTGTATTTCAGTAAGGAGGCAGATCCTAAGCGTGTNTATGTTGATGCTGCTATCAATACCGAATTTCAAATTCCTGNGGGTGTNACCAAATACCAAGTTAAGGCCTCGTGGACAGCGAAAGAAGATGTGTATGCTATCACAGTGGCTCCACATATGCATTTGATCGGAACTGATATGAAAGTTGATGCTATTTTCCCTGACGGGCGACAACAGGGAATGATTTGGATCAANGATTGGGATTTTAACTGGCAAGATAGCTACCAATACAAAATACCNATCTTTATGCCNGCAGGCACCNTTGTTAAAGCCGTTGGGCATTTTGACAATTCAGCGTCAAACCCGTTAAANCCAAACGATCCACCTAAACCAATCAGNTGGGGGGAGAAAACAACCGATGAAATGTTTATTGCTTTTCTGGGTGTTATTAAAGCAAAGGACTTCACTCCAAAAACTACATCCACACAGCGTAGTAGTNGATTTGGAAGAATCACTACCTCACCAGNAAACAACGATTCTACTCGACCAAAAAATCTAAAGTGGAAACACCTCTGNANGCCCTCTAAGGGGAGCTAACAGAGNACTTGAAACATATCAGGTGNACCACCTAACTTTNCTGGTCACACTTATTTGGGCATCGAAAGCANGAAAATTTCATAGCATTTGCAGAATTCANATNCACAGAAAACAAATAGGCCTCTGGGAGACGCGGNAGAAAATATTACGTTTTATTCGNAATATTTAATTAAATGGTGATTTTNCAGGATGCCTTTTTCCTTCATTACTATTTCGACATCATCAAGCTCTAATGGAGCTAGCTGAGTCAAGTTCTCCATTCCATTTTCAGTTACAATAACNGTGTCTTCGACACGAATATAGAGTTTCTCTTCGGGAATCCACATCATTGGATCTACTGAGAACACTGTCCCAGNTACCAATGGTTGAGAGCGGTAATCTCCCCTATCATGTACGTCCATACCAACAGTGTGGGATAGATGNCCCCGAAACTCTAAGGCTTTTCGAGCGGCTTTTTCATAGTAATCTTTTGAAAAGTTTGTTCTGTTGATCAGATCTTCCATTGTTATGGCGGCCTCGTCCATGATTTGTGAAGCCAATACATCCGGTCGAATTAATTTTAACAAGGTTTTATGGTATTCTACAATAAAACCATATAACTCCCTTTGCCATGCTGTATACTCGCCATTAATAGGCCACATACGACCAATATCACTTGTATAATAACCATAATCAGGGGCATAATCCATTAGAACTAAATCCCCATCCTGCAGTTCACAATTGTTGCGAAAATAATGCCCGTACCATGCATTGGCACCTCCTGCAATAATAGCTGGATACCCTCCGCCTTTTGCGCCATTGGCGAGAAAGATGAAATCTGCAACTGATCTAAGTTGAAATTCCATGATACCAGGTTTCGTACATCGCATGGCTTCTGTGACTGCTAAACCAGTAAGTTGTCCCGCACATTGCATCAGCTTAATCTCATTTGGACTCTTTAACGTGCGAAGGGAGAAGATAATTGGTGATAAGTCCTGAATTTTAACCTGTGGACAAAAGTCCTTTAACCTTTGAATGAAACGTGNTTCTCTCGTTGGATGTGTATTCAATAAATCTAATGGATTGTGGTGNTTCTCACTACCTTGTGGTACGTAGACAGNTTCAGCATCTGCAATGTCAGCTGAAAATTCCTCTGTCCTCCGAACCTCATCTACACNTGTGAGTTTTTCTGCNAAATCAGTGTCATCAGCGTTCAAAACAGGGCCTTCACTACGCTCTTGATCTATATTTCGCTTAGGAAGATAAAGGATAGTTTTACGGCTGCGGGCATCAAGAAGTAAATANGCATAAGGCACTTCTATCCCACATAAATAGTAGAATTCGTTGGATTGGCGAAATAATTCTAGTTCTCCCCTAGGAGACGCACCTTGCAAAACGGCTACTGCATTACTGCCTATCCGATCAAAGACATCTTTACGNCGAGCTGAAAATTCGGAAGANGGGAAGTCAGTTTGAAACATAGAAGGCGAGCTATTAGGATTTGGTGACGATTTACTCATTTAAGAAATCCTTTTGATTGTTTTCTTACATAATTGATGAAAAATCAAAGCACAATTGCTTCAGTTGAGACTGTGATGCTGGGGAGATGAAACATAAATTTTTGATNTCCGGAAAAGCTTAGTTCTTCAATGTTAAGAAGGTTAATCGTNTTTTATTTTTCCAGCTTAAATTTTCTTCTTGTGGTTTTAGCGAAGNGAAAAAGCTANNGATTCAGTTAAAATGCTAGAGAAACANGCACAAAGCTAAGGAGTAACGAATTGCTAGCGACTAAGGGCATAAGCCACTATATTCATTCCTTGTTCAAACGCCCACCGTCGTTGTTCTTCTCCCCCTGGTGAGCATGGACGTCCTTCCCAAGCACAGTTATAATCAGTTGATGAAAAGTAAACTGCAATACGGCCATCTATCATAAGAGCTTCGTCGTAGGTGGCGTATGGATAGGTAACTTTGTCACCTCCGAGATACTCGTCATGGTCATATAGTGTATGATAAACTGGATGGCTTAAATCAAGCCGTTCAAATTTTTTGCTTGGAAAGAGTTGTTCCATCAAACGATGGACTGATGGACGCATAAATCCACGCCCTCCATTAAGGCGAATATCGCAATCTTCAGCGTGGATAAACCCTCCGCGCTCGATATATTCTCGTAATCGGTTGGTTTGTGTTTTAGATAATCGTATGCCTCTGTGTCCTGTCATGAAGATATACGGGTAGACAAAAATATCATCGTCATCGATTGAGATATATTGGGGGTTTTGATAATTCCCAACGTTGATAGAGGTGTTATTGGACAGTACCTGAGAAAATTTCAGATCTGATGGCCATCGATAGTAATTTATTATGTTAGTGTACCAGTCTCCTCCTGGATATTGGAGTCTCACAAATATAAATTTTTCACCAGAGAGATCATCCGATGGTCGATGATGCTCGATAACACCATAGCGACTACCATAATAAACGTCTTCTCTTGGATCGTATTGAACCCATCCTTCTGCCCATGTTTGGCTAGGAAATAAATTGGCAGCTAGCACCGAAGTTGTTAGACCAATTGTTTCTTTTACAAACCTCCTTCTGGAAGTCGGTTGGTCATGCTGTGTATATTCTGCGTTGTTCATCATAATACATTCTTACTGATCCTTACGTCTATAAATCCCGCAGTTCGCAGTATAGCACTTGAAATAGCGATTGTAAAGCTTGACCGGTCATAATAAACGCTTAGGCTGGATCTGTCTTGACTCATTACTGGGGATTATGCTACTCTTATCCGATCCTCCGGGAATGGGTTAAAGATGAATACTTGGCAACCAAGGAACTACAGTGATTTCATGTATCAGGCGTTGGTGTCATATCAGTTGGGGTAGGAGTGTGCCTGTATAGGAATCAAAGCCCTCAGATAGAAAATAAGTCGTAGGCATACTGAATGTGATGTCTACGGCTTTTTTTATTTAATTACGAAAAGAAATTTACTAAGGAACAAAGGCGTGGAGATTTATTAATGTATTTCCCAACTTTGGATCAGTTTAGAAAAAAAGCGAAACAAGGCAACTTAATTCCTGTTTATAAACCGATTCTTGCCGATTTAGAAACTCCTGTATCCGCATTCTATAAGATAGGGAAAAGTGATTATGCCTTTCTTCTCGAGAGCGTGGAAGGCGGAGAAAAGGCTGCGCGATACTCCTTTCTTGGTAATGAACCGTCTGTGATCTTCCAAAGCAAAGGGAACCAAGTAAAAATCGAAGCGACTAAAACAGGTCAAATAATCGAACGAAAATGTGAAGATCCATTCTTGGAATTAGAAAATTTAATTAAAGCCTATCAACCAGTTGAAGTAGAAGGTCTTCCACGTTTCCATGGAGGAGTTGTTGGCTATCTAGGCTATGATATGGTGCGTTTTTTTGAGGATTTGCCCGATTCAACAGAAGATGACTTGGATTTGCCTGACAGTTTTTTCATGTTGACAGATACTATCTTAGTATTCGATCATGTCAGCCACCAGATTAAGGTAGTCGCCAATGCTCATGTGGAAGGTGATGTTGATGCCGCCTATGAAACAGCCACATCACAAATCGATGAACTGATTGCCAAACTCAAACAGCCTTTAAAGTTAGAATCAGGATTTGTAACCCAAGATATACAACCTGTGGAAGTAAAATCTAACTTCATTAAAGTTGATTATGAAAAGATTATCGATTTGGCTAAAGAATATATTGGTGCAGGCGATATCATACAAGTCGTTCCTTCACAGCGGTTCAGTACACCAATTTCTGTTGAGGTATTTGAGGTATATCGTGCCCTACGGATGATTAACCCCTCTCCGTATATGTATTATTTAAAGTTGGGGGATAATCTGAAAATCGCTGGTGCTTCTCCTGAGATGATGGTACGAGTTGAAGATGGCATGGCGGAAACTTGCCCCATTGCGGGGACCAAACCCAGAGGCCAAACACCAGAAGAAGATGAAGCCTTAGCAAGAGAGCTGATTGAAGACCCTAAAGAGCTGGCTGAACATGTGATGTTGGTTGATCTGGGACGTAATGATTTAGGGCGAGTGTGCGAGTACAATACAGTACGCGTTAGCAAAATGATGGCTATTGAGCGCTACTCACATGTGATGCATATTGTTTCTCAAGTGGAGGGGAAATTGCGTCAAGGAATGAGTGCTTTTGACGTAATTCGTGCGTGTTTCCCTGCTGGGACTTTGTCGGGGGCTCCGAAGATACGTGCCATGGAAATTATTGATGAGTTGGAACGGACTCGTCGTGGTTGCTACGGTGGAGCAGTTGGGTATTTCAGTTTCGATGGCAATTCTGATACGGCAATTACAATCCGGACAATTATTGTTAAGGATGGAATAGCCTATGTGCAAGCTGGTGGTGGGATCGTAGCAGATTCCGTCAACGAAACTGAATTCCAAGAAACTGTCAATAAGGCACGTACTGTGATCCGCGCTGTTGAGTTGGCTGAATTAGGACTGGAGTGAGAGAAATGATTTTGATGATTGATAATTATGACTCTTTTACATATAACTTGGTTCAATATTTTGGGGAGTTGGGCGCGGATCTAGTCGTTTTCCGAAACGATAAAATTTTGATTGATCAGATTGAAAAACTAAATCCGGAAAAGATTGTAATTTCACCCGGGCCCTGTACGCCAAACAAAGCCGGGATTTCTTGTCAGGTGATCAAACATTATGCTGGTCGTGTGCCAATTTTAGGAGTATGTTTGGGACATCAATGCATTGGCCAAGTATTCGGCGGAAATATTGTTCGGGCGAACCGATTAATGCACGGAAAAACGTCACCTATATATCACAAAAATCGAGAAATTTTTCAAGGGTTGCCTTCTCCTTTTGATGCGACTCGTTATCATTCCCTTATNATTCAAAATAAGAGTTTNCCGGATTGTTTAGAATTAACNGCATGGACAGATCAAGGCGAAATCATGGGAATCCAACACAAAGANATTTCGATTTNCGGAGTGCAGTTTCATCCTGAGTCGATTCTAACTATAGAAGGCAAAAAACTGCTTGGTAATTTCCTGTCTTTGTAGTGGCTTTGCAATGGAACAACTGATATTAGCTTATAAATTATCCAAATGCNNCCCTAATTTTGATTCTTCCATCCATTATAAGAGGATTCGCGCTTCATCTTGCNGTAATTCGGTCAGTCAACGCCCATATTTTTTCATAANTGCCTGTAAATGANCGAGAGGTATAGCNTTAATTATCCTTCCCTTTCTTCCGGTAGTTGTCACTGCTGTTGTCATCGAATTAACTATGGCTTCTTCAGTGGTTTCGACCACTGCTTGATAAAGCCCGTCCAGTTGATAATCAGCAAGTATGTTAAGAGCAAATGTCCCATTTTCCGGTCTAAGNGGAATNACGTTGGCTGTTGAGAAAGCGANCACAAATTCTCCACTACTAACAGTNCTGGGTGTNCCTGTGCGAGCTAGTCCATNCGNTGCCCTCTTAGCTAGTTGCATCAATTGACGGTGNACCAGAGGGGCATCGGTAGCTACGACAANAATAAATGAACCNTCACGNTAGCTTTTGATTTTGGNATCAGTCATTTCTTGACCTACGGGGACGCCGTCAATCCGAAGCTGGNGACGACGNCCNCCATTGGAATTAACTAAAACACCAACTGTNTATCCTCCNTGTTTTTNGGGTAAGATTCTTGAAGCNGTTCCAATTCCTGCCTTGAATCCGTAACATCGCATTCCTGTNCCACCACCAACACANCCTTCTGCCACCCAACCGCTTTTCGCTTTTTCGATTGCTTGAATGGTNTGATCAGCTGTCACATNCANTCCACTGATATCATTTAACCCACCATCATAGCATTCAGCTACAATAGGAAGAATAACATCGTACATACCTGGCTCATGATCGTCCGGATAATGCTTAATGGTNTGNCTGACAACGCCGTCATGTACTGCACCAACACTTAGAGTATTGGTCAGCATTATCGGTGATTCAATCCATCCNGCTTGATTTATTCTTGCCATACCAGTAGTTTCACCATTTCCATGGATGGCGTAACTTGCTCCAAACAACCGATTTTTCCAGATGTTATCACGTGGAATGACAGCTGTGACGCCTGTTCGTATACTATTTCCTTCATTCAGGGTAACATGTCCCACTTTGACACCAGATACATCNGTTATAGCATTGTATNCCCCTGGTTGATAGATTCCGATTTGAATCCCGATATCCCGTGCNCGNGCACGGGATATCGGGANAGTTAGGTCCACTTTACCATCACCTGCTAACACCTGAATTGACAGTAGACAAATTAACAAGTACAAACCTNGTTGGTTCGACCCACGCTTTGGCTTCCCATTGAATATCCACATAGTTTGTATCCCTTTTTATTTGTTTTCAGTTTGATTAAAACGTTTGAGCGCATCCAAGAAAATTTGGGTTCGTTGGTCCTGTGGCTCTGAGAAAATCTGATCTGGCGATCCTACCTCAACAAAGTGACCTTCATTGATGAATATCACGCGATCAGCGAAATTACGAGCGAATCCCATTTCGTGTGTTACGATTAGCATAGTCATTCCATCTTCAACCAGTTGCTGCATTACGTTGAGAACNTCAGCGATTAGTTCTGGGTCTAGTGATGAAGTTGGTTCGTCAAACAACATAATTCTGGGTTGCATAGCTAATGCACGGGCGATAGCNACACGTTGTTGCTGCCCGCCGGAAAGGCGCGATGGATATTCATCCCGTTTGTCGGTCAATCCCACTTTTTCCAAGTTGTATTTCCCAATTTCGATAGCNTCCTTTGGATCTGTTCTTTTGACNGTAATAGGACCTTCTATGACATTCTGTAAAACAGTCATGTGAGGAAACAGATTGAAAGACTGAAACACCATCCCGGTTTTTAACCGTATCTTATGAAGGCGNCGGTGATAACTACGGCCGCTTTCGCTGGCATTAATTACAANTCCATCGACACTAATTGAGCCATGATCTGGTGTCTCTAGAAAATTGATGCATCTCAACAAAGTGCTTTTGCCGGAACCACTGCGTCCAATAATACAAATAACCTCGGTTGCATCAACCGAGAACGAAATATTTTTCAAGACATGAAGTNGGCCGAAATATTTGTCTAGGTGACAAACGTCTACAATCGATGGCATCAGCGATCACCTTTAGCTAAGTATGCTTCCACACGTCCTTGAATCAGAGAAAAGATAATGGTTAGAATCCAGTAAAAAATGGCAGCAATAAATAACGCTTCTAGATTCCGGAAGTATGCACGACCTTGCTTCTGTGCTCTCCATAGAATTTCCCAGACAAAACCAGTAACGGAAACCAGNGCGGTATCCTTCAGCATAGCAATAAACTGATTTCCAATTGGAGGAATGACCAGCCGAATCGCCTGTGGCAATACGATTCTTTGCATCAACTGGCGTTGGGTCATGCCTATCGCCAATGCAGCTTCCCGTTGACCTATTCCCACCGACTGGATACCCGCCCGAAAAATTTCAGTCATGTAAGCTCCATAGTTAATTCCTAATGCTAAAATTCCAGCTACCATACCAGATAAACGTATGCCCAACTGAGGCAATCCNAGATAGAAGAAAATAATCTGTAACAAGAGTGGAGTTCCACGAATTAGGGATATGTAGAAGGTCGCTAAAGCATAGACAAATGGAATCTTGGACAACCGACCGAGCGCACCTAAGAAAGCTAAACAGGATGCCAAAATAACAGAGAAAAAAGACAGGAGAATTGTTAAACCGATACCGCCAGCAATAAAAGGAGTATGCCTACGGATAAATTGAAAATCGAGTTTAATGGTTCTGATCTGAATCCCCAAAAACTGAGCTTCAAGACCGCTAAAANCGAATAANAGGATAATAAGCAANCTCAACCAAGANAAGTAAACGCCAAGTTGAAAACGAAATTGCTGTCGTTTCNTGAGTTCTTCAATCAGTTCGCTTTGGCTCTTGAAATCAGAACCAGATGTGTGGTTCATATACTTGGGTCTTTGGTTCTATCTTCCTTAAACCACTTTATTGAAAAAGTGCTGAGTGTTTCATCTTCATGCATGTCAATAATAATTTNACTCACCTTNTTTACCAAGCGNGTATTATCCTTAAANCTATTTTTATCAAAAGCAACCGCCAAATTCTCTGCAAACACAGGGTGNCCCACTTTGTGAACAGGTATTCCATNTTTTATAGCCGCTTCAANAATTGTGTTAGANGTAAGAAAAATGGCAAACTCTTCACGCCCCNCCTGAATCGATTGGACACATTCGTTGTCCGTTTTTAGTGGAATGACAGTAATGTTCATTGGTGGATTTGCATAAAGGCNCNATTTTGGAAACTCTACTATACCGTTAAGCCAATCTTCGTAAACAGTAGAAACACAAACACAAATACTCTGTCCGTTAACATCTTCTAATGCATTGATCCCTGAACTGTCAGTTGCCGCAAACTGTGCTACTGTATAGTAGTAGGGAGGCTGTGCGAAATCGAGTATTTCTTGACGTCTGGTTGTAATAGCCATTGAACCAACACTCATATCCCANTGCCCNCCCCAATTCCCAGCAACAACCAGATCCCAATCTGGGGTACCGAATTTCACTTTTACACCCAAGCGCTTACCGATTTCCTTAGCAACATCGATGTCAAAACCAACAAATTCCCCCCGTTCTGTTAAATATGATTGTGGTTCATAATTTGGATCCGTCGAAACAAGGATAATACCTTTTCTTCGGATTTGGGCTAACATATCGTTAGCAGATTCAGCTATTGATGAAGTTTTATGGCTATTCTTTTTGTCACTAGTACAAGAGATCAGTGACAAAAAGAATAGCAAATGAAGTGACATGATAATGATCTTTTTCAAAATCTGGACTCCTAGGAATTCTGTTTTAGCCACTTAAATATCAGTATCGCTAATTAATATGTGTTTCGGGCTATGAAGTTCAAGCTACCAAATTGATGTAAACTAGAATTTTGAATTTTCTAGAGGCAATTATATCAGGATTACCACTAAAAATCTATAGATCGTAGAGGGGTATTGGACCAGCAAAAAACTTATCCTTAGTGTGTTTATCCCCTATGGTTCACAACTACGGGAAAATCGTTAAGCATGCTAAAACCAAACAAAATTTTTAGATTGCATAATCCATTTCCATAGGACATTAAATGCGTTATTATTACATAAATTCTGACTTTCACACCAACAAGATAAAATAATTTAAATTAAGCAAGAGGAAATCACGTGGCGAAATTTCTCGGCATAGTAATGACACCATTGGATGTACAAGTTGAAGGTATGAATGCAGTCATGGATCGTATCGAGTCAACTGGAGCAACAGCAATCAATTGTAGCAGTACGTTGAATCGTCAATCAGATCCACACACAGGTTTTCGCGCTCCACCACTCGACATTGACGGTTATTATAGAGTCTTTGACCGCCCAGTATGGGGAAAACACGAACTCTATCTGGAAAGTTTCCGTGCAAAAAAACCGGATCTATCATGGTACGATAACCTACACTATAAACCTGAATGGAAAGAGATTCCAAATGATCTAGATGCAGATTTGCCCGACAAGATTCACGAATCAGCGAAAAAACGAGGTTGGAAGATCTATGCTTCCGTTACACCACTAGCGATACCAAAACTCAGAGATGAGGATAAAATGCGGTGGATTAATGGGCAGATTCCGGATCCAAATCGGCGGGTGGCCAACCAAGGTTGTCCTAGTTCTCCCAATGTGCGTGCTTGGGCTATAGCGACTGTTCTAGATGAAATCAGTCAGCAACCACAAGTAGATGGTATTTGTTTAGATTGGGTTGAGTATACAACCTATTTGTTGGAAGATCATTTCAGTTGCTTCAATCCACATTCACGTCAACATATGCAAGAACTTGGGTATGATTCGAAAAGAATTGAACAGGACGTAATTAATCTGTGGAATTACTTGCACAATTTGACTTCGGATCGGCTAGATCACACCAAACGCATTGTTCAAAATCCATCAGAAATAATAGACCTATTGGTGCGTTTCTCTGGCTACTGCGATTTTTTACGGTTCAAATCAGATGTTGTCCATGGTCTATATCATGAGATTCGCAAAGCAATGGATCAATCAGGATATGCTNACATTGAGTTGGTAGCCAACGGTTGGGCCCCACCGTTCAATCGATCCAGTGGCATGGATTACGGGCGGTTGGCAGAAACCGTGCAGTGTGTTCGTCCNAAACTCTATACTTTNCATTGGTCNTCGATGCCACGTTGGTATGGTCAGGTTTTGAAAAGTTGGAATCCGGATCTAGGAGAATCAGCTATTCTNGAGGCTATCAAAACTTGGTTCAATTTACCNGATNATATTAAATCCCCNACCTTNGNNAATTACCATATTCCAAGNGCAACTGANAANCATCCTGTCCATTTCGANACCTTNGCCCATCGNGTGGATGAAGTCGTTCGACAAGTTGGTGANAGGGTACCTGTAACCCCNCTGGCACACGGATACGTCCCACTAGAACAATGGAAGCAAACAGTGACTGTTNTTAGAGACACNGCTGCAGATGGGATGTGGGTTCAACGCTACTGCTATTTGTCAGACGAAAAGATCTCCGCGTTAGCTGAGATTTGGAANGTTGAAAACGAAGGTCGNCCTATGGCACTCGGCTCATTTTTTTGATTAAATGANAATTGGTTATATAAAAAGCCTTGATGTCTTATTCAATTTACAGTTAAACTTGCAAAGANACGTATTCATATCTTGNATATTTAAANAGAGATTGGGCTTAAATCTTACAATTNGGAGTGAAAAATGGATACAAAATTGGGNATCATCCATTATAATTTTGCCGGGTCAATGGACGATTTNCTAGCCTATTGTAGTNAAACCGGCTACAAGTACGTNGAAATCCAGATTGGTAGTATTTGGGGAGAGGNTGCTGAAAATAATGCCGAGGATTTACGAAAAAAAATTGATTCATATGATCTGAAAGTTTCAGCTGTTGCTGCCGGAAACGATTTCGTTGTCATCGACCCAAAAGAGGTTAAAACACAAGTCGATCGNGTTGAACGCATTGCGAGTCTTGCTCACACTTTAGGAACTTCAACACTGCGAATGGAAGGAGGATCACCAAAGGATAGTGTGCCTGAGCCNCGTTGGATTGAAGCCATGGAAACCTGCTTAAAACGGTGTTTGGAGCAATTNGCGGAACGAGACGAAATTCTGTTGGCAGTTGATAATCANGGAGTTGTTACAAACGACGGAGATTTACAACTTGANCTGATTCAGCGAGTTGATTCGGCNTTGGTGGGTGTCTGTCTTGATACTATGAATTATCGTTGGTTTGGCCACGATCTTGATCAAGTGANTAGGTACTATGAAATTCTTGCGCCATANACATTGCATATGCATCTAAAAGATGGCCNTGGNTCTCGAGAAACTTATCGTGGTGAAGCGTTGGGAGAAGGTGAAATTCATCTCAAGAAAGCGGTGCGTCTCTTGAAGAATTCGGGTTATAATGGTGTTTGGACATGCGAATACGAAGGACGTGAGAATGACGGAATTGGTCAAACAAAATCTTATCAATGGATGGNAGCTAATCTCTGACCGGAAGACGACTTACTCCAGAATTGAAATCCGGGCGATTGTTTTTTTTGAGTTCTACACTTGCTTAGGTTTGNATTTTACAGTATAATGNCCTTTCATATATNATAGTTTAGTATTCTCCCAAAACAAATTTAGAACGAAATTGTGTAATTGGCCAAGGTTGGTTCTTTCNCATNATATCCATAACCTGGGTGAAAGGAGTTAAAAAAAATGGCAACAGAACAATTAGTCCCTTATAACGCAGAAGCAATCGCTCCAGATGTTGCCCGAGCCATCGAGATTTACGAAATTCAGCTTGGTCGTGTTCAATCTGGTCAAGGAGGAGAAGAGGTCTTCACCGAATTTAGACTCCGTCACGGTGTCTACGGTCAACGAGACGAGGGGTCCCAAATGATTCGGGTCAAGATCCCTTANGGAGGTTTGGACGCTGATCAATTGGAAATATTGGCTGACATTGGTGAAGAATTTTCCGATTGTATTATACATATTACTACTCGGCAAGATGTTCAGTACCACTACGTTGATATTAACAACACTCCTGAATTGATGCGACGGTTAGCTTCAGTTGGAATTACTACCAAAGAGGCATGTGGAAATGTCGTTCGGAATGTTACTGCGTGCCCACTATCCGGTGTTTGTAATGATGAAACATTTGATGTTACTCCTTATGCCAAAGCGCTTTCATCTTTCTTGCTTGGTCATCCAGATGGGCAGGACTTTGGCCGAAAGTTTAAGATTTCTTTTTCTGGTTGTCACGATCACGCTTGCGGCTTTGCCCAGATGCATGACATCGGTGCTGTAGCTGTTGTAAAAGAAGTCGATGGTGAAAAGAAACGTGGATTCAAGATGTATGTCGGTGGAGGACTTGGGGCAGTCCCTCACAGAGCTAAGATCCTAGAGGAATTTCTACCTGTTGAAGAACTTCTCCCTGTTTCGCAAGCAATGGCTAAAGTCTTTAGTCGATTAGGCGAGCGCAANAACCGAAATAAAGCTCGGATGAAATTTGTAGTCGCGAAACTCGGTATCGACGAATTTCGTCGGGAAGTTTATGCGGAACGGGAGAAATTGCGCCATGATCCAACATGGACATCNCATTTGGATGACCTAGAAAAATTTGNTGAGTCGCCGCTCAAGCCGCCGACCCAACTCAACGGTACAGTGAAGCCAGATGGATTTCATGCTTGGCATGCTACCAATGTTAAACCTCAAGCGCAACCAGGCTATGCCGTGGTACAAATCACCTTGCCTTTGGGCGANATCACATCGGACCAAACCCGTGGTTTAGCCGACATAGCCCGTAAGTATGTCAAAGAGACGGTCCGAGCTACTGTGGAACAAAATATCATTCTGCGCTGGGTTACGATGAGTGACCTACCCTCTGTCTATAAAGAATTGCAAGCCATTGGCTTGGCAGAAGGCGATGCCGAACGACTGACTGATATTACGGCCTGTCCTGGNACTGATTCCTGTAAGTTAGGGATTTCTTCTTCACGAGGTTTGGCAGCCTCACTACGAGGTCANTTTTTGGAAAATGGAGTCAAGGAAGAAATCAAAGACTTGAGGATCAAAATCAGCGGTTGTCCTAACTCTTGCGGTGCACATCATATAGCCAACATTGGTTTTTTTGGTTCTTCCCGTCGTCTGCAGGGGCATATTGCTCCTTATTACCAAGTGATGTTGGGAGGACATGCTGTCGAGAATGCTGGCTCTTATGGCTTAGCCAATGGTAAGATTCATGGTAAACACATTCCACAGTTCATCGAACACTTGACTGGTCGATATCTGGATGAGCGAACCGATGAAGACGAAACCTTCACGGGTTATATTGAACGGTTGGGAAAACCTGAAATCAAGGCAGTTCTGAAACAGTATGACGAAATCCCGTCTTATGAAGAGGATCCCAGCTATTACATCGACACAGGTGACACCAAAGAGTTCAAGTTGCAAAAAGGCGTGGGTGAATGTGCGGGGCAATTGGTGGCGTTGGTCTCTTTCAAATTGGAAGAAGCTGATCGATTGATCTACGAAGCCGGTGTTCATCTGGAAGACAATGAGTTTGAAGCTTCAGCTGCGCGTTCGCTCGAAGCCATGATTCATGCGGCTGATGGTCTTCTGACGACCGAAGGCATACAATACATCGATGATGAAACGACAGTTCGGGAATTTCGGGATCGATTCTTTGATACGCAGATTTTCTTCTCGGCTTATGGTGAACACCTATTCAAAGCCGTTGAGGAAAACACCTCCACATTCGATGAGGAATTAACACATCGTCGGGTTGAAGAAGCAACCCTGTTTGTCGAGCAGTCCCATAATGTTTATGGACGAATGCAGATTCGGCAAGAAGAAGAGGACCAAGCTCGAGGACGTAAGAAACGTGAAGCGGCACCAGCTAGAATTCCAAAATCAGCAACTGAAGCCGAAGCAATCGTCGATGCCATGGACCTGAAAGGAGTTGCTTGCCCATTTAACTATGTTCAAGCCAAGGTTAGACTGGAGCAGATGAATCTAGGAGAGCTATTGGAGATTACCATTGATGATGGTGAACCCATTGAAAACGTCCCTGCTAGTTTGACAAATGATGGACACGAAATTGTCGACACCAAAAAGATCGGCCAGCACTATCGTCTTTTAATTCGTAAAGGTGAATGAGCTAAATGCTTCGTGCTATCCTTAGAGTGCTAATCATAGATTTTGGCCAAATCTGATAAAACTATCTCATAAAATCCTAGGGGAATTCTCACAAATTGGATGTCATAGACTTACAACAAATTAATGTAAAAGTTTTTGTTACCGAAGAAAGTTCTATAAGTTACCAAAATTTTATTCAGGTCTTCAATAAATGGATGGAAGAAGCCGATCATGATGATTATCTGAATTATGCTGATTACTCTTTCACTCATGCTGGGCCAGGGGTTTTGCTTATTTCCAAGCCTGTGAATTATAGTATTGATAACGCTCGAAATCGTCATGGGTTCCTGTATAACCAAAAGGAAAAAGTANAAGGGAATAATCACCAAAAGATTAGTCAGGCTTTTNTCAAAACNTTTNAGAAGTGCCAAAAACTGGAACAAGAGCAAGNCCTTGGAAATAAAGTTAGGTTCAAAGGANGCGAAATCCTGTTTATGGTCAACAATCGACATCTGGCGCCAAATACGCAGGNAACTTTCGAGGCTGTNAAGCTCGAATTATCCCCCGTCCTTGAAAAGNTATATGGTAATGCGGACTTTACGCTTAAAAGGGCATCTGAAGATTCTCGGGAACGATTCGCAGTTCTANTTTCCTCCACTTCAAATTTAGATGTTTCCAGNCTTCTTGTCAACCTAGAGAAATAATANATACGGTTTGACACCTCCCACNTTTTCATCCAAATTTAGAAATTAGAGGTATTAATCAAGTGTTCAATTTTAGTAATGAACAGATAGAGAGGNATAGTCGGCATATTATCCTCAAGGAAGTTGGTGGAACTGGACAAACAAAACTTCTTGAGGCTAAAGTGNTGCTGATCGGTGCTGGAGGTCTTGGTTCCNCAGCCGCTCTGTATCTNGCAGCGGCAGGGGTTGGCACTTTNGGGATAATCGATATGGATGTAGTNGATTTGAGCAACCTNCAACGGCAGATACTACATGGAACAAACGATATTGGTCGCCTCAAAACTGAGTCAGCGATGGAAACAATTGCTGATATTAACCCAGATGTAGAGGTANTTGCCTATACAGATCGCATATCTAGCGAAAATGCCTTGGAACTTATTGAGAAATATGATCTTGTGCTCGATGGTTGCGATAATTTTCCTACTCGCTACTTAATTAATGATGCCTGTGTAATGCTTGGAAAACCAAATGTGCATGGTAGTATTTTCCAGTTTGAAGGACAGGCAACCGTTTTCTCACCAGGGAAAGGGCCNTGTTATCGTTGTCTTTATCCTGTTCCTCCTCCTCCNGGCATGGCNCCCAGCTGTCAGGAAGCNGGGGTTTTAGGCGTTCTCCCTGGAATAGTTGGTAATGTGCAGGCAATTGAGACGATCAAGGTTTTATTGGATATTGGGGAACCGCTTATCGGTCACCTGTTACTTTTCAATGCCTTGAATATGGAATTCAAGAAATTAAAACTCCGACAAGATCCTGAATGTCCAATTTGNGGTGAAAAACCNACCATCCATGAATTGATCGATTATGAGGAATTCTGTCAGGTAAATTGGTAGTTTGTCCTGTTATTAGACTGACTATCTTCCTCTTTCCCCAATAGATTTTCTGTTCTACGNGCGTNTACGAAAATACAAAATTTTTGCTTGTATAATAGTTTGGGTGTTNGTATAATTGTATTAGTAATGATTCCTGTTANTAACAACCCTTGTCGGCTTTTTCATGGTCGCCGGTTTTGACTTTAGTTGGTATTAATAGGTGTTCAAAAACCTCAGGGAAATATGGAACAAATACTTCGTGGGACAGGGCAACGGGTAACTCGNCAGCGTCAAGTGCTCCTANCNGAATTGAGGAGGATGNNAACNCATCCGACNGCTAAAGAGATATACNAAGCAGTACGCTATCATCTTCCACANATAAGNCTNGGAACAGTTTACCGTAATTTAGGCGTATTAGAGGATCTTGGCCTTTTNCGGCGGNTGGAGTGCGGTGGTNTNTCCCGTTACGATGGGGATCTACACCNACACTTCCATTTGCAGTGTGTTNATTGNAATCAGGTTTACGATATAGATCAANCGTTGGTGAAGANTTTGAATATGGATCTATTAAAGTCGCAAGGCTTTGAATTACTTGATTACAAATTGGATTTCTACGGTTTATGCCCAAGTTGCAAAAAAACTGAATCATGAAATGGTCAGTCAATGATTAAAGATAATGGCCATTTGTGAATTAGACAAAATTTAATCTCAAAGGAGAGAAAAAGAGAACATGGAANGCAAAAGTAAGTGCCCAGTTTTGGGCGGATCTCACCGACACATGGCGGTNGGGACCACAGCGAACCAACACTGGTGGCCGAATCAGTTGAATCTNAATATACTACANCAGAACTCNCCCCTGTCCGATCCTATGGGCAAGGATTTTAACTACGCTGAGGAGTTCAAGACACTTGACCTAGATGCTCTGAAAAAGGATATCGGTGAGTTGATGACGACGTCGCAGGACTGGTGGCCAGCCGACTACGGCCACTATGGACCGCTCTTCATTCGAATGGCGTGGCATAGCGCAGGCACGTANCGNATNGGTGACGGCCGCGGCGGCGCAGCNTCTGGTACACTTCGCTTTGCACCACTNAANAGTTGGCCTGACAACGCNAGCCTTGACAAGGCGGTCAGGTTGCTCTGGCCAATCAAGCAGAAGTACGGCCGGAAAATATCGTGGGCTGACNTGCTGATCTTAACTGGGAACTGTGCCTTAGAGTCGATGGGTTTCAAGACGTTTGGGTTCGCCGGAGGACGTGAGGATGTCTGGGGCCCCGAAGAGGATATCTACTGGGGATCGGAGACCACGTGGCTTGGGGACGAGCGCTACACCGGCGACAGGGAACTGGAGAATCCTCTTGGAGCNGTTCANATGGGCCTGATCTATGTGAATCCACAGGGGCCGAATGGTAATCCGGATCCGCTTGCTGCAGCCAAGGATATTCGAGAGACGTTCGCTCGCATGGCGATGAATGATGAGGAGACAGTTGCACTTATTGCCGGAGGACACACATTCGGTAAAACCCATGGTGCTGCTGATGCGGATCAGTACGTTGGGCCGGAACCCGAGGGTGCTACCCTCGAAGAGCAAGGCCTTGGCTGGAAGAACAGTTTTGGTAGCGGCGCGGCCGGAGACACGATTACCAGTGGGTTGGAGGGTGCTTGGACCAATGAGCCAGCGAAGTGGGATAATGGCTTCTTCGACAACCTCTTCAACTACGAGTGGGAGTTGGTGAAAGGTCCTGGCGGTGCGTGGCAGTGGACTCCCAAAGATGAATCTGCGCAGGATACCGTGCCAGATGCTCACGACCTTTCGAAGAGGCACGCCCCCATGATGCTGACGACGGACCTATCACTGAAGGTGGACCCAATCTATGCGCCGATTTCGAAGCGCTTCCATGAGAACCCGGGAGAGTTCGCAGACGCCTTTGCCAAGGCGTGGTACAAGCTAACACACCGCGACATGGGGCCTCTCACAAGGTGTCTCGGCCCATTGGTTCCTGTAGAGGCACAGTTGTGGCAAGACCCTGTCCCCGACGTCACCCATGAATTGATTGGAGAGCAAGACATTACTGCCCTCAAAGGCAAAATCCTCGAATCAGGACTGTCCATTTCCCAACTGGTTTCGACCGCTTGGGCTTCGGCGGCAACATTCCGCGGCACCGACAAGCGCGGTGGGGCAAACGGGGCGCGCATTCGCCTCACGCCACAGAAGTATTGGGAAGTCAACAATCCGGCCGAGCTGGGCACGGTGCTGCAGACTCTGGAAGAAGTCCAGAAAGACTTCAACAGCTCGCAGCCCGACGGGAAGATGGTCTCGCTCGCTGACGTGATCGTTCTGAGCGGGTGCGCAGCCGTCGAGCAAGCTGCGAAGAACGCCGGGCACGACGAGCAGGTCCCCTTCTCGCCAGGGCGCACGGACGCGTTGCAGGAGCAAACCGACGTGGACTCATTTGCCGTGCTCGAACCGACCGCTGATGGGTTTCGCAACTACCTTGGAAACGGACACTTGAGGTCAGCGGAAGAGCTGCTGGTAGATCGAGCGCACATGCTGACACTGACGGCTCCTGAGATGACGGTTCTTGTCGGTGGCATGCGTGTCCTAAATGCAAACGTCGGTCAGTCCGAACTTGGCGTCTTCACCAAGCGACCTGAGACATTGACCCCTGATTTCTTCGTGAACCTGCTCGATATGAACATAGAGTGGCAGGAGTCTTCCACATCCGAGCACGTGTTCGAGGGACGCGATCGCGCAACAGGCGAGACCAAGTGGACCGGTACCCGCGTCGACCTCGTCTTCGGTTCGAGCTCCCAGCTCCGAGCCGTTGCGGAAGTCTACGCGTGTGACGACTCGCAACAGGCGTTTGTGCGCGACTTCGTGGCTGCATGGGACAAAGTCATGAATCTTGATCGCTTCGACCTTGCCTAATCTTGGTGGGTAGTTAAACGATAGGTGCGNNCGGCATCAGGNAACAGCGCAATGCCACCCGCNCCTATCAATGCGTCGTCTTCAGAAACATTGAGTGTGTTAAAGNCTTGATCAGGTTTATTAAAGATCTTTGTCTTTAGGTGAAGAAAAAGTTCGGGTCAAAAAGATGACGTCAACTCGGCGATTTCTATCCCTTCCTACCTTGTTCATNTTNTTTGCAATAGGTTTTTTTTCACCNAGACCAACANTGGTTAAATGGTCTTTTGGCAAATTGCTATTCTCCAACAAATATTTCATAAATGCATTGACTCTTCTTACTGTTAGTTTTTTGTTTTCAACTGCGTCACCAATACTATCACTATGGGATTCAACACGAACTCTTAGGGNAGGAAATCCCTCGATTACCTGACCAAGTTGCTTAATTATGGAAAAGTATTTCTGGTTCAGTTTAGCACTTCCGGATTCAAAAACATCCTTACTAAATCGGACTAAAACCCCATTTCGGGTGCGATTGACCTCTGTCGCCCCGATTTTCCTAATCCGTTTTACGGCCTGAACAATCTGAGTTTCCAGATTATCTAACTTCTGGGCGTTTTCGATTGATGCTTGCAGTTGACCAAGACTTTTTTGAGCATTACTGATAGCTTCATTGTAGTTATTTGAATTTAAATCCTTAAGTGCTTGATCAAGTAGTGCTTTTGACTGATCATATTCATTGGGAGCAAGATTAATTACTAAACCAATATCTTGATTGAATGCTTCTTCAGCTTTAAAAATCATGTCTTTTGCTTGTGCAATCTTTTCTTCCAACGCCTCCCGTTCTAGACGTTGCGCTTCAGCTATTTTAGATATAATATAGGCTTGACTGGCTTGTTCCTTTGATTGATTCGCATAATCAATCGCCTGATCATAGTTCTCCAGACGCATAGCATTATCAGCTTGTTCGGATAGCCGTTTTGCTTTTGTTATCAAATCCTTGGCGTGAGTAAATGCATTGACTCGTTCAGCTTTCCTAATCTCATCTTCAGCATAAGATACGACTAAGTTAGCTTTTGCATATGCTTGTGACTCACTTTCCTGTGCGTCTGTTAATCCGTTAATTGCCATTGTTCTGGCGATTCGTGCAGTTTGATCAGCTTGAGCTGCAATTTCTGAGGCTTGATCAAGTTGTCCTTGCGACAAGAAGAAAACAGATTGATTTAACTGTTTTTCGGCGGTTTGATAATCAGTTAGTGCATAAGCTAACGCCCCCAAGTCTTTTGCTGTATCAAGGATACTCTGAACTTGATTAATTTGAGTCTGAACTCGTGTTGTTGCTATAGTTGCGTTAGTCTCTTTTCTTGATTGTACCGCCTCAGCTTCTGCCCTATTAGCTCGTTCTTCTGCCTTTATTTCCCTAATTTCTGCTTGATTGGCCCGTTCTTCTGCAATCATTTCCCCTATTTCAGCGATTTGAATTTCATACTCCATTCCTCGAACCATGGCACGCAAATCTGCCTGGTATGCCTCATCGGTTTTCTGTTTAGCACGTTGCTCTCGAGCATAGGCTCCAGCAATCTGTGCCTGCATTTGTCCACGAAACGCTAAATCTATACTCTGTACACTTTTATTAGTATCTTTTGCCTGTCGTGCTTGCTCAAGAAAATCTTTGGCTTGATTTAATCTTTCCTTAGCGAACTTTTCCGCATCCAAGCTTTCAGCTCGATCAATTGCATTCTGGGCATTTATGATGCTGTTTTCTAATTCTATGGGGTCAACAGTCAAACCACACCCGATGTATATAAGCATATAACAGGCAATAACTAAACCACAAAGTAGCTTAACCACATAATTCCCTCGTACCAAATAGGACAATTAATAATCCTTTCAATTCCGATCAAATTGAGTTTTCAATTCTTCGAGTTGGGCTTCCATTTTTTCCAGTTCACGACGCGTCGTTTCTGAAGTATCCAATTGAGCGGCTAGCTCCTTTTCAGCTTCAATCGCATCATTTTCTGCCATATCTGCAATAATAATTGCCTCAGATACGGCAGCCTTGAGATAAGCTCGCATGGCAAATCGATAGGCCTCGCGATTTTTGCCAGATGGCATTAATTCTCCAGCACGATCAAGTAGCTGCTGAGCTTCTAATAAATCTTTACTTGTAGTTTCTTTAGCTCCCGCTCTTCTAGCTAACTGAATCTGAGTTTGCGCATCAGAAACGGCATCCACCACAATCTGATTTGATTTTGTCGAACACCCTATCAAAATCAAAAAATGTATAAATAAAATCACTCCTANTTTTTTNACCATAANACACTCNTGCCCCTACCAAGATTGTAATTATAATGACAAGACACGTCAACAAGAAATTACCTTCGCTTTTAAAGTTAATACNCCATGGAAATTAAAGTATGAATCNAGTGAAAGCAAATAAAAAACATACAGACACAGTCTATTTAGACACCANATGTTTATACAATNATATTTTCAGAGAAGCTACCTTTAGTTATGGATGCCACCAATAAGTCATTTTAACAATAAATGTTGATTCTGATGAGCTATTGGAGGTACCAACGCTTTCATTAATTTGATTAAAAACGAAGTAGAAATCGCTCCCCGGTCGATAAATATAGTTCAGNAAAAAATTNGTGGATATCATATCATCGNNGTTATTCCACTGAGCAAACACCTTGGCAAACAACGTGGTCGAAATCGAGTAGCTCAAACGTGTACTTAGCACACTTGCATTAAATGATTCTTTCCCAAGCTCAACTTGATTGAATTCATATCCAGACTGAAAACTAAAATGCCCATTGGGCTTAAAACTTATTCCCAAGTCAACACCGCGTCTGCTACCGTCCCAGAAGCCGCCAAAATCAGCTCCTATTCTGCCAGACACCATTTTACTTTCGTCACTTTCAATCATAGTGCTAAAGGAAGAAAAGCTATACTTACCAGCTGAAATGGCAATTCCTTGAATCTCTTCTTCCTCTTCAAGATATTCTAAAGTATGCTTGGTTCGAAAATTAATCCATCCCCCCGATTCGAATTCAAACCAACTTAAAAGCGTCATATCCCGGGTTTCCAACTGATTATCTTGGTTAAGAATGCAGTCAATTTCTGGTCCAATCCAAACACGTCTAACGCCAAACTTTCGAGGCCACGGGGTGTAGCGCATTTCACTTCGTATCCGGCGAATTCCCTGTCGGCGAATAAAACCAACTTCAGGATTGAAATTCTCTCCAACATCGACATATAATCCTTCTAAGCGAAATAAATCGTTTCTCCAACGACTGCCTACAGACCAAGCATTCTCTTGGTTGGAAGAATCAGTTTCTGGAGAACCTATATCTTCTTCGTCGAAGGTTCTAGCCCACATTCCTTGAACATTAAAATTTTCGTTTGGGCGATATAAAAAGTCTAGCCCACCAGATCGATTATATCTGTCACTTTCTTGTTTATTAACAACAATCAGTCCCACACTCGATTGATCCAGAACATCGCGTTTCATCCGTGTCACCGTGTAATTTGTAGAAGAAATGTCAATTCCATCCTCTTGGTTGGAGAATTCGTCTGTTAAGACATTTAAGACACCTATACCATATGGGCCTGTCTTGCCGGTGATTTTTGCTCCCGCAGTAATTGGAATGGCGTTTCCTTCTTCAATACCAATACGACGACTATAAAACAACAGAAGTGGAGGCGGACGTCGGAAACTCGCTCGTGGGATTCCAAAATCGAATAGCCCCGCGCCTTCCAGAAAGAAAGGTCGCTTTTCGGGAAAGAAAAGGTCAAAACGGGTAAGATTCACCTCTTCCTGATCGGCTTCAACCTGGGCAAAGTCAGTATTATAAGTAAAGTCAGCGGTCAAGTTTGGAGTAACGCCGTACTTTAGATCTAATCCAGAATCAAGGACTCGATTGGTATAGTTATCGCTTTTCGTCAGGCCAGGTAGTATATAGGGTGAAATCTCCAAGTTACGCGATGGGGCTATGCCTGCCAAACCAGTTAACCGTGCCAAATTGGCAGTTCGATATTTTGCCATGCCTCCGTACGATTTTGAAACAGGGGACCAAATCGCTTCCTCCTTATTTCGGGGGATTTCCCGGCCTAGATTTATTCCCCAAACCATGTGTTCTTGTTTTTCAAAACGAAGTTGACTAAAAGGAATAGCAACTTCTAGCACCCAATTGTTTTCATTGACTTTGGTTCGACATTCCCAAACAATATCCCAATCCCTATTCATGCTATCGCCGCCATTAATTACTTTGCTATCTTGCATCGCTCCCAACGAATTGATCCGAAAGAAAAAGCCGCTTCGACGATCATTATAAGTATCTAAGAGAATAAACACATTGTCGTTTTCATGTAAGTCACGAGCGTCGCGACGCAGCTCATTGGCAACTAATTTGGAAAGGTCTGAATCAAAACAAGTAAATCCAAAATAAATGTAATTGTCATCATAGAGTATGCGGACTTCCATTGGTTGGGATGCAGGGGAACCTTCATAAGGTTCAATTTGAACAAAACGGTCAACTGGTTTTGCGTTTCTCCATCCGGGTTCACTGAGATCACCATCAATTTCGATGGTTTCGTATGTGCGACATGCCTCTACTTGATACTCTGATGATTGTTTCTGAGCACTAACTGTAGGTAGAAGAACAAAGATAAGCAATAATTGAATCAAATACTTTACAGATTGGGGATGCTGGTTTCTAAAAATCAAAGCGCAATCCATGAGACCGCCTTTCTTGCTGCCTTATTTTGTTCTAACTGGGCAAACGTGTTTTTACAAAACGCCTATACCGAATAAAAGTAATAACCGAATTCCTAAGTCCTTCCTTTTCAAATTTCTCTTTTTGGAAATAATCGAGTATAAAATTGGCTTTCCTAATTTCCCCTAGGAGATGTCGTACCTCTTCGATTAGCAATAATGAACTTACCGGACAGAATTTTGGCGATAAACTTAGATGATACTTTGTACATTTGATCCTGCTCAGAACCCAAGCAAAGACACTAATTGAGAGCAGTTTTCCAATCAGATTTATAGGTTGACACGAAAGTTTCAAAAAACAGGCGTGTTCCTGACGTCAGATTTCCCAAGTAACCTTCTTCTAGAAACCAAGGTTGATAGGAGAAATAATCGCTGCACGGTACAGATATTTTGGTGTAAGTTAGCATTAAAGTTCTCCGAGGTTTGTCAGTATGGTATCGCCCACGATGCAGACCATATGGATTGAATGCTAGTACATCCCCTGGTTGAAGTGTAATGCGCTGTGAATCTGACATTGTATTGGACTGGCTATTAGCGCCACCATCAGCTTTTCGAATATGGTATTCTTCTGCTGTGTCCCATCTTAAGTGTGACCCTGGAACAAACTCAACGTCATCATTTGCAAGCAATGCGATTTGCAATTGTATGGAGTTTCCTGTATCTTCAGCGGATTGAATTTTAGCCTCCTCTTCACGTTCCGTTTTCGTAGTAAACTGTGTATCGCGATGCCAACTCCCATCTTGACTGGTTCTAGTTGGATTCATAAACAAGCTCGTACATCGAAAAAGCGGTTCCTCTCCCAGTATAATTCGACAAATTTCTAACACTTTATTAGCTGCTACGNCATCCATCAANTCAGTTAATTCTGAAACACTATCTTCGAAATATCCTAAGTGGTTGAGATGTCGCATAACTGTCGCATCTNAGTTACCNCCTGNTTCTCCGGTCTCCGGATTACAGACTCTCCATTGTTCAAGAATAAACTCACAGATCGATTTNAGCCGATTAGTGCGTTTNGGGNCAAACACTTCCTTGACTATAACAAAACCGTCTTGTCGCCATTTATTACGTAGACTAGAATCCATTAGTGGTCCTTTGTGTTGTCATACATGATAAATTTAATCAGCTCAAACTTGAAAGTGCATATCTTCGAATTATAGGTGTTGAGTAAATCTGATAACATGTATAATGTAACTCATTTGAAATTTAAAAAGTCAATAAATTTTACTATTAGCTAACAACTTGTATTAACCAAAAACTTTTATGACTCTAAAAGACTAAGGAAGTTACAGATGAAGGAGGAACTAAAAATCGGAATTGCCGGGGCTAATCGAGGATCTTCATTCATGGTGCCNTTCACGACAATTTCTGAGACTAAAGTTACTGCTATATGTGATTTAAACGAGGATGTTCTCNAAGGAANCGGNGAAAAATTTGGTATAGAACAACGCTTTACACAATATGAAGAGATGCTCGACCAAATTGACGTCGTTGTGCTGGCAACACCGGAGAACCTCCACGTACCCCAATCCATTCTAGCACTTAAAGCTGGCAAACATGTAATAAGCGAAGTCACTGCAGCGGTTTCGATTGAACAGTGCTATCAGTTGGTTGAGACTGTTCAGAACAGCCAAGCCAAGTATATGATGGCTGAAAACATGTGTTATCATAAACCAAACGTGTTGATAAAAAACATGGTTCGACAAGGAGTATTTGGCAAGGTCTATTTTGGTGAAGCGGAATACGTTCATGATATTAAGTTCCTTCACCACAATGCAGAGGGCNACCCAACATGGCGTTATTATTGGCAAGTCGGAGTCAATCGTTGCAATTACGCGACACATAGCCTTGGACCGGTTTTACAATGGTTTGATGAACGTGTTGTTACTGTTTGCTGTTTAGGAACCGGAGTCCACACAGATCCGGAGCATGCTATGGAAGATACAGTTTTGATGTTGTGCAAAACAGAAAGTGGGTACTTAATTAAAATTAGAATAGACATGCTCTCTACTCGACCTGCAAACACCTATTTGAGTCTACAGGGAACTAAAGCTTGTTTTGAAGGATCACGTGGCTTTGGAGNCCAAGAAAAGATTTCAATTGATGGTGGTGCTTGGCAACCNCTGGTAGATTATGAGCAAGANTTTCTNCCAGATAGATGGAAAAANCCGTCTGAAGAGGCATTGCAAGCNGGTGTCAGCGGCGAATACTTTGAGTTAAGGGATTTTGTCGACAGTATCCTCCATGATACTGATCCACCGATGGATGTTTATGATGCTATGGACTATACCGTACCCGGATTGGTGTCCGAGCAGTCAATTGCCAACGGAGGTATCCCTGTTGAGGTNCCAGATTTCCGAAATCAAGCAACCGAATAACAAAATAGCTATTTTGTTATAAACCACGATTGAATCTGTTTTGTGGAAGATCGCTGCACAAGAAGAAGTGCATCTCTTAGAATAAGCATAGTTATGATTGAGNGCAGATTATCCCTGAAATGGCTNTATGTAGACTGTCTNGTTANCTACAAGTCGCTTTGTTGAATTGGATACAGGGTGGGTTGGNGAGGAGTAAATATGATNGCCCTATCGGCAATCTCGAGCTTGCAACCGTTATTGGATTGAAAAATAAATTGCCTTGCCATGTTGTCAAGCATGGACAATAGTCATCTGTAAAAAAGGGAAAAAACGAAATGAAAATCGGATTAGGCGTAATCGGAATCAATCCAACCAATATGGGATCCACGGCAACTCTGTTGCAAGAAGTTCCNTCCNTGAAATACGAACTTCGGGGGATCTGTGCCAAGAGGAGTGATATCCTAAAAAAATATGCACAGCAGATTGGTGTTTCTTACTGGACAACAGACTATAAAGAGTTAGTGAAACGTGAAGATATCGACGTTGTGGCCATTTATTCTCCAGATCACTTGCACGCTGAACATTGCGTAGCTGCCATCCAGGCAGGTAAGCATGTCATTTGCACCAAACCAATGGTCACTGACTTGGATGATGCTAAACGGCTGGTTGAACTGGTTAGGGAGAAAGAAGTCAAATTTCTGGTCGGTCAAACTATGCGTTTCGATCTCCAATTTTCGACGATGAGACGTTTTTTCGAAGATGGGGACTTGGGAGAAATTGTGGCTTCAGAAGCCTATTATGTCCATGATATGCGTGAAGTTTACAAAATGACACCTTGGAGATTGGAGGTGCCACAAAACCTGATGTTTGGTGGCGTAGTTCATCCAGTTGATATCCTACGCAGTTTTTCTGGAGATGTGGACGAAGTTCACGCCTACGGGGCCAAAGGGAAGCTGACTCCTGAATTCCCTCAAATGAATAATTTCTTTCTCAATTTGAAATTCAAAAACGGACAAATTTCTCGCGCTATGGGACTCTATGATATCGTCCATCCACCGATGCCGATGATGCAGGTAACACTTTATGGGACAAAAGGCACTGTGGTCTCAGATTTTACTGATAATGAAGGAGGGAAGATCAAAGTTGTTTTTGATAAGATGGCGGCTAAACATCCGTTAGAAATGACTTGTCCTCCAGAAACCGACACCAGTGTATATGGACATGGTCAAACAGTTATCCGTTATATGCAGCATTTCCAACAGTGTCTTGATCAAGATCTAGAACCCTCGCCTAATGTGGTTGATGGCGCTAAATCGATTGCTGTTGGTGCCGCTGCTTGGGAATCAATTCTCACAGGGAAATCTGTAAAAGTATTCAATGATTTTTAAAACTAATAATTCATACATAATGGAAGAAAAACATGCAATTGAGAATGATTCGGACTAACCTGCTCAATTTACCGGAGATCAAAATGCCACCTGGCTATCGATTGCGAACCTATCAAGAAAATGATAACTGGCATTGGGCCAACATCATTAACTCTTCATTTGGAGGCGACCGGACTGACGCTGACACACGCGAGCAAATCGTTGATCGGCCAGAATTTGAGTCAACAGGCTTATTCTTTAGCACTTATCAAGATCAACCGGTTGGAACCGCTTGCGCTTGGAAATGGAACGGCGCTGATGAGAAAGAGGTGGGACAGCTTCACATGGTTGGTGTTATGCCCGAACACTCCGGTTATCGGTTAGGAAAGTGGGTTTCCCTTGCTGTTCTATATTATCATCGACAGCAAGGTTTCAAGTGTGCAGTGTTAGGCACAGACGATTTTCGACTTCCAGCCATAAAAACTTATTTGAACCTGGATTTTATGCCGATTTATGTTGAGGATGATCAACCTGAACGTTGGCAAGTCATTTTTGAAAAATTAAAATTACCTTTCATTTCTGATTCAGTTGATCAGGTTCGAACCACACTGAGTGAAAATATTATAACCAAAATTTATCAATAGTTTCTCTAAGGAAATAGAAATGAGAAAGCTGGGAGTTGGTTTTGNTGGCAGTGANGTCCANATTGGNGGGTATGTTGAATCCTTTCTAGTCAACGAAAAAGCAGTGCTTATTGGTGCCTNCGACAAAANTCAAGAGTCAGCAAAAAACATATCAGATCAAGGAAGCATGGAGTATTTTACTACCGACTATNAAAGATTGCTTGAGGATGAATCTGTAGATATTATTGTGGTCTGCAGCCCAGATCACTCGCATGCGGAACATGCTATTGCTGCCCTGAGAGCGGGCAAACATGTACTATGTGAAAAACCTATGACGACTAGTTTACAGAGTTGTCGGGATATTGTACAAGCAGTGGATGAAACAGGGTTAACATTCATGGTCAGTCAGTTTATGAGGTTNGAATCTGTATANAGATCNATTAAGAAAATTTATGATCAGGGTGAAATAGGCCGNGCTTTCTTTGTAGAAGGCAGTTANATTCATGATATGCGTNCATATTACACACCAAGAACATGGCGTTCCGATCCTGAAAACCCTCAAAACATCCTCATCGGTGGAGGGTGCCATCCTTTGGATCTACTAAGATGGGCNGTAGGCTCAGATATTGAAGAGGTCCATGCCTACTCTAACGGATACGCAGCCACGGATTTTCCATTGGATGATTGCTATATCTATTCCTGTNAATTTCAGAATGGTTGTATTGGGAAAGTACTTGTAACCAGTGGATGCAAAGGGCATGGTATGGGAGAAGGATTTCTGTCAATCTATGGCACAGAAGGAACGATTTGGCAGAATAAATTGTATACAGCCCAAGGTGGAGTTGAGGAAATTCAATTTGAGAAACAGGACTCAATTCGACTGGTAAGCGCACACTTTATTGAATGTGTTCTTGGTGGTCAAAGACCNATGATAGACGTTCGTGAAGGAGCAAAAACTGTTGCGGCCCTTGTAGCAGGAGTAGAGTCCGCTGAATCAGGTAAACCAGTAAAGGTCTTTAATGAATTTTGATCGGTCAATTTTTGATGATTTGAGGAAAACCAGCTATATGAACAAAACTAAAGAATAAGGATATTCTCCAAGAATCATCTTTGGTCAAAGCCAATACTAAACATGAAGAGTTGATCAAATCTGCACAAAACCCACATCATTTAACCATTAGTATTAATAGGTTCAAAAAAACTTTCAAAGATGACATCAGCCTGAGTGAATACCAAGGTTCCCAAAAAGCTCGCCTATGGAAATTACTCAAGGAGAACCTCTCGCTTATTGTAATATGTGCAGTTGTGTTTCTTTTACTTCTATTTTTCATTTATTCTCCAATAACTATGCAAAGGTTTCGCCTCTTTTAGAACTGTATTTTGGCTTTTGATGGGACCTTTCCCATTTTAAGATTACTTCCTTATAATCGGGGAATGCTTGCCCCAAACGATATTGTACAATGTGTCAACATGTTATTGAGATACATATAAACTCCTAAAAACAAGTTTTTTTGAGGGCTTAAAAATTATGCCTATATTCTGTATGGTGAGGTTTCCAAACAGACCGAAACCAAGAAAATCATCTGAGAATTTAGATCTTTATATTTGTAACTCAAAGTTACTGAAACAAATTTTGGGATTATTAGTATGTTGAAGATATCGCAGATTGAACAATATCATCAGGAAGGATATTTGCTTGCCTCTGGTTTAATTCCAGATATGACATCTAAAAAAGCAGAGGAAACACTTTGGTCACTATTGAACATGCTACCTGATCAACCTCAGTCATGGAAAACTATACCAGCTTACGCCAAGATTGAGCCTCATCGGAATCTGATTGATATAACTACAGCAGTCCCAGATCTTATGGCTTGTTGCACTCCCGAATTCATGCAAACTACTGCTCAACTTCTAAATGAACCTTCCATTGAAACACACCGCCCCAACGGGATTAATACCATCAACGTCTTTCCAACGGCAGAATGGTCCTGTGGAAGAGCCCATATCGATGGTATTGAGTTGGGTGGTAAGACACATCGTCGAACTTTTCCTGGCCCATTGCGGATGGTAGTGCTCTCCTTTCTGAGTGATACCGAGTCAAAAGGTGGTGGTACAATGGTTTGGCCGAAGTCACACCAACGAATTCGAGCTCTAGCTGAATCTAATATACAAAAATATGAATACCTGCTAGATTTACATAATGAGGTCCATTCGTTAGATTTAGGTCAACCTATCGAACTGATGCCTAAACGTGGAGATGTATTGTTCTTTCAACACCTATTTGCTCATGCTGGCACAGCAAATATTTGCCAAACTCCAAGACTCGCTTTTCGGTATCTGTGTACTTGTCGAGCCTGCGAAAAATGGAAACACTCTCTAGATTGGAATTTGTGGACACCATAGTAAACATAACCATGAACCTTAAACTTAGATTTTTACCTTAATTGATTGTTATTTCTATAACTCAAGTTAAACATTATACACATCAATGTAAAATTTAAAAGTATCTTAGAATCGTGTTATAGTATTTGTCAGAAAAGACACAGATGGATTAACCAATAAACATAAAAAGCTATTAAAACCAGGAAAACAACCTAATTGCAAAAGTACATTTGGAGGAGAAAAAATGGTTAAGTGTGCGCTTATCAGTGGTCGAGGAATGGGGATGATGCATGGAGGCAATTTTCATAATCATGCTGAGGCTGAGGTAGTCGCTGTTTGCGATATGGACCCTGAACTCAGGGAAAAAGCTGAGGCTGAATTTCAAGTACAAGGGTATGAAAGCATTGATGAATTGCTGGCAAATTGTGACGTGGACTTAGTCTTGCTCATCGTCAACGAAACCCGCCGGATTCCACCTCTACGTCAACTNCTAGCTGCTGGNCAAAATGTTTTTACTGAAAAACCTCTCTGTGGTTTAGAAGGTCAATTNCGCTTACGCGAATCGGATGCGGAAATTGCAGCACCAGCAATCTTGGAATGGCGCAATTCAGGACTGAAATTTGGGATCGATTTCAACTATCGATTTATGCACCATTTCCAGAAACTTCATGATGATGTCGCTGAAGGCCGGTTAGGCGAAATCCAAATGGTGCGAGCACGAGCACATTTNAACTGTTGGTCTCATGTGATTGATCAGATCCTTTGGACCATGGGNCGGCCTGAATGGGTAAGCGTGGTGGGCGATCCTAATCAAAATGGAGGCTGGCAACGTATGATTCACATGGAATGGGCCAATGGTACTATTGGGACATTGGATGGGACTAACACATGGGGAATGGAACACCCACTTGGTATAATGGTTGTAGGAGACANTTATTATGCTGAATCATGGGGATTGGANGGGCGATACCGTCGNTGCAAATCCAACAATTCTGAAGNCGAAGAACAATGGGAAGCTGAAGAAGGNAAACCAGAGATGTCACAATCTTTTGTCCGNATGGCAGATGGTGTTATACAATCAATGCTCAAAGATCAACCATTTCCAGCCGATGGAGATGCAGCTTGGAACGAGTTGGTGTTCGAAGCTGCAGTGCATCGNTCGGCGNGGAACAGTGGTGAACGTGTGTGGCTAAATGATGTGGAAACCNCAGCTACTTCGAATNCCTNANACAGATTNAGCAAATTAATACCAATCAATANCCAAATCCNTTGGGGGAAACAGATATGACCTTTCCTAAACAAGATATTCCNCAAACTGAGATCCANGGNTTNGACGANACCGATTCAACNNGTCGNCAGGATAAANCNTGGCAACCTGTGTCGGATCGTAAAATTCGCGTTGGCATNGCCGGGTATGGTGTCTGNCGTTTCGGTGCTTCGTTTGGATTCCAGCACCANCCCAATGTGGAAGTTGCCGCCGTCTGCGATATTTCTCCTGAGCGTTGTGCCGANCTNGCTGNTGCCTGCGCNTGTCAAAAAACCTATCTATCCCTNGANGANATGGTCAANGATCNGTCNTTGGAAGCTATATTTCTNGGTACGGANGCCCCCAATCATGCGCGTCATGCAATTCTCTGCCTGAATCACGGTAAGCACGTCGCTTGCGCGGTGCCAGCGGTTTTCGGNTCATTGGAGGATGCCGACCNACTCTATGAAACTGTNAAAACGACNGGNNTGGAATACATGATGTTTGAGACGTCNNCCTACCATNCCGCCTGNTACGCCATGCGGACGGCCTATGAAGCGGGTGCTTTTGGCAANATTATCTATTCGGAGGGGCAATATTATCACTATTTCCCCANACCCTTAGCNTCCNATGGNGAGTGGNGAACNGGACTTCCTCCGATGTGGTATCCAACNCANTCNACTGCCTATTATGTGGCNGTNACGGGGNANAGTTTNANCNAAGTNTCCTGTCANGGNTTNNAGGGNNAGATACCACAGTTNCAGCCTGATGCCAANCGTTATCNAAANCCTTTCGACAGNGANGTTGCTCTGTTCCNNACTTCTGAAGGNGGNTCGTCNCGNATGAGTGTNTGTTGGGGNATGCGTGGTTCNGGTGGAGAAACCGGTTTGGNACATGGCGAACTTGGGTATATGCANGGCACNTCNTTNCANCCGNCGGAAGATCAGNCCAAACTNCCTGATTTGTCCAAACCCCAACTNCCACCNGGNATGGAAGNTGGGGGACACGGNGGTTCNCACGGTTATTTAACCNANGAGTTCGTCACTGCNCTCTTGGAGAANCGGTCGCCACTGATCAANATNGCCTGGTCTTTAAACATGACCGTACCAGGCATCATCGCCCACCAGTCAGCATTGAAAGATGGTGAACTCCTTAAAGTGCCTCAATATACCTGGCCAGTCTAATAGACACTAAACATGACCGTACCAGGCATCATCGCCTACCAGTCAGCACTAAGAGACGGTGAACTCCTTAAAGTACCATAATATACCTGGCCAGCCTGATGTTGCACAGCACTATTAAAGATAGTGTCAAAGGAACAAAATAAATTTTAAGGAAAGGACACCAAATGGTGAATACTGTTTCTCCTCAACTGGTTGAGGAAATCCGCCAGAATGTCAATCAACGGCGTCTATTGGATACAGCTATGGCGTTGATCGATATCCCAAGTCCAACACGTAGTGCCGGGGAGGTAGCAGACCAGCTCGCTTCTTTGTTACAAGATGATGGGTTTGAAGTGGAAAGGCCTGTTGCCAATTGGCCTGAAGCACCAGCAGTTGTCGTGCGTTTTGAAACCGGTCGACCTGGCCGTGTCTTGCAGTTTGACGGACATTTGGATACCGTCCACCTTCCTTTCGTACCACCTCGACATGAACACGGTAATCTTTACGGGTCCGGAGCTTCCGACATGAAGGGCGGAATAGCCGCCTTCGTAGAAGCCCTACGAGTCTTGAGAGACACTCACACACTCACTGCTGGTGGAGTTTTACTCACCGCACATGATCACCATGAAGGCCCTTGGGGTGACCGCCGTCAACTGTATGCTCTTATCAAAGCTGGTTATATTGGCAATGCTGTTTTGTTGCCTGAATACCTTTTTGATCGCCTGCCGATAGCTGGTCGAGGAATGGCTATCTTCGAAACCCGTATTAGTCGAGAAGGTCAACCTGTCCATGAGGTATTACGGCCGCCTCAGCAACCAGATGTATTAGCTGCAGGAGCAGAACTACTCTTGCGTCTGAAAAATCTACAACAAAGCTTAGTAAGCCGAACCCATCCGTATGCAGGGACAGACTCTGTTTTTGTAGGTCACATTCAGGCAGGTGAAATCTACAACCAATCTCCAACTGAATGTGTTCTGCAAGGAACACGCCGATGGGTGACACCAAATACTTTTGAAGAGATCAAATTAGAATTTAACCAGATCCTGGAAGAACTGGCG
>PBXZ01000068.1:0-49783 GCA_002729415.1 Candidatus Poribacteria bacterium | reverse complement strand
TACTTAAGATCTAATCCAGAATCAAAGACCTGGTTGGTATGGTTGTTGCTTTGTGTTAGTCCCGGTAGTATATAAGGTAAAAATTCCAGGTTACGCGATGGGGTTATGCCTTTCAAACCAATTAAACGTGCTAAATTGGCAGTTCGATATTTTGCCCTCCCTCCGTATGATTTTGAAACAGGGTGCCAGATTGCTTGCTCCTTATTTCGAGGGATTTCTCGACCCAGATTTATCCCCCAAACCATTTGCTCCTGTTTCTCAAAACGGAGTTGGTTAAAAGGAATAGCAACTTCTACTATCCAACTGTCTTCATTGATTTTGGTTCGGCATTCCCAAACGATATCCCAGTCGCTATTCATGCTGTCGCCGCCATTGATCACTTTTCTATCTTGCATCGCTCCCAACGAATTGATACGAAAGAAAAAACCGCTCCGGCGATCATTGTAGGTATCTAAGAGGATAAACACATTGTCGTTTTCGTGTATATCTCGGGCATCACGGCGCATTTCGTTGGCGACTAATTTGGAAAGATCTGAATCAAAGCAGGTAAATCCGAAATAAATGTGGCTGTCATCATAGAGTATTTGGACTTCCATTGGCTGGGAGATGGGAGAACCTTCATGAGGTTCAATTTGAACGAAATGGTTAACTGGTTTCGCTTTCTTCCATTCGGATTCACTGAGATCGCCATCAATTTCAATGCTTTCATATGTACGGTATGCTTCTACTTGATATTCCGACGATTGGTTTTGGGAATTAACTATGGGTAAAAGAGTGTAGACAAACAAAAATTGAAGTAAATACTTTACAGCTCTGAGTCGCTGACTCTTAAAAATCAAATCACAATCCATGAATTTTCTTTTCTTGTTTCTAACGGGATGGTATAGAATAGGCCCATAAACCAAAAAATCCCAAGCGATCAACTTGGGATTCAGTGGGAAGCTTGATGCTTCCCAATACATTAACGGAGTTCTGTGTATCCGTTGCAATGTGGCATAGACAAACCATATTGTAGCAGATGTAGAACTTCGTTGCAAGATATATTTATTGTAAGGAAATGTTACTATGATTGCTACAGTTCACACCCAAGATGTAAGTGTATCCCCTTTCACTTTATCTCACACCGATCAAATCCCATTCTTCTTCTGTGCTATTCCGCACCACCTCATTGATGATGATGTCTTCCCTCAGCTGAAGGGAAACCATATCAAGCTGCTGCTGGTGATTGACAGGTACCGCAACCTTAAGCTGAAGCAGAAAAAGTTCGATCAGCAGCTACTGTCCGGCTGGACCATCCCTGTATCTCAACAAGTTCTGGCTGACAGATGTGGCGTTAAGCGCCCTACCATCAACAACCTTGTAGAAGAACTAATAGGGTTAGGCTTATTGGAGAAACAGCTGGATGATAAGTCAGGCTGGTATCGTTATAGACTGACTGCCCTATTAAAGTTGCCTCGGAAGAAGTTAAGAAGATGCGTTATCAGCATGAGATGGACACTGAGGAGACTCTGGACGCACAAGAGAAACGCCTTCAACAGGAAGTTGAGGCCCTTAAAAGAGCGGATTGAGGCCGATATACAACCATCACAGGATGATGAACTGGTGGAGCAAACCTACCACATGTCAAGGGATCGAACATAGGGGTAGTCAAGCCAGATGACAACATTAAAAGATATANCTGTCGAAATCCNCGACACATNCCTGTTCGATTTTTTGACAGATATCATNCGAGGGCCTCTGGTCAGTTTCAANCGCATAATCTATCCGTTGCTTTAACTCCTTACTTTGACAATTGGTGTTTGGGGAATGGAATAGCGAAACCGTGAAATTTCGATCCTAGTTTAGCCAATCTATATTTTGTGGTTTAGTTTTAAATTGNTTTTGGTACATACTTGCATATAACCCATTCAGTTCTAATAACTCCTCATGGGTACCTTTTTCTATAATTCCGCCGTCTTTCATTACCAAGATCATATCAGCTTTCAAGATTGTTGATAGACGATGGGCAATGACGAAAGTAGTTCTGCCTGTCATTAACCTATCCAATGCCTCTTGAATCAGGGATTCCGATTCAGAGTCCAAATCAGATGTCGCTTCATCAAGAATCAGGATTCGTGGATTTCTCAAGATAGTTCGAGCGATGGAAATTCGTTGCTTTTGTCCTCCTGACAATCGCATACCGCGTTCCCCAACTTCTGCTTCGTATCCACCTTGAAGTTCCTCGACCACAAATTGATGGGCATTAGCTGCTAAAGAGGCTTCTACTATTTCAGTTTCCGTCGCATCCAATCGACCGAACTGGATATTCTCTGCCACCGAACCTTGAAACAGAAAATTGTCCTGGAGGACAATACCAATCTGGTTACGAAGCGATTTCAATGTTATTTTGCGCAGATCGTAGTCGTCAATGTAAATTGCCCCCTTTGTAGGATCGTAAAATCTAGCGATCAAATTGGCAATGGTACTTTTGCCACAACCTGATGGCCCAACAAGTGCAACCATCATATCCGGTTTGGCATCAAAAGAGATACCGTGAAGCACAGGATTTTCCGGTTCGTAATGAAANGNAACATTTTCAAATTTAACGTGTCCATAGATCTCTGGTAGCTCAACAGCATNNGTNACTTCGTCGACCGTTGGTTGNGAGTCGAGCAGTCCAAAGACTCGCTCAGCCGAAACCATTGCTTCTTGNATGGNAGCGTTAATGTTGATCAACTTCATCATNGGACCGTATAAACGACCTAAATATTGATAATAGGCGACCAGAGTACCTACAGTGAATTCACCTTGAATTACTAGGTATCCACCGTAGCAAAGCACAATTGCTGTACCAAACGACTGAAAAAAACCTGAGATACGTCCCATAGCTGTCCGGTACTTGGCAATCTTAATCTGCCATTCCAGGGTCTGGCGCATTCCATGGAACATACGACGTTTTTGATAATTTTCCCGGTGGAAGGCTTTGACAACTTTTGCTCCCGCAATAGACTCATACAATTCAGTTGAAATGTCCGCCCATCGATGCCTCAAATGACGCCAAAGTACACGCAATCTGCCAATAAAGAAAAGATAGTTACCAGCTACTATAGGTAGTATTAACAAAGAAATAAGAGTTAGTTTCCAACTCCAGGAGAACATGATAGACACCACAGTCACGAACATCATTACATCAGTCAGGATGTCAATCGAGGTATCAGTCACCAGTGAACGCAAAGAACTAACATCCTCTTTTACTCGCGAGAGAATTTGCCCTGTTCCCTGTACATCGTAGAAGCGCATAGAGAGTTTTTGCAAATGCGAGAACACCTGATTTCGCATGTCAAATAGGATACGTTGACTAACCCACTCCATAATGATAGTACGTACATAGGAGGTGAGACCAACTAAGGCATTAAAAATAATAATTGAGGATAAAATTACAATCAGCCAATACGTTGGTGAATAAGTTAGATGATAACCAAACACAGAATGGGTAAGCTCTGTTGCTCTTACGTCAGATAAAATGCCATCAATAACAAATCGCTGTACTAGCGGCATGACTAGCTGGGATTGAGCAATGATGAGGATTAAAAAGAAACCGAAAAGTAATTTAGGTAGGTAAGGGCGCGCGTATTTCAGAATTCTTAGAAATTCCTTCATCAGATGGACCGTCCAATTTTTCCATGGCAATCTAAATTTCGGATTAAATACACAGAAAATCTAATCACATTTTTAGTTTTTCGCCAACTCGGACAACATCTTCAAGTGCACTAACCCCATCAAACTCAAACTTGACAAGCTTTTTAAGGAGTTTAATAGATGCTTTACAGCTTAATTTAAACTGCTTTTCTTGTGTCTGCCAATTTTTCCCAAAAGTAGGTATCTTGAGAATAAATCGTTGTTCCGTTAATTGTGAACCTTCTGAATGATCTGTGGTTGGGTTCGAATAAGTTTCTGCTGAAACGGATTTTGGTGAAGGGAAAATGGTCTGTAGCGATTCTAAGAGTTTCACGACGTTTCGGTAGGCAACTACAGCTCTTTCCAGGTGTTCAAGCTCTTCTCCTTCAAAATCTTTCCGAACGATTTCAATATATGAAACTGCTGCTCTTCTCCCTTCAAGACATTGCAGAAGCAATTTTTTATTCCATTTAGCAATTTCGTATCTTTTTTCAATATCTTGTTGCTGATCTATAATTCTTTGCATGTGAGAGATCAATTCTTCATAGGCAGATATTCCCATCGTACAACCCCTAATTTTCCGACGGGATTTCATCAACTTACTAGCACTTCGGAAGGTTCCCAATGCCATTTCACGTTCTTTAGGACGATGAGGTCTGTTACCAAGAACGAACTGATAATATCCATGAAGCCCCATTTCTAGAAGTCCCTCAAGTTTCTGCCATTTTTCCCGTAATTGGTCAAAACTAAATTCATGCCGATGACCATTTTGGCACACAACGGTATTTGGATTATCATTTTCAATTAAGAAAGAACATCCATCCGAAAGTGGTATTAATGCTGTTTTACCCAGTTGAACATTATTTTGCAACCGACCCCACGCAGCCTGAAAAGTGTCATCGTATATCATTTCGTGCTCAAAACCTAGTGCTTTGGACGCTGCACGCAATGGATTATAAAAAGTCGTGTGCATTCCTTTCTTCAATTGTTGGCGGTTATAAAAAAAGCGAAACGCTTCACCTGAAACTCCCATCAGATAAGAAAGTGGAATTTCTTCTTTTCGGTGCCTCAAAGCCTCGTGAATAATGTGGATAGAATCATCCGGCTTTGGGGCTATTGTCAGTGATTCAGTATCTGAGCTCATGTCAAATCTCCTAATCAATTTCGTGTAGAGTACCTTAAGGTTCATTATACATAGATTGTGAGAAAATCCTTGCTAAGGGAACGCATGGCGAGTAGTATTGTTTCACTTTTTATATAGGTCTTCGGCTGTTGAGACGAAAATCGATATTGCTGTTTAAGCCCAACCCAAACTTGCCCTCAATCCAAGAACATTCTCCAATTTCTCCAAGCACTGATACAAAGGTGTCAATTAGTTTATACAAACGTCTAAAACCAGCAAACCAAGTGATCCTTCTTAATATTTAAGCGAACTTTATGAAGAAGCTCAAACTATTCTTAATTCTATTTTTCGGTTATGCAATCCTGACAATAATTATGACTTATCCTGTTGTTTTTCGCTTCTCAAGTCATTTTATGTGTGACGGTGGTGATGGGTTTCAAAACGTCTGGAATATGTGGTGGATGAAGAAGTCACTGATGGCGGGAACACATCCGTATTACACCAATCTCTTACATTATCCGGCTGGAATCACCTTGTTGTTTCAGACCTTGAATCCATTTAACGGACTGATATCAATCCCTTTCCAGTTCTTCTTCAAAATGGAAGAGGTCTATAATCTGGTAGTTTTATTCTCTTTTGTGATGTCGGGTATATCAATGTATTACTTGGCAGATTATCTGCTGGATCGAAAATTGCCGGCATTTGTAGCTGGAATTGTTTTCACTTTTTGTCCATTCCATTTTGCGCATGGACTTGGTCATTTACAATTAATTGCTATGGAATGGATTCCACTATATGGATTGTATCTGCTGAAAACTTATCGAGAAGACAGTAAACTAAATATTATTTTAACCGCTCTTTTTTTGGTTTTGAATAGTCTTTGCTCATGGTATTACATGATTTACTGTTTCGTATTCACCGCGATTTTTGTAATCTTTTACACGGTCAAGTGTGGAGGGGGAATTATTGACAATGGTTTCCTTAAAAGGTTGGGCATGGTTATCCTCATTTTCTGTGTTGTAATGTCACCAATTCTGATGCCAATGTTGTATGTAAAGATGACACAGAATTTTACAGGCGAGCATAATCCTGAGATCTGGTCAGCAGATTTAGAGAGTTTCTTTGTCCCAAGTGGCATCTCTACATGGGGGAGAAGGTGGTTTGGTGGAATCTGGAAAGATTGGACGGGCAATACCGCGGAGAACTCAAATTATCTTGGCTACATCGTTTTAATCTTGTCGCTTTACGCAGTCATAAAAGATCGACGCTGCCATCTTTGGGCTGTAGCAGGTCTTATTTTCTTCATTATGGCTCTTGGCCCTTACCTGCATATTGGTGGCAAACAGTTTTTTGTTCCTTTACCATACCTTCTATTTCATCGATATATGCCTTTTATCTCTTTCACTGGGGTTCCTGAGAGATTTGATATTATGCTTAAACTGTGTATGTCAGTGCTGGTAGGTTATGGTATCACAAATCTGAATGAAATAATTTTGTCTGCTTTTAGGAACCAAATGAGATCTAGATCAATCAAAACAATAATGTGGGGTACCGCAACAGTCAAGATTGTGTTCAACGGAATATTAGCTGTGTTGATCGGTTTAGAATATTTAGCAGTACCATACGTGACCACTAAAATTGAGGTTCCCAGTTTTTATCGTCAGATGGCCACAGATCCTAAAAACTATGGAGTAATTGACATTCCTTCGCGGCCGGTTACACTCTATATGGCGACGATCCATCAGAAATCGTTAGTTGGAGGTTATGTGTCCAGACCCTCTCTGAAGGCACTTAGTTTCTTGGATCAAACGCCGATTATTTCAACACTAATGCGCGGTAAACCTGCTCCCCCCTCAAAACTAGCCCAAACTTTGGCAATTTCGGTTTTTGCTGATTTTAATATCCGTTATATAATTACACATAATGATCAACATCTACAATTTTTGGAAGACATTTTACAACTACCAGTTGTTCATCGAGCCGATGGAATTACAGTTTACGATTGCCACTGACGATCAATACATAAAATCGTATTCGCAATTATCATAGTAACAAAATCGACTTCTTTTCCTCGCTTTGGTCACATCGNCTAAATTCTGNCATGGAACTTGATTTATTTGTTCCCATAAACCACCTCCATTGTGCTNGGTTNCAGGAGTCTTAGCTAAATAATTAAAGATANAAGTNGTATTGCTAGAAACGCTCTTNNACAGAAAGNTTACATGCCCAAAATCTTATCAACAACAAGGGTAATTTGACAAAATCNCTAAATTTATCTACAATCTCTATCCAATTGGCATTTATCGNAGGGGTAAAGCAAATTTTTTCCAAATAGTTTCCTGTACCTTAGCCTTGTTATAGAGAGTTACTAGTTGTAAGCAACCATCATAGCAACCCCAAATAGTATAAGATGGCATAAAACAATCGTAAAATCATCAGGAGATGTAATGGTACAAGATCAGGGTTTTTTTTCCAAAAACATATTGCTTGAAGGTAAAAGCGCGGTTGTTACTGGATCCAGTCGTGGTATCGGTCGTGCAATAGCGATCGAGTTAGCACGCCAAGGTTGCGATGTTCTAGTTAACTATAGTAGAAACCAATCGGCCGCAACTGAGGTGAAAGAGGCAATAATTCAACAGGGGAGAAAATCTATAATCTTTCAAGCAAACGTTGGTAACTTGAGCCACCATCAACCTCTGATTGAAGCCGCAATTGATGCGTTCGGAAAGGTTGATCTGCTTGTCAATAACGCGGGTATTACAATCATTTCTGATGTTCTAGCAGAATCGGAAAAAGATTATGATGCCGTAATGGACGTTAATCTCAAAGGTCCCCATTTTTTAACACAGCGTGTTGCAAATTACATGATCGAGAAGAAAATTAAAGGCTGTATCATCTACACGCTTTCGATATCTGACACGTTAGCTTCTGATAATCGGGCTGCTTANTGCATGTCAAAGGCCGCATTAGAAATGGGCATGAAAGTTTATGCAGGACGTCTTGTTGAGAAAGGTATCAAGGTAAACGGTGTTGAAGTCGGTGTAACCAACACGGATCTTGCCCGTGTAAGAATTCCCGATTACATCGAGGCTTCAGAAAAAGGTTATATCACCATGTTTCGTCCAGGAGAGCCAGAAGACGTGGCAAATGCTGTAATGGCAGGNATCAAGATTTACGATACTGGCGTGATGATTCCATGTGCAGGTGGTGTAATGACACCATTGTTGAATCTACGTAAGATGACAGCACTTAACAGTAATCAAACTGAATGATTATAANAAGATAGGAAGTCAATGATGGTTAAAACAGTCAGAGTTGGTTTTATCGGATGTGGTGGGAATTCACGTGGACATGGACGAAGTATTCTCGGTGTTGAAGGCACGGAAATTGTTGGACTAACCGATGTAAGTCAAGATGCCTTGAATGCATTTAAAGAAAGTGTTGGATTTGAAAATGACGTGCCAACGTTCGGTAACCATCAGGAGATGTTGTCCGCTGTTCAACCTGATGCAGTCGTCATTAGTACACCCCATACACTNCATTTTGAACAGATTATGGATTCGCTTGATGCTGATTGCCATGTTCATACAGAAAAACCGATGGTATGCACTGTTGACCATGCTAAGCAGGTGATTGATAAAATTGAGGAAACTGGGAAACATCTGATGATAGGTTATCAACGCCANTTGCAGTCGGCTTATGTATATTGTCGTAATGTTGTGCAAAACGAAGAACTAGGGAAGGCAAATTTTGTCACTGCGCACCAATGTCAAAATTGGTACCGTAACCAACAGGGAAAATGGCGTCAGAAATTATCGCTGAGTGGTGGTGGTCAATTGAATGATTCCGGAAGTCATCTCATAGATATTCTATTATGGATCTTGGAAGCCAGCCCGAGTGAAGTATATGCAATGATGGATTACAAGAATTGTGAGGTTGATATTCTGACAGCTATGTCTATTAAGTTTGATACTGGAGTTTTGTGCAACATTAGTGTCGTTGGGCATGCCGTTGGTGGCATGCACGAAGATTTTACCATTTGGCTTGAAGATGGCACACTTTTCGTTCGAGAAGGTAGGGTTTACCGTGAAGAGCAGGGGATAGGTAGAGTGGAGGTTGGCCAAGAGGATCTGCCGCGGTCAGAAAATAAAGACCAAGCTTTCATCAAACTAATTCGTGGGCAACGCACCGAAAATCCAATTGATGCCAAAAATGGGCTTCGGGTTATCCAACTGACTGAGGCTGCATGGGACTCAGCAAAAAAAAATCAGCCTGTAAAAGTTGATTTAAGCTAAATCATAATNTGGTCTATCATAATCAAAAAATAAACAATAGCGAATTATTCTTCCTTGGATCTTAGATGCTCGACGTTCAAAATCTTTCCAAAGTTGGCGGAAAGAAATCGTTGCTGACGGATCTGACCTTCCGTTTAGATGCGGGTAATCGGCTTGGCATACTGGGTAGAAACGGATCAGGAAAGACCCTTCTAATTGAGATACTGGCGACACTGGTGCGACCCACATCAGGAAAAATTGAAATTAACGGTGTTGATGTGTATTCTAACCTCGACAAAATTCGACCGTTAATTGGCTACATCCCTAACGTTTTTGAAGGATATCCCTACCTTACAGTATGGCAGTACCTCGATTTTTTCGCTTCCGCATATAAATTTGAGAAGAGACAAATATCTTCAACCATTAAGGATGTACTGAATTTAATGGATTTATCTGAGTGTGGTCAGGAAAAAATAGCTAAGCTCTCATTGGGACAGAAGCATCGATTGCTATTGGCCAAGACTTTTCTATACAATCCAGATATTTGGTTGTTTGATAATCCAATCTCAGTGCTAGACCCACGTGGACAGATTGAGTTTACTGATTTTATTACTGAGCTAAGTTTAATGGGTAAGATTATTGTGATGGCAACAAATCACATAATAGAGGTGGAAAAAAACTGTGAATCTGTAGCTATTCTGAACCAATCAANATTCGCGTTTNTAGGGAGNATACCGGATNATTTGGAAAGTNTATTTATTGATATAACNGNTNTATAAGGATATTAGAATCNATTGAGATTTCANTATCCTTATGCTATTATTAGTGNTTTTGATGAAACATACAAAGTNTTTGGAGTCAAATAATGCATAATTTGTTCAACTCGCTTCANTCNTTTGAAAGNGGTAATAGGCAAATTCAATACTATTCATTGCCAGAGCTTGAAAATCAGGGAATCGGTAAAATTTCGAGATTACCGATTAGTATTCGAATTTTACTTGAAGCACTGTTACGAAATTACGATAACGAAGTTATTGTTGAACAAGATATTATAGATATCGCAACTTGGGAGGCTACCAAACCAAAAGCAACGGAAATTCCGTTTAAACCCGCAAGGGTAGTTGCTCAAGATTTTACAGGAGTACCATTGTTAGTCGACCTAGCCGCAATGAGGTCGACTGTTAAGGAACTTGGTGGTGATCCCAAAATCATTGAACCCCTTATTCCAGTCAACCTTGTTATTGATCATTCCATTCAGGTTGATGCTTATGGATCAAATGATGCATTAGACATTAATACGCGAATCGAATTTGAGCGAAATAAGGAACGTTACGAATTTCTGAAGTGGGGACAACGAGCATTTGAAAAATTTACAGTTATTCCTCCATCAACTGGAATTATTCATCAAGTAAACCTAGAGTACCTTGCCGAAGTTGTAGTAGCCGATGAGAGTGCTGGAGATTCGGTTGCGTACCCTGATACTCTTGTTGGAACAGATTCTCACACTACAATGATTAATGGTTTAGGTATTGTCGGATGGGGTGTTGGTGGCATTGAAGCGGAAGCGGCGATGCTGGGGCAACCAGTTTACATACTTACTCCCAAAGTAGTGGGTGTAAACTTGATAGGGGCACTCAAAGAAGGGATCACAGCAACAGATTTGGTATTAACTGTTACTCAGAAGCTGCGAGAGACTCAAGTTGTTGGGAAATTTGTTGAGTTCTTTGGCGAAGGAGTCGAAACTCTCTCGCTTCCTGATCGCGCCACGATATCGAATATGTGTCCTGAATATGGTGCGACTATTGGGTTTTTTCCGGCAGATAGAGAGTCGATTCGATATCTTGAATTGACAGGTCGCAAAGATACGAAAATCCGTTTGATTGAAAATTACCTTGAGCATCAGGGACTGTTTGGTATTCCCAAAGATGGTGAAATTGATTATAGTCAAAAACTTGAGATTGATCTAGGTAGTATTGAGCCATCGATTGCTGGTCCCAAAAGGCCTCAAGACCGAATTGTATTGCCACAGGTCAAAAATACATTTCATAAGCTGCTAAGCCAACCCGTTTCGGATGGAGGCTTTGGTTTGGATGGCGAAGCAATCAATCAAATACCAGATCGAAAAAACGGGATTTCGCATGGTTCCGTTGTCATTTCAGCAATTACGAGTTGTACAAACACAAGCAACCCATCTGTAATGATTGCATCTGGACTTTTAGCCAAGAAAGCTGTTGAAATTGGATTGCGTGTACCAGATTATGTTAAGACTAGCTTGGCACCTGGTTCTCGCGTTGTTACAGAATACCTGAAGGCCACCGGGTTATTGCCTTACCTTGAAAAATTGGGATTTAATGTAGTCGGATATGGCTGTACAACTTGTATTGGCAATAGCGGCCCATTAGAGGAAGAAATCCAGCAGGCTATTCAGGAATCTGGTTTAGTCACGGCCAGCGTCTTGTCCGGAAACAGAAACTTCGAGGCGCGCGTTCATCGGGACGTAAAGGCAAGTTTTCTTATGTCCCCGCCTTTAGTGGTTGCCTATGCAATTGCTGGTCACGTTGGTATTGATCTAACTACGGAGCCACTTGGCACTGATGACAATGGAACTGCCGTATATCTATCCGATATCTGGCCAACACAACGAGAGATAACAGATCTTATTTCTTCGGCCGTTAATTCTGAGACCTTTAGTCGACTTTACTCTGAAATTGACAATCAGGCTCCAGAATGGTCCAATCTTGAGGTGCCGACTGGAGAAATCTATGCGTGGAATGATAAAAGCACTTACATTCAGAAACCACCGTTCTTTGAGGATTTCAGCCTGCAGGTAGATCCCATTATGGAGATTGCAAACGCACGTATCTTAGCACTTCTTGGTGATTCCGTAACAACAGACCATATTTCTCCTGCTGGAATGATTGNTGCGCAAAGCCCCGCTGGTAAACACTTGATTGACCANGGGGTTGAACAACGTGATTTCAATTCTTATGGATCAAGNCGGGGNAATGATCAAGTGATGACACGTGGNACTTTCGCCAATAATCGGATTAAAAACTTGATGCTAACTGATGATGTTGAAGGCGGTTACACCAAGGTCTTTCCCNGCGAGGAANATGCCACAATTTATGAAGCATCCAGAAACTACATTGAAACTCGAACACCAATGGTCATTTTCGCAGGNAAAGAGTATGGATGCGGTAGTTCTCGTGANTGGGCAGCTAAAGGTCCGAAATTGCTTGGTGTTGTGGCNGTGGTAGCGGAAAGNTATGAACGGATCCATCGGAGCAACTTGATTGGAATGGGAATNTTACCCATACANTTTCAGGCTAGCANCAGCATTAAATCACTTGGNCTAACAGGGGCAGANGTAATNAGTATACTCGGTATCTCCGACGACTTAGAACCACAACAGGAAGTTACTATTCAGATTACCAACGAATCCGGTTCNAGTCGTCAGATCCAAGCCATCGTCCGAATTGATACACCGATTGAGGTAGAATATTATCGCCATGGCGGTATTTTGGATTATGTGATTCGAGGTTTAATGAAGTAGGGTAATGCTTGATCTCCCTGATCCTGCACGTAATANTTTCCTCTNCCTTTGGAATATTTCTCAAATATGCAAAGGATCGTGGTCACTGTTTAGATTCTATTGGTTTCATAAATTATTTGGTTGCATTGTTAATNGCTATNTGGTCGATGATGCAGTTGGATAGTTTAAGTTTCTCCGGNTTGGCGACNGGACTTGGNNTNACTAATGGTATCACTTACGCGNTTGGATTCTTCTTATGGAAGGCTACAGTTCAAGTTAGNGGTGTTGTNGTTACNACAGCTATACTTCGNCTTTCGATGGTNATACCGATCACCTTTGCAATTCTGATCTGGCACGAAATACCTAGTGCATGGCAAATCTTAGGCATTTTTCTCACCTGCNCTGCACTCCCTCTTCTAAGCACAAATGATCCTGTAGAAGTAANNCCTAGTAACATATCGANAACANGTGGCTTAGGAGCTATTNTGATATCCCTTACGTTCGTGAATGCTGGNGTAGGCCGTCTTNTGATGAAGATCTTTAATGAGACTTGTCCAGTAGATGAAAAACCATTTTATTTGTTTTTTCTGTTTGGTGTAACAACGTTTNTTTTTNCTATCGTCTGCATTTATCAGAAGATCATACCAANACGTTGGGAATATGTCTTTGGTATCTTGGTTGGTGTTTCCAATTTTTTCCAAAGNGTTACGTTCTTAGTGGCATTGGATTCCATAGATGNCNTGATTGTTTTTCCTGTATCAGCTGCNNGTAGTGTGCTATTTACNACACTTGTTGGTGTAGTTGTNCTTAAGGAAAAGCTNCGTACAAAATCTATAATTGGAATTATCTTGGCGGTTATTGCCCTTATATTTGTTAATCTGAAGAATACATAAAGTTGTTGAAGTTTGGAGGAATTTTTTTGTCTATACAAGGTTATTATCGTTTCCCAACTATNCACGAAAATCAAGTTGTATTTGTGGCGGAAGANGATCTATGGACNGTGGAAGTCAGNGGAGGGATTGCTCGACGTCTTACTTCNAATTTAGGAGAAGTAAGCCATCCTNTTATATCACCGGATGGTNAATATCTNGCCTTTACGGGGCGTGANGANGGGCCAGCCGAAGTGTTTGTTATGCCAACACTTGGAGGNCCATCAAAGCGTTTGACNTATCTTGGTACACACAATACGGTTGTAAACTGGAAGCCAGATAACCAAACAATTATTTTTGCNAGTAACGCCAAGCTACCATTTACACGTAGTTTTCAGCTATTTGAGATAAACCAAAACGGTGGAATTTCGCAACCTATGCCCTATGGATCTGCACGAAATATATCGTATGGAAGGGATGGCGGAATTGTNCTGGGNNGATTTACCGCAGATCCAGCACNTTGGAAACGTTATCGCGGTGGGACAACTGGTGTGATATGGATTGATCCAGANCACACTGGTGAATTCCAGAAACTNATCAATCTTGATGGTAACCTCGCTAGCCCNATGTGGGTTGAAAATCGTATCTTTTTTNTATCGGACCACCAAGGTATTGGCAATTTGTACTCCTGTTTNCCCGATGGAGAAGATTTACAGCGTCATACAAGTCACCAAGAATTCTATACNAGATACGCCTCGACTGACGGTAATCGNATTGTTTATCATNTGGGGGCAGACTTATANGTTTATGATCCTCGTGACAATAAGGATCAGCTTATTGCNATTGATTTTCGAACGCCGCNAATCCAGAGAAACCGAAAATTTGTTGATACNGCAAGGTATTTTGAGGATTATGATCTAGGCCCTCAAAATACCTCAGTTTTAATTGTGAGTCGTGGTAAATCCTTTGCAATGGGGAATTGGGAAGGTGCGGTCACCCAGCATGGTGAGCCAGATGGAGTACGATACCGNTTAACACGATGGTTAAAAGATGGTCANCGANTAGTATGTATAAGTGATGAAAATGGAGAAGAGTTTCTTGAAATTCGTTATGCTAATGAACAAAAGCCACCTGAAAAACTTGGAGGACTTGATATTGGTAGACCAGTGTCACTTGATGTATCACCAAAAGATGATCTCGTTGTTNTGACCAATCATCGATTTGAATTAGTACTCATTGATCTTGAGTCTAAGAAAATGACTTTGTTGGATCGAAGTAACTACNANCGANTCAACGGAGTTTCATGGTCGCCTGATGGTANGTGGATTGCTTATAGTTTGGCCTGCACACAACAAACTTCGTCAATTAAGATTTGNCAAATTGATAGTGGGAAAACNCACCAAGTGACCGAGCCAATACTTCGTGATATCAATCCATCGTTCGATCCCGAAGGCAAATTTCTGTACTTTCTCTCTTACCGCGATTTTAGTCCAGTTTANGATAACCTTCATTTCGATCTTGGTTTNCCTCGTGGTATGCGACCGTTTTTGATAACNCTGCAAGCTGATCAGAGNTCGCCTTTTATTGCCGAGCCAAAGCCGCTGGTTGAGCCTGAAGAAAATAAGGAAGAGGATAGTTGTAAAGAGGATGAAAATGTAGANCAGATGGTCGAACAGCATNATGGTCAAGAGCAGANGNAAAAGGAGGNCGATCAACTAGTCCAGATCGATTTAGAAGGAATTATGGANCGAGTTGTAGCATTTCCTGTGTCAGAGGGGCGNTATGGCCAGATNGCGGGNATAAAAAATAAAGTGTACTTNACNGCTCTTCCTATACCNGGAAGCGAGGAGAAAAGNCGCCTTGAAATGTACGACCTTGAGAAACATGAAAAAGAGACNATTGCGAGTGATNTATCCGGCTTTAAAGTCAGTAGNAATTACAAAATTTTAGCCTATAGGTCAGCTGACAAACTTCGGATAATCAANGCTGGCGAGAAAGCACCAGATAAAGGGGAATCGACACGTGTCGGCGGCTGGATTAATCTCNGNCGGATCAAAGTCTCAGTTGATCCTGGTGCTGAAAGAAGACAGATGTATCGGGAGGCGTGGCGATTGCAACGNGAGCATTTCTGGGTTGAAGATATGTCAGGNGTCGACTGGGATTTTGTTTATGANCGATATNTGCCGTTACTTGATCGGATTACAACTAGATCNGANTTCTCTGACTTAATGTGGGAAATGCAAGGGGANTTAGGTACATCACATGCTTATGAAAGTGGNGGTGATTANCGAGCAAATCCACATAACTACGGTCAAGGCTTTCTTGGGGCCGAATTTNGATATGATGCAAGTGATCAAACTTACGANATCCTGCGTATTCTTCAAGGAGATTCATGGTNGGAAGGAAAAGACTCTCCACTGAATAGCCCTGGCATNAACNTTAGGGTTGGAGATAAGCTTATGGCCGTTAATGGCCGAAAATTCGATCAGGAAATCTCTCCAGAGCAGCTTCTGGTTAACCAAGCTGGTTCAGAAATTACGTTGACGGTAAAAACTGNTGATCCGGAGAACCCAACACGAACTGTCAGCATCAAGNCTATTGGTGATGAACGTTCTGTCTATTATCGCCAATGGGTGNCTCAAAACAGAAAAACCGTTTATACAAAGACTGAGGGCAAAGTTGGCTATGTACATATCCCTGATATGGGNGTAAANGGTTATGCTGAGTTTTACAGATCGTATCTTTCAGAGATTAATTGTAGNGCTTTAATNGTTGATGTTCGGTGTAATGGTGGAGGCCANGTATCNNAATTGATTCTTGAGACATTAGCCAGAAAACGGATTGGTTATAATTTGCAACGTTGGGGGNCTCCNACACCATATCCCGGAGGATCCTTGTTGGGNCCAATTGTNGCAATTACTGATGAACTNGCGGGATCAGACGGTGACATNTTTAGCCATTGCTTCAAGCTAATGAAGCTTGGAACGCTTATCGGAAAAAGAACTTGGGGGGGAGTAATTGGTATTTCACCACGTTACACCCTTGTTGATGGAAGCGAAACAACACAACCAGAATATTCGTTTTGGTTTCAGGATGTAGACTGGGGAGTAGAAAATTATGGTACAGATCCTGACATTGAAATTGATATCACACCACAAGATCATATGCGGAATGAAGATCCACAACTCAACAAAGCAATCGAGGAGATTCTTGTACAGTTGGAAGAAAATCCGCCAAAACTTCCCGACTTTGGAAATAAACCGGATTTAAGTTTCTCAGGATTTCCATCATCATAGTAATGACTCGTCTTCTCCAGAAATTTTATTCCATGAATGTAGATTTAATATGACATCTCCAATGTGAATCTGGCTTGAATTGTAATACGAAATTAAGTATAATTCTGGCGATGTTCAAGAATTATACAAGTGAAGTTTCATGGACATTGTTCATAGGGTGAATGAATCACAGGATGTTTTAAGTTGCCGGCAGTTCAAAATTTAGTTACTTCTGTTTAGTAAGTATTTAGTTTTGTAACTTCTACTTCCGAAACACTATTGAGCATTTACGAGCTTTTTATGGAAGGAGGTGTCAACAGATGAAAAAAGGTCAAGTCAAGTGGTTTAACGATGCCAAGGGTTATGGTTTTATAGTCACTGATGAGGGACAAGACATTTTTGTCCATTATTCTGAGATCCAAGGGTTTGGGCACAAAACACTTATTGAAGGACAGGAAGTCGAATTTGAGGTTTCGGAAACTGAAAAAGGTCTCCAAGCCAGAAATGTCGTCAGATTGTAAGGAAGGTGATGTCTACTTAGGGNAACTCAATTTCCCACTAACGCAATTACTAGTTAATAAACTGGCAGTAAGTATTAAAGTGTCGGTAAAAGTGTCGCAGTGTCGCAAAGGGCAATCCTAGCAGAAAATGGTTACTGAGATCTGCGGAGAATTGCCCTTTCTATATTTTGTGAGTAGCGTTAACAGCAGATTTCCATAGTAGTATATTCGAGAGTTGATTCTGTACCCATAATTTTGATTGGTTTTCCATTTAAGACTGCTGGAAAATTTATAGATGATTAATATATAGGATGTCCTCATCTTTGTGGTAAAACAATTGAATTCTACCGGGGCAGTTTTTTACTCTTACGATGTTGAACTGACACTGATGAAGGACGAAGAGATATAGTAATGGAGAAGGGGTTATATAATTTCTGCGAAATTGAAGAGCGATGGCGACGTCGTTGGTTGAAACAAAGAACTTTTTGTACAGATGATCCAAGTGTTACTAAATCCTCTGATAAACCTAAATGTTATGTGTTGGATATGTTTCCTTACCCAAGTGGGTCAGGGTTACATGTAGGGCATCCCAAAGGTTATATTGCGACTGATATATACAGTCGTTACAAAAAAATGCAAGGGTTCCATGTACTACATCCAATGGGCTTTGACAGTTTCGGTTTGCCTGCAGAGCAATATGCGATTGAACATGGTGTACATCCTGCAGTGGTAACTGAGCAGAATATTGACACGATTCGTGAACAACTTCAGTTTTTAGGCCTTGGTTATGATTGGGACCGCGAGATCGCAACATCACGTGAAGACTATTATCGTTGGACTCAATGGATGTTCAAAAAGTTCTTTGAAAGTTGGTTCGATGTTAGTCGGCAGAAGGGACGACCAATCTCTGAATTAATAGCAGAGTTTGATGATGGAACTCGAAAACTGTCTGCTGCGGATAGAAAAATAACAGGCCCCGACCAAATGTGGAAGGAACTCACTGACGTACAAAGATCAGCAGTGTTGAACAACTACCGCATTGCTTATCATAAAGAAGTGACAGTTAATTGGTGTCCAGGACTTGGGACCGTGTTAGCAAACGAAGAAGTAACTAGTGATGGCAAAAGTGAGCGTGGGGATTTCTTGGTTTATCAACGACCGTTACGACAGTGGATGATGCGTATTACCGCTTATAGTGAAAGGTTACTTAATGACCTCGATCTAGCAGAACTACCTGATGGTAAAGGTGGAACTTTTCGGCTTGATTGGCCCGAGTCAATTAAGTTAATGCAAAGAAACTGGATCGGGCGCAGTCAAGGATCNGATGTTAAATTCGATGTTTTATGTCCGGAAACGGATCAGGTGNTGAACATGCTGACGGTTTATACAACACGACCTGACACGCTTTTNGGCGCNACNTTTATGGTTGTCGCCCCCCAACANCCAATTGTCANGAAAGGATCGTCCGAATACCTAGTGCCGCCATCCCATGCCAATCAGGTAGAAACCTACATTNCTAANGCGAAAGAAGAAGTGTCAGTTAATCACGATACAAAAGAAAAAACNGGNGTAATGAGCGGGATCTATACACGGAACCCTGTCAATGNTGAGAANTTGCCNATATTTGTTGCTGATTACGTTAGCATGGACTANGGTTCAGGGGCGATTATGGCAGTACCNGCACANGATGAACGCGATTTTGAATTTGCCCAGAAATATGANCTGCTAATTACCAAAGTTGTTCAAGCTATGAAGGATGAAGACGAAGAGTGTTTNACAGGTGAAGGGNTCTCGATTAATTCGGGGNATGTCAGTGAAACNCCATTTGCAATTACAGGTTTAAGCACANNGGAAGCCAAGGAAAAAATTACCAAGNCGCTGGAAGCGCATGGNCATGGTAAAGCCTCAGTCAATTATAAATTACGGGATTGGATTTTTTCTCGNCAGCGTTATTGGGGAGAGCCCTTTCCAATTGCAANTNGNNCCGANGGGAACACNATATCAGTGGATCCTCCAGTTATCCTNCCAGAGATGGAGGACTTTCGTCCAGAGACATCTGATGACCCAANTNTACCTGTTAGNCCACCTCTTTCTCGNGCTNACGAATNNTGGAAGGANGTAGAANAAGATGGAAAGAAGTATAANCGTGAACTTAACGTNATGCCGCAGTGGGCAGGATCATGCTGGTATTTNCTTCGGTTTATTGANCCNAAAAACGATCAAGCCTTTTGNGATGATAAGAAAGAACGATTTTTNATGCCAGTTGATCTTTATGTCGGNGGTGCTGAACACGCAGTCCTACATCTACTCTATTCGCGTTTTTGGCATAAAGTACTGTACGATCTTGNTCATGTTTCTACTCCTGAACCATTTAAGAAANTGTTCAACCANGGAATGATNACAGCCGATGCNTTTGCTAATAATAGAGGGATTTACATCGATATCCGTGAAGTTGAATTACGTGATGGGNAACCATACCATACCNAAACTGGNGAAANACTAACACGGTTTAGCGGGAANATGGGNAAGCGTTACAAGAATGGACTTCCTCCAGAGGAAGTNGGGAAGGAGTATGGTGTTGATACGNTGCGTCTATATGAAATGTATATGGGNCCCTTGGAAACAAGTGCNCCGTGGAGCATGGAAGGAATACGTGGTATGCAGAGATTCCTGCAGAGGGTCTGGAGAAATTTCGTAACTGAAGACCGAACTCCCAATTTGGTTGACGATTCAACGCCGGAACTTGAAAAATTACTACATAANACAATCCTCAAAGTTACTGACGATCTCGAAAACCTGCGCTTCAANACGGCCATTGCCGCANTAATTGAGTGCAACAATGAACTTGTGCAGATGCAGAGCGTTCCAAGGGAAGTTGGNCGTGTTTTNCTGTTNCTTCTNGCGCCGTTCGCACCACATATTGCTGAAGAGATTTGGGAAATTTGTCAAATCTCCGAACATCAACTTTCAGATGAAAGTTTTCCAACTGGTGATCCAGANAAAGCCAAAGATAACGAAATTACGATAGCAGTACAAATCCAAGGGAAAATGCGNGGTANAATTCAGGTTCNAGCTTCAGCAACGGATGAGGAGGTGGAAGTAGCAGCCAAATCAGATCCGAAAATCGCTAAGCGTTTGGNGGGGCATGAAATNCGCCGTGTAATCTTTGTTCCTCAACGTTTGATCAACTTTATCATTTAGTTTTACTNCCGAACTNAACCCATATAATAANCTTAAAATATTGAAGAGATNTATGACTGAAAACCAAACTGATTATGTATCAATNGTCCCTCTTGGCGGACTAGGCGAATTTGGTATGAACATTATGGCCTACGAATGNGGTGACGATATTGTTGTCATTGATTGTGGAATTATGTTCTCTGATGATTCCGCTCCTGGAGTNGATTACATTATNCCTGACATCAGTTACTTAGTACAAAACGAGCATAAAATTAGAGCTATTATTATTACTCATGCGCATGAGGATCACATGGGTAGTCTCTCTTTTTTTCTAGATCAGNTTAATGTTCCAGTTTACGGGACAGCGCTAACGCTTGCATTTGCCAAAGAACGTCTGCGAGAAAATAAGATGCTGTCTAAGTCGAACCTNAATGNAATTACGCCAAATGANAGTTTGGAATTNGGTTGTTTCAAACTTGAATTCATTCATATGACACATAGTATACCGTCGGCCTTAGCAGTAGTGGTCAACACTCCAGTAGGTGTGATTGTTCACACCAGCGATTTTAANTTCGATCCGACTCCCGTCGATGNTAAACCNAGCGAAATTCACAAACTTGCNGCACTTGGTGAAAAGGGAGTATTGCTCCTTCTATCAGATAGCACCAATGCTGATCGTCCTGGCGTGACACCTTCTGAGCGNAGTATTTACCCTANTTTGGACAATNTCTTCCAAAATNCGGAACAGNGACTATTTGTCTGTACATTTGCCTCTAGTCTACATAGGATTCAGCAATTTATTGATCTCGCAATTAAACATCGTCGCTTGATNGCGATTTCCGGACGNTCGATGATCGGTAACATTAACATAGCCGCTGAACTNGGTTACCTAGATCTACCGCATGATTTGTTAATTGACCTAAANGATGTTAAAAGATTCGAATCCAATGAAACGATGATACTCTGTACTGGTAGCCAAGGCGAAGAAAGATCGGCAATGTCTCTTATTTCAAGAGGAGATCACGCATCGCTACACATTGACTCAGGTGATACTGTGCTTATGTCTGCGCGGCAAATCCCAGGAAATGAAAGAGATATTCAAAAGATGATCGGTTATATCCTGCGACGTGGAGCACATGTGATACAGGAGCAAAATGAACATGTGCATGTCTCTGGACATGGGGCACGTGAGGACTTGAAATTAATGTTAACTTTAACCAAGCCAAAGTTCTTCATTCCAATTCATGGTGAGTACAGTAATCTGGTTCAACATGCTGAACTGGCCGAATCTCTGGGGATTCCAAACCAAAGTATAATTGTCGCTGAGACTGGTGAGTTAATTTTGCTCAATGATGACGATTGTTATATTGATGGCAGAGTGCAGTCCGGGGTTGTTTTTGTCGATGGGAAATTAAGAACGACCGAAGACATTGTTTTGCGCGATCGTTGCCAGTTGTCCACGAATGGAATGGTGATCCCGGTTGTGGTAATCAGTCGAGAAACAGGCAAAGTCCTTGGTATGCCTGAGATTGCCTCACGTGGTTTTGTGCATATTGATGTATCGGAAGATCTGATCACCGAAGCCAAAGAAGTTGTTGCTAAAGCAGTTGAAAAAGTCAGCTTTGACTTGGAAGAAGAGGTAGATCTAATTCGGGATGAGATTCGAGCGGAACTCAAGCGGTTTCTCCGAAGCCAAACAGCCCAAACTCCGATCATTTTGCCAGTTGTAATGTTAGTCTAGCCAGTTATCTGCATACAATAAGCCGATTCTGTAAAAGTTTACTTTTATTTGCAATCAGATTCTTATAAATCGAAATTGATTGTTCGTTTGTATAATTTCTAGGGCTACATTTAGGAGATATGTATGATTTTTCCTTTGCTACACTGGTTATCCTCTGCACTTTGTACTATTCAATCGGGCACAGAATCCAACCAGCCGTTACGGGGCACATCCCAATTAACGCTTGAGGAGGATATCGCCTCCTATTTGGTCTCGGGTGTTGATCGATTTTTGTTAAGCCAACTCGACCGGTCAGTTTCAAAACGAGAGGAATATTGGGAGCGGGACTTTTCGTCTCCTACAAATTATGCTGTGTCAGTTGAGCCGAACCGAATGCAGTTATCGCAGATCTTGGGAATACGTGATAACCGTATCCCATTTAAAGGGTTAGGATTGATTGCATCTACAAATCAGCCTGCTCTTGTGGGAAGAGGGAATGGTTACGATATTTTTGCCGTACGTTGGCCAGTAATTCATACAATTCATGGTGAAGGACTGTTATTGGTACCTTCAAATAAACCAATAGCCAACATAATCGCTATCCCTGATGCAGATGTCTTACCAGAACATATTTCTGGGTTAATCGAAGGAGTTCCAAGTCATTCACAATTTGCTAGACATCTCGCAGAAAGCGGTTGTAGGGTTGTCATACCAACGCTTATTTCGCGAAAATCAAACGAAATGCCGAATCATATTTCGAAACGTGAATGGTTGTACCGTTCTGCGTTTGAACTGGGGCGACATCTGATCGGCTACGAATTACAGAAAATTTTTGCTGTTGTCGATTGGTTTTCTACACAATCCCAGGATGATGTGAAGATTGGAACCATTGGATGGGGTGAAGGTGGTATGTTAGCATTGTACGCTGGGGCAATCGATACACGTATTGATGCTGTCTGCGTAAGTGGCTATTTCAATTCCCGGCAANAGNTNTGGAAAGANCCCCTTGAGCGTAATGTCTTCGGCTTACTCACTCAGTTTGGTGATGCCGAATTGGCTTCAATGGTTGCACCACGGCATTTAATCATCGAAGCTGCCGATTTTCCGGAAGTACATGTGCCTTCGGGAACAGGAGGTGCTGCCCCCGCAGATCTAGTGACACCANCGTTAGATCAAATTGAAACAGAGGTTGAACGCGCCCAGTCAATTGTCAAAAAGCTCAATCCAAAACCCAAGATTGAACTTATTCAGGCAGAGAGCAGTGTCTACGGAACTGTTGAATCGCTACAATCGTTGTTGGATCTGTTGTCGACACAAGCAACGGTGTCCTTTTCTGAAAACCGACCCGAGCATCTTGACGGAAATTTCCAACCTGATAGGCGGGAAGATCTCCAACTTGCAGAGATAGATCAGTATAACCAATGGTTACTTGGTGAAAGTTCCCATACTCGCCAAGAGTTTTTCTCAAAATTAGACACTAGCTCACTTGGAGGTTATCAACAGACAATAGAATGGTATCGTGATTTCTTTTCGCGTGAAGTAATTGGTCAATTTGATCTAGATTTACTCCCTTTCAATGCACGATCACGGCTTTCCTATCAAGGCAAAAATTGGCAAGGATACGAAGTTGTTTTNGATGTCTGGCCTGATGTTATTGCTTACGGGATTTTATTGTTNCCAAATGACATTAAGGNAGANGANAGAAGACCAGTTGTTGTTTGCCAACATGGATTGGAAGGCCGCCCACAGGACATCATTCAGGGCGANCATGATGCCTACCACGACTTTGCCGCTAAACTAGCGGAACGCGGTTTTATCACTTTTTCCCCGCAGAANCTTTACATTTTTACAGANCGATTNCGCACGCTCCAACGCAAAGCCAACCCGATCCAGAANACGCTCTTTTCAATCATAATTCCACAGCATCAGCAGATAGTGAATTGGCTTCANTCNNTGTCTTNTGTTGATCCAAACCGAATTGCGTTTTATGGATTAAGNTATGGAGGAAAAACGGCTATGCGTGTNCCNCCNCTTGTCACGGATTATTGCCTCTCAATCTGTTCTGCCGATTTCAACGAATGGGTTTGGAAAAACGCCTCAACNCGAAGTAGCTATAGCTATGTGAATTCAGGNGAATACGAAATTTTCGAGTTTGATTTNGGGAGTACCTTTAACTATGCTGAGATGAGTTGGCTAATATGTCCACGACCATTTATGGTTGAACGTGGGCATTTTGACGGNGTNGCTCCNGATGAAACNGTTGCCTATGAATATGCTAAGGTAAAACGTCAATACGATCTACTCGGTATAGGTAACCGAACCGAGATGGAAGTCTTTAATGGCCCGCATACAATTAATGGAATTGGGACCTTTGAATTTCTTCACCAGCATCTCAACTGGCCAGTGAGGAAGGATTAACAGTACCCTCAAACATTTTGAAACTGTTTGATTGGTTGGATAGTTAATTCTACCTTAGCTTTTTGGTCAACTGTCCATCGAAGTTAGAGTTGAGCTTAGACTTAGCATGGACTATTGAAGGCAGGATCTCATAATCGTGATAAGTGTAATTGCTAGAATTACGAAGACAAATGATATTAAGGTTGTTGTCTGCGTCGGGTTGAAAAAATCGTCATTCTGATGACCGCACTGAGTGCAGTATGTATGTCTTGACTGGACTATAGCTGAACACCTTGGGCATTCTTTAATCGTTGGCTTGATTTTGCCAAAATTAATCATGACTTTTCTACCTGAACCTGTCCCGACTCTATCAAGACACGAATCTCATCGAGAATAAGTTTGCGGGCCTCTCTAACAACACTTGCACGAACTTTCCCTAGACTTTGTCTTTCCTTTTCTACACGGTTTTTTATCCGATCTGGCATATTGCTGAGAAATTTATCTTTGACTTCTTCGTCTAAGCCCTTAATTGCCGTGGCCAAATTATCCTGAACGGATGGTAATTTTAAGATGTATTTTTGGATGTTTGTGTCATCAATTAGCATGATGTCTTCAAACGTAAACATAGCTTCTCTGATCTTGCTAACTTGATCTGTGTTTTCAAGACTCTTCAAAATATCCTCGGTTGCATCATCACCCGTATGTGCCAGCATCTTTGCCAGTGCTGATGAACCATCGATACTTTTTTGAGGACGGCGACTTGATATGACCTTATTCAAACAGCCTTGCAGAGAAATCTGAATTTTGCTTAGAAGTATGTTAACTGTATTTTGATTCACCCCTTCCATTGTTGCAATACGTTGGGCTATGGTATTTCGCTTTTCTTTTGGAAACTGAATTAGTATATTCGGTGCTCTATCTGGAATCATGTGTGTAAGAATAAGTGCTATTGTCTGCGGAGTTTCCAAAGAGATTGTCACATAGANTTCGTCGTCCATCGCTGAGTCAAACATATTGTGNTGNTTCTTTGAGTGAGACATACAATATTTTACACCATANTNATGGGNTCGTCACGCAGAATGTAGGGTATCGNGTCAGNAACTGTTGAATTTGCTTTTCTGTTNCCACTTCCACATGTTGGTAAACTGCAAGCCATTCNAAATCGTTCACTTCGAGGTGGAACTNTTATATTTTATAATTGATACNCCTCACTACCTGCCTAGAATACTCTGTGATTTCACNGGCAGAGTCTGGGAAATTTGGTTGAAAGTCAGATTTTGTTCATTAGCGTAGTGNGATTTTTAAAAACNGTGGTTGTTNCCTTTCCTAGCTATTTTGGGTTGCAACTTGGGTTTAGTGATGTGACGACGCAATTATTGGTNCTTATTCGTAATNGGCTATCTCTCCNCAATTTATGTTTAGTCTTAATGCTTATCTGGGTTACTTGCCNGCAAGCAGAAGTTATCCTCAATGATGTTTCTCTCACGCAGTCCTACGTGGATCAGATCAAACCAGATAAAAAAGATCAAACCGGACTGAAAACCGATTTCGNAGACTTGCAGTCCAAGCAAGAGNTAGATCCATGGAAGCCAANCCTCTCTTTACACAAAGAAGATGAAAAGGATAAACCAGATCATCGGCTTCAAATNCTNTCTCCTTATTTGGACTCGCTACGCCTGTGGAGAAATTCACCNAGACTNATTGATCTTAANGAGATTCTTGAACGGCGCGATGAAATAGAAACGAAAGAAGNGGGCATANACTTACCACTGAATTCGAATCTNAAAATTACCGGCCANAAGTCTGTGACTGTGGAACTCAATAAAACGCACTACTTCGGTCAGACAGACGTGAATCGATTTTATGCAGGNAGATCTCTTGGTGGTTATAGTTCTGGTTTGGATTTAGGTCTAAGTTCGTCNTACAGTGATTATGATTCGTACGGTGGCGGTTANGGTGGNGGTTACGGTGGCGGTTANGGNGGNGGTTTCGGCAGTGGGTTGGCATGGCAGTGGAGGGTTCTCAATGTCACGTTATGGTGGAGCGCCAAGAGCAAGTGGGATCAACATTCGGCAAACACTTCAAGTTGGTTTGAACGGGCGAGTTGGCGAACGCACTCACGTTGAGGTTGATTACAGTGATTCTGATAGTGGTGGTGGTTTCGGCAGTGGTTATGGTGGTGGGTATGGAGGAGCGAAGCAACAAAAAATTCGCGTTTGGTATGAAGGNAAAGCAGATAGTATATTGAAACGGGTTGGGTTCGGCGATATAACCTTAAATTTACCAAATACTCGGTTTTTAAATATTAACCGAAACCTTTTTGGCCTAGAAGCAATAGNTGAGATAGCAGGAGCAAAAATAACGTCCTTCGCATCTCGCTCNAAGGGAATTTCTGACACACGCCGCTTTCGTGGTGAGTCACGCCGTGCTGGTTATGGTCGCGGTCAGCAGATTGCAGATGCCAATTACGTCAAAGAAAGATTCTATTTCATTCAACTTGATGATGATGAAATGCTTCATGATCTTTATTTGCCGATCGCTCGCGGTAGTGAGCAGATCTATATTGATGATGGAGTTGCGAGTAANAATCAAGGTGGGCAAAGAACCGTTCAAGGATATTTTAACTTGCAATATCCGGGACAAGACTACAATATCAATTACGAAACTGGTGAGATCGAATTTTTAGTCCCAATTTCAGCCAGTTACAAGATTGTTGTTGCCTACAAGTATTTGGGTGATGGTAGTGGAACAGTCGGGAATTCGGAATCGGTGTTTATCGATGATAACGGTGATGGATCAATTGACGAAGAAGGAGAAGAGATTGGTTATGTAACCATAAAGGACAAAAGTCTTCGAGGAACGGAGTCGAGACGTGTATATAATCTTGGCAATCGCAACATTAACCCGCGCGATTTCCAAGTGACTATTTGGCGCCAAGGTGCGGGAGAGTCNTTCACTATAGGCCAAACAGATGTACCTTATATCCAAATTTTTGGCCTCGACCAAGACGGGGATGGTGCTGTTGATCCCGATTTTATTGATTTTGATCGTGGTGTTTTGACTTTTCCTACCTTTCGTCCGTTTATGATAGAGGATCCTGAAAGCCCCTTCTTCCAGTACAGAGATCAACTTAACAATGAGGAGATTTACCTGGAGAATCCGAGATCAGCAGATCAGATTTATACGATTCAAGCAGATTACGCTTATCAGTCTGATAGTTATAATGTTGGNCTCTTTGTTATTCCGAANAGTGAAACTGTTCGNCTCAATGGACGGAAGTTACAGCGTGATGTTGATTATATGATGATTTATGAAGTAGGTACACTAAGATTTTTNCGTCAACTCGATGAGTACGATGAAATTGAGGTNAAGTTTGAGCGATCGCCGTTTGGAGGNGCATTACAACAAACGGTAATGGGCCTCTGGTTGGAGTACAATTATGAACCGAAAGCGAAACCTGAGGAGCAGAAAAAATCAGGAAGATTTGATCGCTTAATGGGCAGCAGCAGTTCCAAACTTAATCGATCTGGGAGTAGTAGTTTCGGTGGCAGGTCCAGTGGATTTGGAGGTAGATCTTTTGGTGGAAGTGGATACGGTGGTGGNNGNGGATACGGTGGTGGAAGCGGATACGGTGGTGGTTTCGGGAGTTTAGGAGGGAGATCTCGCCGTGGTCTCTATGGAGGTAGTTCAACTTACTTTAATCCTGTTTTCAAAAAAGGCTTTAACTTTTCAACGGGTTACATTCTAAACACTGGCCAGAAACCTCTCCAGATTCCAAGTCCAAATGAAGCACCGAGTCGTCTGCAAGCTTTCAATATTAATACAAGTTTGGGGCACAGTTTTAATATTGCTTGGTTGATTAATCCCATACCGTTGATCCAGATAGAGAATTTCCCTTTTTCAGTTGACTTTAGCGGTGAAGCAGCTTTTTCTCATAATAATCCGAATAGTGTTGGAGTGGCTTTAATTGATAGTATGGAAGGTGCTCGTGAAGCATCTAGTGTTCCTACTTTTAAGCATAACTGGCGACCTGCAAGTGTACCAAGCATGAGTAATAATGAACGCGAGACAATACTACCGATACCGACATCTGAAAATCGTGCTGTTTTCCGAATTTTGCCGAAGGATGATGAGGATTCAAAGGCAATTGGCAACTATATGCGGAATCAGTACATACCAGCTTCAATAATTAATCCACTTGCTAGGTCTACTGAAGAACGCCTAATTATGGAAGTTGGTTATGATCTCACGGATGTAATTGAGGAATGGGGTGGATTCTCGTACGGACTATCATCGTCTGGATCTGATTTTTCAGATCGCGAGTCTATAGAATTGTGGTTTCGTGTGCTGGGAGAAGATGCTATCACGCTACACATTGATATTGGCATGGTGAGTGAAGACTCAGATATTGATGTGAGATTAGACAGTGAGGATTTACCCAAGACCCTTGAGGATATAAACGGTGATGGTAAGGTCGATACTCTAGATTTGGACTTGGAAAATCTACCAGACTCATACAAATACAGTGCTAATGGATCGCTAGATGTGGGTGAAGATAGAGGATGGGACTATAATTCCACTCTCCAAAATTTTAGAATTGGTGCAGATAATAAAGTGCTTGATACGGAAGATTTAAACGGCGATGGAGTCCTTGATACAATTGACTCATATCTTAGTGTATCTATTCCACTGAATAATATCCCAGCTGAGTGGATGAAAAAAGAGAACAAAAACGGATGGACTTTTCTCAGTATTCCTTTGACTGAAGCGTTTCCGTATGGAGATCGAATTCCTAACCTTGGTTATGTACAACATTTGCGGTTTTGGTTGCAAAAGAACCGCCCAGGTACCGTTAACGGGGTATTTGAGTGGTCCACTATTGAAATTGTAGGAAATCAGTGGGAGCAGGGAATTGTAACCAAAAATGGTACAGTTGTCCTCGATACTGATGAGAAATTCACAGTAGGAACGAAAGATAACTACAATTTCGATGACTATAGAAAAGCTCATAGCCTGATTAAAAGTGATAAGCTCTTTAAAAAGCTGCATCCTTATACTGACATTGCGTTCGGTTTAGATTATTCAGAACAAAAAGAGCAGACATTAATCCTCAAATATCGTTTGGACCCAGCATCGTTTGGTATTACCACCAGACAGTTGAGAGGTNNGCAACAGGGNGAAGGTCAAGATTTTTCAAAGCACAATAAAATTCGNTTCTGGTTGTATGGTGATAAGAGTTACGCGACTTTTGTTNTGAGGCTAGCTTCATCAATGCGTACAGGTTACCGTTCTTCCTATTATTATTCGTCAAATGATCCATTTTCTGATCCAATGGATCAACAGGAGGATGATGTCAATGTATTTNAGAATCTNAAAGATTTTTATGAGTATACTCGCATCATTGATTTTGAAGGGTGGAAGTTAATTGAGATTGATCTGTCTGATAAAAAAAGAAANGAGTCTCCAGATTTGGTGGATACAAAACCGAATGTCATCAATNTAAACCAAAGTAATCCAATCCAGCAACAAAATCAACTGAGTNANCAATTTGATACTCCTGNTTNAGAAGAACCNGACGGGCATCCTGANGAATTGTTAATTCGTGGTACGAATAGCTCGAATCTTTCGATCAAGAACATNGGTGGTATGCTGTTGGGNATCCGGAATGAGAATGCTTCAGACATCAGTGGAGAATTATGGGTTAACGATATTCATCTAAGCGAACCTTTGGTNAGAGCCGGTTGGGCTCGACGCGGAAATGTGTCCATAGAACTGGGAAATCTACTTCGTGTAANNGGTGGCTTTGCTAATCAAGATAAGGATTTCGAAAGTTCTACTGGAGAAACTGGAAGACAACGACGACAAGATCGTGGTTTTAGTACCACAAACAATGATTTCAACATCGATGCCGACCTCAATCTATTTAGTTGGTTACCAATCCAATACTCGGTTAAAGAACAACAATCTGAAACTGAGAGTCGNCGAGGAACGATTAGTTCGTATCAGAGNGGGAAGAGTCGGACGGAGAATCGNGATTTCTCAGCACAATTTAATCTGCGTCCGTTACCCACNCTTGGATTTGCCTACAACTATCAAGATTTTTGGAATGAACGACAAGGCGATCAACTAAGTGATCTGTATACAGGTAACATGCGNTATAGTNTGGGACANAAGTTCAGTNTCGATCTGCAATACCGNCATGAGGATGTNAAAGTTGATCCCTCAACAGCANNAAGTGCATCAGGCAGCAGTAATTATGGAGGATATNGGGGATCTTATGGTAGGTATGGGCGAAATCGTGACGAAAAAGTGGATAGTGGATCAATTTCCTTCAATTTGCAGCCGTTTACCAGTTTTGGCCTTAATCCGAGGTATGATGTGCAGCGTGAGCTCGAGCGGAGAGAAAATGCTACNCCGTTTTCGNGCCAAGCGACTTCTTTCGATGAAAAAGAAGTAGNAGAAAAATCAGAATTCACGTTGGCATCCCGTGANCATCGAGCTTCACTTAACCCACGTTTGAATAAGGACTTTTTTGGTATCCGCCCAACTATTTCCAATCGTGTCAGTTTGCGTGAAAACTGGTTTAACGATACCAAGGATGCTTCTGTCAACGCGAACATCCGGTTGGGACTTAGTCTCCGCTTGAGGTCATGGTTCAGTTGGCTGTTCCGGGACAAAGTTAGCGAATCAGCNCTAGCCGAGATCGATCCAGCAACTCAAGACTCTGGAATACGATCTTCNGNGGAAAAGGACAGCTTGNATTTAGAAACGAATATTGAAGACAGACGACAGCGNGAAATTGAACGTTTAGAACGGATGGGCATCGATGCTTCTCAGATTGACCAAGCCGAAAGTATGAAAGGAGATTGGATTAGCCGTGACAAGGCGGAAATCGAACGAAAGATAAAACAACGGGAAGGTTNNACTAANGGGGAAGAAGCAGGGTTGCTTCAGCGTAGTGTGGAAAGTTTAGCATTCAATGCAGATATGACTTATAACACTCAAGACTCACTGCGAAGACTTGCCCCTGGCACTACAATATCGGAAATTATTCAAATTGAAGATGAAGATGAACGGCGTACTCAATCTCGTAAAGGAACACGGTATAGCTTTCGGACTTCAATAGATCCATGGAAATGGGCCTCTCTTGGAGGCAACGCGTCATACAATAACAATTTTACTAAGTCTAGGAGNACTTCTTCCCGATCAAAATCAACCAGCTATGAAGGGGATCTGAAAATATTNAACTCCAAAAATACCTCAAGTTTTCAAATCCGATATCGCCATATGATGCGCGATCAAAGCAATATTAATGCGCGAATCGGTGAAAGTTTATCCCACGAACCATCNGTTAGCTGGACCCAAACTTGGAGTGGAGGGACGCGTACTGCCTTTGGAGTACGAACCACGCTAAGGAATCAAGAGCGTGCTGGTATCCAAAGCTCTTCTTTTGTCATTACTCCTAATTTTAGTATTGATTACAAAGTTAGGATTGAAGGTGGAATAAAAGTTCCTTTTCGTCACCGGAGAGTNGTATTGGAGCATGATCTTGATTTAAGCAATACCTTCTCAACAGTAATGCGGCGTGAAAAATTTGGAGCCAACCGAGAAGAAAAATCGGAGCGATACGAAACAACTCTNCGTACAAGATACAATCTGAGTAAACGNCTGACTGCCAACATAAACTTGGGACTTAGTTACAATCAAGACCGAGTTGAAGAAGGCCGGGACTATCTTTCGATTGCCAGTTCTTTTACAGTCAGGGGAGAATTTTGAGGAGCCATAAAAAATGTTACTGATTAGTCCNCAACCTCCCATTCGTTAAGGCCTACAGGTAAGGGATTAGGTCGTTCAACGGTGCTGTCAATNTTAACGTGTTNNGCCGTCTGAGAGGACTTATCAAAGGCCAACATCACTTCCAAAACATGGTAAGCGAGATCCCCGTTAACCCGGTGTGGCCGATCATTTCTAATCGCGCGTACCATATCGATCAAACCAATTATACGGGCGTTGTGAGGAAACTCAAGTGGTACTTCATCCCAATTCTCTCTGGCCTTAGCTATTTGTACCGAGCCACCAAAACCGTTGGGATCGGGAACTTTGATCGACCCNTCNGTACCATAAAGTTCAATGCAGGGTAACCCATGACTCCACATGTCAAAACTCATAATCATGGTGATAATGGTTCCGTTGACAAATTCCAGTATGCCTGTCAAGTGCGTTGTTGTGTGAACAGGAATCTTCAAACCATAAGCTTTTTCACTGGTAGCAACNCGTTCTTCGAAAGCTTTTGTTGTTACTGCAGCCACACGCTTTACTGGTCCTAAGATGTTTACNAGCGCTGTGATGTAGTACGGGCCCATATCCATCATTGGCCCACCNCCGATATCATAATAAAATGCTGGGTTTGAGTGCCAATTTTCATGGCCATGACCACACATAAAGGCAGATCCTGCAATCGGTTGACCAATTACATTAGCATCTAGCTGTTTTCGTGCGGTTTGGATTCCAGCTCCTAGGAAAGTGTCTGGNGCACAACCGATACGCAATTTTTTTCTCGCCGCAGTTTCCTTCAATTTACGCCCACTGTCGATATCGACAGCAAATGGTTTTTCACTGTAAGTATGCTTATTTGCTTTGAGTGCTTTCAATCCAATTTCGGCATGAGCTTTCGGGATGGTCAAATTGACAACAAGCTCTATTTCCGAATCAGCCAAAAGTTGATCAACACTTACAGCATGGCAGCCAAANCTATCTGCTTGCTTGTTGGCTNCGTCCATGTTGATATCAGCACAGGCTTTAATCTNAAGAGTNTNAGTCTTCCTCGCACCTTCGAAGTAAGCCCCNCTAATGTTCCCACATCCGATGATGCCTAATTTNATTTTATCTAACATCAAATTTCCTTTCTGTATTTCTTNTTTTAGAATGAATGTCTAATGAGCGAAANCATTAGGNTTTNTGCCTGAGNGGAANGCCAACAGGNGTAGACCNAAGNTCCNTTTGTTTGGCTAATCCCTCTTACTNCCCATAGTGTTCATTGAAGATTCTATTTTTATCTTGTGTTAGTGTCATGTNATCAGTTGGTTACATNTTAAAGTCAAGGNTATCTCAGNTTTGNTAGTATATATTTCTCGATTGGTAGATACCNAAATCAATAGACNTATCACAACATTCNCTTNTGTCANCTTACAAGAAATCTGGAGTATTTACTTTNACTTCGTGCCCCAGATTGGTTGATTGATAAATAGCGTCAAAGATCAGGTTGGTATACAGAAAGGTGTCAGCGGGTATTGGTGATGCAAACTTGTTTTCAACGGCATTAATAAATTGTTTAATCTCATAGTTGATGTCGATAGAACCTTCTGGTAGATCTGTTGGTGTGAACTCAGTGAGATCGTTATATCCCCCGTGCATAAGACGTAATTTCGGATCAGAAAACGGATATATCTCGGCGCTACCGTGATTGCCTGCGATCCGTATCTGCCATTGTTCTCTGAAATTAATCGCCCATGAGTGTGCGAAAAAGAGCGTAATTCCTCCTTCAAAACGAATTAGTGCTGTTCCAAAATCTTCTACGTTAAATTGTTCTGGATCCCAATTCCCATCTGCAGAGTGACCAAATATGTTGGCAGAAGATCCGGTGACTGAAACAGGTTTTGGGTGATTCATCAAGTACAATACAGTATCAAGCGTATAGACGCCATTGTCCATAAAAGCTCCTCCTCCAGCTGTTTCCTTGCGAATAAAGCTGCGTCCAGGAATCCCGCGATGTTGCCAGCCAATGGCCTCAGCATAATATATATCTCCGAGTTTACTCTTTTCAATAAAAGCTTTGGCGGCTAAGATCTCGGGCATAAAACGCCATTTCATCCCAACCATCAGAATTTTATCGTTTTTTTTGCTAGCTTTTGCCATTTGAATTGCTTCTTCAGCCGTTGCCGCCATCGGTTTTTCAACTAAGACATGTTTGCCAGCACGGAGAGCGTCGATGCTCGGTTGAGAGTGGGCTTTGGTATAGGTACAAACACTAATAGCGTCGATTTGATCTAACTTTAGCATCTCTTGATAATCGGAAAATGCGTGCTTTACGCCCCATTGATTAGCTGCAGATCTAGCCCGATCGTAATCGATATCTGCCACGGCTATAATTTCTGCACGGTCTGGTAATTGCATATAGCCATCTGCGTGTGCATGTGAGATACCTCCTGTACCGATAATGCCAACACCTATCATAAATCTTCCTTTTGCAATCTCTTGCCTAATCGTATTTTGTCCCAATTGCTATAGATTTTGGGGATATAGAGTGAACCCAACCTAGTGTTTCAAAAATAGTATTCTAATCAAGTTTAGAAATATTATTATCAGCAATTTTCCATAAGTAGAGGGTAGCAAGTGATCTAAAAGGTCTCCACTTTTCTGCGATTTCAAGCATCTCGTCTATTACCGGTAGATCATCAAGATGACACAAAACGTGCAATGCTTTTCTTATTCCTAGATCACCAGTAGGGAAGACATCAGGTCTCTTCAAGGAGAAGATGAGAAACATGTCTACAGTCCATTGACCTATGCCCTTAACAGTTTTTAAAACTAGACCGATTTCTTCATTACTCATACATGCGAATCTATTCCATTCAATTTCATCGCTGATCCATTTGTGGGATAATCCCTGAATATAGGTTGCTTTGCGCTCAGACAATCCAATACTTCTTAGGGTTTTTAGAGGTGTTTGATAAACGTTCTGGGGGTCGATGATACTGTTATGAGGATATAAGTTCCTGAATCGCTGATAAATGGCATTGGCGACCTTACCATTTAGTTGCTGATAGATGATTGATTTTACTAACGATTCGTAATAGTCGGAATCGTCATCATTAAGACTAATTGTACCAAAGTAATCAATTAGTTTCTTCATATCCGGATCAATTTTAGACAGATATTGGATTCCTGCCTTAATATCCATCGCCGTAAATTCTGAATTCATAGTTGCCTTGTATAATAATCATAGAATCCTTCTTTTCTGTCTCCATTCTACAACATGAATTGAAATGGAACCAAATCATATTCTCGTTTTGCTGATAATGTAAAGCAATTATGTTAGAATGCAGGATCGACTTGATAATACAAGTACAATTTAACAGGAAAAGTTTTCTGAGTTTTTTTACCTACCTACTGAACTGATGCAAAAAGCTAATCAAGATCTGACCACAGGAAAGATTACATACAACCTGATTTGTCTGGCGATCCCAATTTTCATGACTTACATCTTACAGGATGCCTTTGAAGTAGTTGACATGATTTTTATCGGACGGTTGGGAGCACCTGAATTGGCTGCTGTAGCAATAAGTGGTAACATTCTCCGTTTAGTTGCTGTTTTTGGCCTCGGCATTTCAACGGGGGCCACGGTGTTGGTTTCCCAATCGATTGGCGCTAAGAAACAAGCGGAAGGAGAAAATATCGCCCTGCAATCGTTGTTACTTTCTGTGTTTTTTTCCGCCGGTATCTGTGGAATTGGTTACCCGATGTCTGCGCTTTCGCTGAGAATACTAGGGGCAGCGCCAGAAATTGTACAATTAGGAGTGCCTTATATGCAAATTACCTTTCTTGGTTTGATTATAAGGTTCTTGTCAATGACACTGAATTCAATATATCGGGGGGCTGGTGATGCGGTAACACCGATGCTAGTTCTCATTTTTGCAACAGCCCTGAACATTGTACTCGATTGGTTACTGATATTTGGTAGGTTAGGGTTTCCTGAACTTGGAATCGTAGGATCAGCCTATGCCACCTTGATTGGTCGAAGTGCCAGTGTATTGATCATGTTCTATATCTGTTTCAGAGGTAAGGGAGCTATCTCGTTAAAACATGTGAATTGGCGTATCAATTTTTCGGAAATGGAAAAAGTCCTGAAGCTAGGGGTTTTCAGCGCCATGCAAGGATTTTGGCGACATTTTTCTCGTCTCGGTTTTTTGCGGGTAGTCGCCAATTATGGGACTAATGCAGTGGCCGCTTATGCTATCTGTATGCGTCTTCGTGTGTTGGTAATGAATCCTGGGTTTTCCATTGCGGGTGCTGTTTCACCCATGGTTGGGCAGAACTTGGGGGCTCGTCTTGTTGATCGAGCAAGAAAATCAGCTCAGGTTGGTAATTGGTTAGCCATATTTGTCATGATTGGTATTGGAGTTCTTTTCCTGTTTTTCCCTGGATTCTTTGTCAATATCTTTACTCAGGATCAAGCGGTTATTCAGATAGCGAAAGTCTATCTGCGTTACTTATCTCCAACTTTTGGGTTTATTGCTATGTCTTTGGTTCTAGGCCGAGCGATGACAGGCTCAGGTGATACTCTTTCTCCAATGGTGATAACATTAGTTTCACAATGTGGTATCGGACTCGTGCTGGTTATCCTCCTATCTTATACCCTCAATATTGTCGGAATATGGCTTGGAATTGCGCTATCAAATGTTGTACAGGGGATATTGATGTGGGTTAGATACAGACGCTCTAAGTGGGGGACACAGATAGAGTAGCAATGAAATTATATTTTGAAAAAATCAGCAAAAACGAGGTTAAATTAGGTGTTTCACAGAGGATAGTTTGGCCTTCTGTTGGGTGGTGTTGCTCAGTTGGTAACCAAGTTAAGGCAAAACATGGAAACTATTGGCAATCGTTATTTTCTTATGCAGTCAAATGAGGTTCTAGGTGAACTTACATGTTGTTGAGAGTTAAATGATTCTTGTATCTCTAGATTTTGAGCTAACCGATAATCTTCTAATGTATTGAGGTTAAGAAAAGCATATCCAGTGGGGTCGAGTGGTTGCCATTCTTCTGGAGGAATCTGGTGTACTTTCAGTTGTTTGAAAAGTTGGAAAACACTTAACTCTCCTTGAGAAATAGCATACTTGATAGTTGGGAGGCATGACCGATTGTAGATTGCACAGAGGGGTTCCAACCCATAATCGGACCTAGGAGCCACAACATCGAAACCATTCATGACCTTGGTCATTTTGTGTAAAATCCTTAAGTTCAAAAATGGCAAATCACATGCTACAACTAAGACNTGGCTGTTTTCTGTCAATGACAGTGCCGTTAAAATGGCACCAATTGGACCAAGCCCAAGTTGCAAATCTCTAACAACTGTGACTTGAAATTCTGCGTATAATTCAGGGTGATTTGTCACAATTAACAAATCGTGGGTTATTTCACGCAAAGTTGTGACTGTATGTGAAATTATCGGCTCGTTATTAATTAGTAGGAACGCTTTGTTTGTACCCATACGCTGACTTTTCCCACCTGCTAGTATAGCGGCTGTGATNTTTTGGTTATTTTCCATTGTTACTANAGATCTCGATACTTATACATTTTTAAACTTACGATATAAAACCAATACCAAAGTACATATGGCAAATAATGCAACAATCATTGCCAAGGTTTTGNTGANACTTATAAAAACTGAAAACGCAATTTTTACTGTTATCAGAACCAAAAAACCAATCAATACCAGAAAAAGTAATTTCTTCACAAGATCCATATTCTGGATGTTTTCACATTTAGTAGTTTAAANATACAACTTTGGAATGTTTGGGTTCAGTTACACTTCATATTCTGCGAGAGTATCTTCATCCAAATCTGCCAAAGTATTAGGTTGCTGTTTCTCCTCGGATTCCTTAAGTTCTTCCTCCGAAAAACCACTTTGCTCAATTAATTCCTCGGTAACGTATATTGGAACGTCAAACCGCAAGGATAGCGCAATCGCATCACTTGGACGAGAATCGACTTTCAGTATTTCTTTGTTAACCTGAAGATGTATTTCTGCCAAAAATGTTTCTTCCTTAATTGAATGGACATGAATTGCTTCAACTTTTGCCGATAGTGTTTCAATAATGTTTTTAAGCAAATCATGTGTCATTGGACGCGGCGGTTCTTCATCTTTGAGTTTAAGTTGAATTGCCAATGCTTCAGCCTGACCAATCCAAATTGGCAACATACGCCGCGGATCACCGTCGGTTTCGCGGAGGAACACAATTGGAGTCCCGATGTTCGCATCAACAGAGATAAACGCTACTTCAACTTGTATCATTTTTATTTATTCCTTTTTGGATAGGATTAAAATTCTTAAAAACCGTTTGGATAATCATAACCGAGTTTTTATTATTCAAATTATAAGTTTTTAGTGCTCCCCTNGTTTAACAGAATTCGCACGAATTCTTGGCTGGTTTATACTAGTGTAGGGGCGATGAAAAATTGTGGTTCAGTCCAATCTTTAAATGAGTTCATATTCTTCTAGGGTTGATTTTTTGTACGAGAAAAAAACGTGTTTTCCGGTCATACTTCCAGATGACAATTTCCTCTCCGTTTTTTATATTTGGTTCANNTTGATCCACTTTGCAGAAAAGGGTAATATTCGAATGTGGGTTTCTGACCCTTGCTCTTCCAAAATTCCNATCTACCTTCGAACTGATTATATGAGCTGTTTTACCGATTAGTTGTTTTCGATTAAAGGAATCGTTTTCTCCCTCCGGAAAAACATAAGATATCAAACTCGAGAAAAGATAGGTAAAGACACAGCTAACTACGAGAGTTGTTGTACTCGATAACCAAAATGCAGCAAGTGAGTCGACAGTACGCGTCAATTGAGAGTTCATCGTTAAACCAATTATCGACCAGCAGACTCCAAAAACAATTAAAACCATTACTGGTAGTATCTTTCCGGGATTTAGCAGTTTAATAAATTCGTCCATAGTCCTATATCGAGTGAACCAATCAGTCACCAACGTGCCAATTTCCCCCAAATGGAGTCAATGTTGTCAAAGGTTAAGAATAAAACTTGGTGAACTAAGACGATTACAAACGAATAAAGTATAGGCAAAATTATACTAAACTTGTATCTAACTTCGCCTGTATTGTCAAGTTCACCCTTGGCGGTTTCTCCGCGAGTCCCGCTGGAAAATGCGTTCTAACATTACTTCGATGAGATCATTATAGCATAGCCAGAGGTTCCTTGCAAAATGCTGAGACTTTGTATAAAATGACAGTTAGTTTTTTTATACTAGGCTAGTGGACATCTCCCAAATATCAAGTATGGAGGGTGTGGTTCCACAATCAGTGTCAAACGCTTATTTCGAAAGGGGGAATCGATTATGGCTAAGGATATTATCCTGTTGGTATTATTGGGTTTTTCTGTCGTTAGTTGTAGTGAAGATAAATCTGGAGAGATTAAGCCAGTGGCTATTGATCGTGGCGAGCCCGAGAGCATCATTTTTGGGAAGAAGGACAATGGCAAAATGGTACTGATACCTGCTGGTAGCTTTGAAATGGGAGACCATCTAGATAATATGGAAAATGCTTTGCCAGTTCATACTGTGGAGTTGGATGCCTTCTATATGGATAGATATGAAGTCACCGTTGGTCAATTCAAGAAATTTGTGCGAGAAAGTAAATATAGCTACAATCGATGGAATGATGTTGTGGTGTTTTCGCCAACTGATGACCATCCTATGTCTTATGTCAATTGGTACGATGCCACTGCCTATGCGAAGTGGGCTGGCAAGCGTTTGCCCACCGAAGCTGAATGGGAATATGCAGCACGAGGTGGTTTGAGAGGCAAACGATATCCTTGGGGAGATGATATTACACATGAGGACGCTAACTATGCCGATATGGATGGAAAAGATGAGTGGCAATATTGTGCGCCGACGGGAAGTTTTGATCCCAATAGATATGGGCTCTACGACGTGGCAGGGAATGTCTGGGAATGGTGTGCTGATTGGTATGGAGAAGGTTACTATATTAGTTCACCTTTGAAGAACCCGCCTGGACCAAGTACAGGCAGAATAAGAGTATTACGCGGCGGTGCATGGTATTATGCTGTGGATGCTCTACGAGTCACGTATCGCATCGGACGCTATCCAATGGTTGCTAATTTCGGTTACGGATTTCGGTGTGTTGCGGATATGCCCTAGTATTGGTTATTACTTAAATTTTTGGAGTGTAATACTTATTCTTCGCAATTATGTTGTTAATAGCTTAATACGAATCAAGTTATTATAATTGGTATAAGCACAAAGGAGAGAATTGTGGCAGATCGATTAAAAAACAAAGTGGCAATTATCACTGGGGCTTCACGGGGAATCGGTGCAAAAAGTGCTGAGATTTTTGCGCAAGAAGGTGCTGCTGTCGCGGTTTGGGATGTGCTGGAAGAACGTGGGCATACTGTTGTGAATAGCATTATAGAAAATAATGGCCGAGCGTTTTTTTGTCGGTGTGATGTAACAAGTAATGATCAAATTGAACAAGCCCTAGATCAAACTATTTCAAACTTGGGAATACCTAACGTCTTGTTTAACAACGCAGGCATTGCAGTCGTTGGCGAAATCGAAGAGATCAGCGAAGAAGAATGGGATCATCAGTATGCAGTCAATGTTAAAAGCATATATTTAGTGTCGCGGGTTGTGATTCCAAACATGCGTCAGATAGGCGGAGGATCTATTATTAATATGGCTAGTGAATCTGCTTATGTTGGTTTTCCTATGCATCCTGCATATACATCATCCAAAGCTGCTGTTGTCCATTTATCACGCAGTATGGCGGTACGGTATGCGTCAGAAAGTATTCGAGTTAACAGTTTATGCCCTGGCACCATCGACACAGAATTACTTCAGGAGTTTTTAGATCAGCAGGAAAACGGGGACGTTGTCAAAAAAGAAATCGAAGACATGCATCCGTTGGGCATTGGTACTTCCGAAGATATAGCTTGGGCAGCGGTTTACTTAGCGTCTGATGAATCAAAGTATATGACCGGAGCTCCAATGTTAGTTGAAGGTGGGATTCTCTCTCTTTAAAGCGCAACTCCAATATCATGGTGTCCTCTCCAAATATATGTCTACAGTAACCTCATAGAGCTTTTTCGCAAACGATTTCTGAAGTGAATGAGGTCACTTTATCGTTCAAGTATGCTCGATGGAAAGCCTCACACAGAATTTTGTGCGCTTGGCCGCGGCTAAGACAGAACCATCACCTTGCTTTGAAGTGAATAGCATCCGATCTGGACCGAGACCACCATCCTTCTCATGGTGCCGTGTAATAAGATCCGAGATCGTTTGGCGATCACNNTCGTTAATTGGGGTCATANGGGATTCTTCTTGGTCTTTGGCTATTGGCATCGTGCTGCCAGCCATTGTCAACAATTAGTGCCGACATTTCACTGATATGCCCGCCACGCTACCATTCCCCTTTAATTGCCTGNCTTTACACGAAATAGCAGATCAGACATGTGACATGTATTGTAACTTGGTTTCACTTCTGGCTGGTTGGAATCGATTCATTGACAACATCAACCAATGTGGGATAATAACATAGTTGGAGGCTAAGATGAAAATAGATAAAATAGAATCATACCTTGCAGGCAATGGATACGTCTTGCAGATTCACACTGACACAGGTATTAGCGGACTAGGGCAAACTGCTTGTTGGGGATACCCGGAAGCAGTTGAGCGCATTGTCCGTCGTTTTGAACAATACCTTATCGGTCAAAATCCATTAAGGATTGAACACCATTGGCAGTATTTATATCGTATGGGGCCTTTTCGAGGAAATGTCCTTTGTGGAGCGATCAGTGCAGTCGATATTGCATTATGGGATATCAAAGGGAAGTATTTCAGTGCACCAGTATGGGAACTGCTTGGTGGTAACTGTCGTCATAAAATCCGATTACACTTGCTAGTAGGCCAACCTTCACCTGNNGCCATGTACAAAGCCGCTAAAGNTGCCGTTGCTGAAGGGTTTACAGCAATTAAGTTTGATCCACTGGTCGATGGGTACCAAGACATGACACAAGATCAACTGATTAAGTCTGTTTGTGAGATGGTAGATGCAACACGAGAAGGCGGAGGATCGGGTCTAGATTTGATTGTTGAGCTACACCGAAAACTAACACCAATGAATAGTNTTGCTTTGGCAGAAGCTTTGACCAAATTCAACCTTTATTTTATTGAGGATCCGATTCAGATCGACAGCATTATTTCACAAGCAGAAATGGCCAAGCGTATCAATATCCCTATTGGCAACGGTGAACGCCTAACCACAATCTGGGAATTCAGAGAATTGCTAGAAANTGGAGGCCCGCAATATGTGCGTCCAGATGTCGCTCTCGCTGGCGGGCTCACNCATTGCAAGAAGATCTCTGCTATCGCTGAATCATACCATAGTGCNGTTGTNGTTCATAACTTCCTTGGTCCTCTAATCACAGCGGCTTCATTGCATTTGGATACTTGTATTCCTAATTTCATCACCCAAGAGTACACAAAAGACGACGAATCAGACAGGTACGCATACTTCACAACCTCATACCAACGTCAAGGTGGATACATTCCGATTCCTGAAGNTCCGGGACTTGGAGTTGAGTTGGATGAACGTCTTCTTTCTCAAACACCATTCGAGTCAATGAATACAACAGGAGTACCTCTTCGAGAAGATGGTTCCTTNGCTTATTCCGTGTAGCTGTATTTCCGGATGACTGATATTTTTTTATTAAAGATAGTGGCAGCACACAATATAGATATGACTGATTGTGANAGTNTCTAGCTATTAGTTGGGCNGTCACTGCCCGTCCTCCGCTGGAGCCAAAGCCGTACATAATGACGCTTACACTTGGGATCAGGATAATCCTCGAATAGGGTACGATTATGGAGTATCCAATGGTTGTTTGTAAAAAGCATCTGCCCAGGTTTTAAGCTGAACTCTACACGGAGGTCTGAGCGGCATAGTAGCATTTCCAGAATGTTCAAGGCTTTCTCCTGATTTNGGGTCAGTGCTCGGCCTGCACGCTGGTGACCAATCTGAATATAGTAGTACATGTAACGCATGGTCAGTTCCACTTGATCCCATTGAAAAATCGGGTTGTCAGAAGTTGAGGATTCTCCCATGTTGAACTGTCCTCGGCGATCAAAATAAAATGGTTGATAGAGTGTTTCAAGCACATCGGGAGAGAATTGNTCCCGNAGTTCGTTGTGGAGAGAATAGGCACTGATAAGCTGGTTCTGACCACCTGATTTCGCCGTCTTAACACATAGCAATCCAACGAAGTCAGGAACTGGATTACCAAAGGAATTATCCATGTGAAATGAACTCTCNGCCTTGGTCACTGAAAAGCGAGCACCTTGAGTTACACTTTGACCAGTATCTTTCACGTCATACAATAAGGTTCCTTTAATATCTTGCGCAAAAGGATGGCCAAGAAACTGGCCAAGCAACCAGTAGATTATCCGTGATTCTTCCAAAGTATATTGCTCTAAAGGGATCCGTTCGACAATAGCAAAACCCAGTCCTGTGTTAAGGGCATCAGCTACTGGTTGAAGGGACTCGGTGCAGATGTCGAATAGTGATTTCTGAATCCGTATCTCCGTAATTGGTTGAGGATAGCAACGGAGATACCGAATATATGTATCAAAAGCAAAAAGACATTTTTCGGATAGCGAATAGTACCAGGATTTAACATCGTCAATTGTACCTGCATACCATGCCCGCTTATCGGATAGAACATCAGTCAACATCTGAGGGCGATTCATTTAACTCGCTTAATAAAGATTTGTAGTGTTGGAAAATGATAGAATTTGCTTAGGGCCTATATTCATGTTGTGCTATGTTGCCTCAAGAGCAAAGTCTGTTGGCGAATATCTTCGTGTGTTGGGGCATCTTTTAATCGAAGTTCGTCGATCCAAGCCCAAGTCCTTGCAGATTCGCCACAATATTCTTCTCCTCCGCGTTATAGAGTTCCCAGATCACTTTCAACCCCTCAAAACTGGAGACGGCATCAGTTAATGGTTTCTGTCCAGTTTCTATACATTCGATAAAGTGTGACATCTCTATTTCCGTGGGTTTAGCGTGTTTTTTTTCTAAGAGAATGATCTCCTTCTGCTCCGGATCGTGGACACCAGGTACATGCTTATCAACATCACCGAGATAAACTACCCGCCCTTTTTCGAGCTGCATCTCTACCATTCCCTTTTCACAATGTGCGTGAAAAGAATAACCGAGCCGAGTACCTCGCGCTCCCCACGTGCCAAAATGATATCCCAGAGCGCCATTCTCAAACTCTAGGCACACGTTACTAGTACCTTCTCTCTCCATCCAAGGCGTACATCGGTTAGTCCCCAAATGAATTCCTTTCATTGGATTACCAAGCATCCACAACATCAGATCGATATAGTGACAACCGTGACTGAAAAACTGCCCACCTCCAACTTCCTTTGCCTTGCACATCCAGTTGCTGGGATCTCGTTGCGTATGTTGCTCAGTCCAGATTGAAAGTTGGAACACATCACCGAAGATCTTGTTGTCCAGAATTTCCTTGAATTTGAGCACGAGAGGATGAAAACGCATACAGTAGCCAACCATGAGGACTCGATCATTCCTTCTGGCAGACCCAATCATTTCCAAGCATTCTCGTTCGGTGTTAGCCATGGGTTTTTCGACCAGCACATGCTTGCCCTCATTGAGGCACTTGATTGTAACTGGATGATGGAGATGATGTGGCAAGACTACCAAGGTTGCATCCACATGGTCAAGGATTTCCTCATAGTTTTTGTGAACCACTGGTTTGTTGGGGAAAAGTTCTGCGACCATCTGAGCTCTATCTAAATCAATATCGACAACGGCAGTGATTTCAATTTTTTCTAAGACTTTATTCATCCGTGCAGCGTGCGATTTTGCCATTCCGCCGCATCCGATTATTCCTATTCGTATTTTTTTCATCTTTTACCGTTATTGCATATTTTTCGATATCACTTAATTCAGATGTTTATCTAACATAACCTAAAGTTACAAAATAAACCATGGGAAACAATTTAAATAAACGAATTTTAATGTTTGGTGACCAGCTCTTTGGTGTCTTTCCAAGCCAATTTCTTAATCGATCCATTCAACAATTTGGCTACCAAAGGCTGTGGCTGAGTCAGCGAATAGAAACGGATATTTCGTATCTTACACTTAATTTCAGTGGCGGCTTATCGACCAGAGGACGTCAGCTTGAACAGATAATTTCATGCACTCATCTCAGCCTTGGAATCCCCTCGAAGTAATTTGATAGGTGAACTGGGCAAAAGAATCATAATGATTCCTTTACTGGCTGATTAGCGGTTCACAGACCACGAACCATCGATTTCGATGACAACTCGAACACCATTGACAAAGACGATAAATGTTTTAGATTGCTTAATAACTGATTTAATACCATCGACAACGCCCTCTGGACACTTGGCTAAGCAATACGGCACTAGTATGCTTAAAAAGAGTTCTGTCTTTCCAGCAGTGATTGGACGATATGCAAAAACAGTTGTGTTTGGATCAACATCTTGCGATTTGCTTTGCTGAACAGATCCAAATTTTAGGTTCCCGTCGTCGTGAATACAGACCGTCACTCCAACCTCCTTTTTTTGCCACCATGCTCGATCGATTGCAGGGGCCGCGAACCAGTTTTTTTCCTGCGACCCTGTTGCTTTTCCTTCGACCTTTGCCAGATGCCAAATCGGTCCAGCTAAATAGTCTGTCCCCAGTGACTCACCTCCCTTGTATTCGTCAGCAACAATAAGATACCCTTCAGTGGTGAGTACCGCACGGCGTGTCCATTGGCTTCCTGAACCGAAAAAGTCGTTGAAGCCAAACTGACCAAACGAGTCTCCCAAACCATTGTTCTCCGCTCTAGCCAAGTCGGGTAGATGTTTGGCAAAACCCATCCGCTTAAAGTCACGCTCATCACCCTGCCGATCAGGATGGACTGGAAACGGATGTCGTTTGTGAAGCACTAGCAACGAATCGAGACTCTCCTCACCAGTGCCTCCTCCCTTGAGATTGTTACCTGAGTAGACATTGTTGTACTTGCCAGAGGTATGTAGGAATTTAGCTCCACCAATGGAATATTCGTAGAGGTAGCCTGCTACGTTGTCCAAGTGCTTGTCCTTCTTATCATAAAGGAAAAAGGCAGCAAAAGGTTTCTCTGGTTCCCGCCCCGCGTTGAGGTAAATACGCTCCTTCACTTTATGTTTAAGGGTACTCAATAAACCAATCTTGGAACTGCTGGCTGGTGGCGTCGGTTCTATACCATGTTTGACAAACCAAGCAAATCGTTTATTGTAGGCCGCTTGATATTCAGCAGGTACATTGCCGCCGGGAGGGCGTCCTCCCAACGCAACCTGCTCGGCAGCCCACAAGTATTCGGGATTTCTGTAATGCAGGGCCATACGATACCAAAAATTTCCATCACGACTCGACGTCTCAACGTTGTAGTAACCCACATTCCACGGGTCGGTATAAACTTGCGACAGGTCTTTTCTTACCTGCGAACCACAATTAGGGTTTCCGCGAACTCCACCGCCATGAACAAACCCAAGACAACGTTGGCCAATAGCGTTGATCAATTCATGTTCCGTGTCAATTCGACCAGTCGCCTCAGCAATATCCAACATGCCGTGTAGGAAAATTGGCCCGTATGGGTAATAATTCCACTCTTTCCAATCGCCGTAATCGGCCATGTGTGCCCAGATTCGATTGATCCAAGCACGAGCCTTTTTCGCCTGTGGAGCGTTAGGAAACAACTTCAATGCCAACGCCACCCCACCCCCGTTGCCAAAGGAATGGTTGTCCGCCTGTTGTGAACCTTTAGTAAAATCGAGAAACTGCGGTTGCAAACTTTGATGGACGATTTTCTTGAAAAGTGCTTTCTCCTCAGCAGTGAGCATTTTTTGTCGAACCAACTCTTCGTATATGCGCATCCGGCATGCACTCCCCCAACCACCATGGTATCCACCTCCATGTAAATCACGCACTAGCATCCGGTCTTTATCAGCTTTTCTTGTCGTTTTATTGCCGCTATTCGTGGTGAATAAGATATACATCAGATCACCTTCACCTTTGGCTTCTAATTTGGCATGCCAATCAATAATCAATCCCCGAAACACACCGCGCAAAATCCTTAATGAGTTTTCCTCCTTGCGTTCACTATCAACGTAACGTTGCCGCAAGCGATCCCAACTCCACCAACCACGGGAAAACGAATACTTCTCCTCTTTCACAAGCATATTCCGCAGGGTTTCCTCCAAATTGTCGATGTTTTCGACATCAGCATACGAATGTTGAGGATGTAGTGACATTAACTCTTCATTTCCTTCCGCCGTAGCCAAGGCGAAGACGCAAAAAGCAATTGCGACATAAAACTGATTCAACTGATTCATCATTATCCAATGTATACTTCAGCATGTCTATGTTGATTTACAGCGATTGGCCGCTACTTTTGAGCCTACAAGCGGATCACTCCAGACTTGGGTAAACCAACTCTATCTAAATTAGCAACAGTTTTTGCTCATTTCACACACTACTATTTCTTCTCTTCCTATCATGATCATGTATCATAATATATTGGGGGTAGTGATAAGCTCGCTGTCACAAATTAGTTTCGACGAATCGTACGAACACATAATGATAATGAGAAGAGCCGACTAGATTACGATGTCGGCAAATGTAGTATTTAACCGGGGCGATAAGTTTGCCAACGATATACCTTTTTCTTTTTGACGCAGCAAACCTGACTTGGTCGTTTGAAGATCGAGTTTTTGATAGCGGTTCTTATAAACCCACCTGTCCATTATTCAGCTCAGTGGTGATAGTTCTGCTTTTCCTCGCTGATACCAGCCAGCTCAAGTTGATCTTCGATATACTGCACTTCATTTGACTTCAAACGCACTAGAGGAGGACGGACATGCGCCGCCGGCAACCGACCCAACAAAACCAGTGCCTCTTTCATTCGATTGTGCATATCCAGTAAGGGATTGCAATAGAAAGCGTGTGTCAAATGGTACAAGCGGTTACTAAGCTGTTGAGCTTTCTCCAAATTTTTAGTTTGAATCGCTGTCCAAATAGTAACATGAAGATCCGCAACCACGCTTCCCGCACCAGATAGCAACCCATCGCAACCCAAAACCAACGAACTTAACAACCAAGCACTATGTGTCGATAGGACGGCAACAGGTTGATCCAATGCATGAAGTTCTCGGATATGCTGCTCATGCAAAATAGGATCGTTACACCAGTCCTTAATAGCTCGAATGGTAGGAAAACGTTGACACAAATCAAGTAGAGTTGAAAGGGGATAGCCCAGCCCACTGGACAATGGATACTGAAACAAAATTAGCGGTAAATCTGTAGAGATGGCAATGTGCTCAAAATGCGCTATTGCCATNTCTGGCCGCTGCTGTCCACCGAGAGACATGCTTTCTGGTGGAAAAACTAGCAGAGCNGAAGCACCACCTCCCGTAGCTNTGACAGCCAATTGTGCGGCAATCATACTGTTAGGCGTAGAGATGCCAACNATCAGCGGAATCTGGTCTCCAACTTCGTCCTGAGCCAGTTCCAAACTCCGTTCTTGCTCACTTAAGGTTAGCGCATGAACCTCAGCTGCATGACCATTAATAGTGATGGCAGAAATACCATCAACTAAAGCTAGTTCTCTCAAATGGCTTCGGTAGGCAGNCTCATCGATTTCTAGATTTTCCTTAAATGGCATCAGGCTGGCTGGAATTACTCCTTTAGGTTGATAATGCTTCGTAACTGNCAGTTTTGGGTCCACTGGTTTCCTTTCACTGATCTCTAGTTGTCCTGAGAATTNAGGTGCATTATTCTACTACAATTGCTAATTTGCAAGCAACTCAATGGATCAAACCAAATCAGAATTCAATTAGAAAAGCTAGGTGTCGAGCTAAAGGAAAGCCGTTCAGTAAAATCCAAAATCACCTCGTGTTCAAGTTGAAATTTGGTTAAAGTCATGCTGGCATGGGCTGGGATTTACGGTTTTCCTAGAAGGGAAGTTTTTAAATTAGTTAGGGTTAAGAGACCTGTCTGGACGAACAGGTCTCTTAACTATTTTTCATTTTTTTGCTAAAAGGCCTAATGTTTTTTTCTATCCTGCCGATATATAAACAGCTTGATTGAGTGTAGGAACTCAATTGAGGCAGTTAAAACACACAAACAACAACCATTTAAAGAACATTAGGAGAATCAAAATGAACTCTTTCAGACTTCAAAGTAACCCGACCTCGACTTTCGCTTACAGTCAACTCAATAAAACTCAAGCCCTACTCAATAAAAATATTCAACGACTCTCTTCCGGTCTGCGCATCAACAGCGCTGCCGATGATACCGCCGGGTCAGCCATGGCTACCCGTATGACTAACCAGATTCGCGGTATGCACCAAGCCAATAAAAACTCTCGTGAC